>NZ_JBSHFH010000059.1:0-49366 GCF_053617235.1 Streptomyces sp. NPDC055749 | reverse complement strand
GCCGCGCCCTCCCCCACGGGGCGCGGCGGTCGCTCGGCCCGGGAGCATCGTCCTATGGTGTGGCCATGACCACGACGTACACGGTTTCCCCGTGGAAGCCGGTGGAGCGGAACCAGTGGGAGCGGAACCTGTGGGAGATGACACGTGACTGAACCGTCGTCCGCCGTGGCCGCAGCCATCGACGGAGAGCTGCGGCTCCTCGACCCGGTGGTCCGTGCCTCCGCGCAACTCCTTGTCTCGCTGCTCCACCCCGAGTTCCGCGAGATCGGCACCAGCGGCCGGCTCTGGAACCGGGACTCGATCATCGCCGCGCTGACCGCGGTCGACGCCCCGGGCCCCGGCCCGCTGACGGCGTCACGGATGCGGGGTGTCGAGCTCTCCGCCGACCTCGTACATCTCACCTTCGATACGGAGTCCAAGGGGCTGCACTCCCACCGCAGTTCCCTGTGGCGAAGGACCGAGGGCGGCTGGCTGCTCTTCTTCCACCAGGCCACGCCGTACGTCGACGATCCGTTCGCCGAGATCTGACCCCCTCCTCCCCGCCGCACAAGGTTTAGGTTAGCCTTGCCTTCGTTTTGGCTGGAGGTGCGCGGTCGGGAGTCTCGTTTCCGACGCTCCGGAGATTTCGAGGGGGCGGCGAGTGGGGGCTGACATACCCGGGCGCGGCATCATCCGCCGCGCTGTCATGGGGCAGCGCAGGGACGTAGTCGTCGGCTCGGTGCTCGGCGCGGCCCACCAGACGGGTGAGGCACTCGTCCCGGTGCTGATCGGTCTCGTCGTCGACCGTGCCGTCGTCCGCCCGGACGGCGGGGCGCTCGCGGGCTGGCTCGTCGTCCTCGCGCTCGTCTACGCCATGCTCTCGTTCGGATTCCGCTTCGGCGCCCGGGCCGGTGAGCGGGCCGCCGAACAGGCGGCGCACCTGCTGCGCCTGGATGTCGTACGCCGCGTACTGGCGCCGCACGGCGGGGCGGAGGCCGGACGACCGCCCGGCGCCCTGGTGAACGTAGCCACCGAGGACGCCCGCCGGGTGGGCGCGGTGAACATGGCACTGACCCTCGGGATCGCGGCCGTCGTCGGCGTCGTCGCGGGCGCGGTGCTCCTGCTGCGGGCCTCCGTACCGCTCGGGCTGCTCGTCCTGCTGGGCGCCCCGGTCCTGATGGCGCTCGGCCACTTCCTCGCCCGGCCCCTGGAACACCGAAGCGAGGCCGAACAGGAACGGGCCGCGCACGCGTCCGGAGTCGCCGCCGACCTCGTGGCGGGCGTCCGCGTACTCAAGGGCCTGCGAGCGGAACGGGCCGCGGTCGACCGCTACCGGCACACCAGCCAGGCATCCATGGCGGCCAACGTGCGCGCCGCCCGCGCCGAAGCCCTCCAGAGCGGTCTGATGCTGACGCTCACCGGCACCTTCATCGCGCTGGTCGCGCTCGTCGGCGCCCGCCTCGTCCTCAGCGACTCCATCGGCCTCGGCGCCCTCGTCTCCGCCGTCGGCCTCGCCCTCTTCCTGCCCGGTCCTGTCGGCATGCTGGCCTGGGTCGGCGCCGAGTTCGCCAAGGGACGGGCGTCCGCGGCCCGGATCGCCGATGTGCTGGCCGCACCCGGGGAGTCCACCGGCGGCACCGGGACAGTGCCGGCACCCGTACGCGGAGAGCTGCGGCTGCGCGGACTCTCCCACGCCGGACTCACCGGACTCGACCTCACCGTCCCGCCCGGCGAACACCTCGGCGTCGTCGTCACCGACCCCGGCCACGCCGCCGCACTCCTCAACTGCCTGGCCCGGCGCGGCGACCCGGCGGCCGGAACCGTCGAACTCGACGGTATCCCCCTCACCGCCCTGGACCCGGACGCCCTGCGCTCCGCGCTCCTGGTGGCCGAACACGACGCGCAGCTCTTCGACGGCACCCTCCTGGACAACGTCACCGCCGCCGCGCCCCCGGGAGCCGACCCGCACCCCGCGATGACGGCAGCCGCCGCGGACGAGGTCGCCGCGGCCCTGCCGGGCGGCACCGCCGCCCAGGTCGGCGAACGCGGCCGGGCCCTCTCAGGCGGCCAGCGCCAACGCGTCGCCCTCGCCCGGGCCCTGGCCGCCGACCGCCCCGTCCTGGTCGTCCACGACCCGACCACCGCGGTGGACGCCGCGACCGAGGCCCGGATAGCCACCGGCATCCGCACCGCCCGCACCGGCCGCACCACCGTGCTCGTCACCAGCAGCCCCGCCCTGCTCGCCGCCACCGACCGCGTCGTCCTCATCGACGGCGGCACGATCACGGCCCGCGCCACCCACGAGGACCTGGTCCGCGACAACCCCGTCTACCGCGGAACGGTGCTCACATGACCCAGCCCACCGACAGCAGGGAACTCCTGCCCGTAGCCTCCGCCGCCCGCACCCGGGCCGCGCTGCGCACCCTCGTACGGCCCGACCGGGGCAGGGCCGCCGTCGCACTCGGCGTCCTCGTCGCCGCCACCGCCGTGGGCCTCCTCGTCCAGCCGCTCCTCGGCCACATCGTCGACGTCGTCGCCGACGGCCGCCCCTCGGCCGCGCTCACCGTGCCGGTGCTCCTGCTCGTCGTGGTCGCGGTCGTCCAGGGCGTCACCACGACGGTCGGGCTGACCCAGGTGGCCCGCCTCGGCGAGACCGTACTGGCCCGGCTGCGCGAGCAGTTCGTCGAACGCGTCCTCACGCTCCCCGCCGACCGGCTGGAACGTGCCGGGGCGGGCGACCTCACCGCCCGCGTCACAGGCGACGTCAACCGGGTCGCCGAAGCCGTCCGCTCGGCCCTGCCCGAACTGGCCCGCTCGGTCCTCGCGATCGTCCTCACCCTCGGCGCGCTGGCCCTGCTGGACATCCGCTTCCTGCTCGCGGCGCTCCTCGCCGTACCCGTACAGGCACTCACCGCCCGCTGGTACGTGCGCCGCGCCGTCACCCTGTA
The DNA here is from genome assembly GCF_053617235.1 of Streptomyces sp. NPDC055749. Classification (NCBI taxonomy): domain Bacteria; kingdom Bacillati; phylum Actinomycetota; class Actinomycetes; order Kitasatosporales; family Streptomycetaceae; genus Streptomyces; species Streptomyces sp. NPDC055749. The sequence continues at coordinate 46,439 of NZ_JBSHFH010000059.1, read as the reverse complement.
CGCCGACCATCGCGTGGCCAACGGGGCCCAGCAGCAACAGCTCCTGGAGACCATCGGCGGCGCGACGACCGTACGGGGCCACCGGCTGGAGCGGCAGCACACCGAGCGGGCGGCCGAACGCTCCGGGGCCGCCGTCGCACTGACGATGCGCGCCGTCCACCTGGTGCTGGGCTTCTACGGGCGCCTCCACATCGCCGAGTACCTCGGCCTCGCGGCGGTCCTGGTCACCGGGTTCTTCCTGGTCGGCGACGGCGCCGTTTCGGTGGGCACGGCCACCGCGGCGGCCCTCTACTTCCACAGCCTGTTCGGGCCGGTCAACGCCGCGCTCGTGCTGCTCGACGACGCACAGTCGGCGGCTGCCGGACTCGCCAGGCTGGTCGGCGTGACCGATCCCGGCGACTCGGAGACGCCGGACACCCCGCAGTCCGCCTCCCTCCCCCGCCAGCGGACGGCACACGCCGGTGCGGCGGCCGTCACCGTCGACGCGGTCAGCCACGCCTACGGCACCGGCCGCCCCGTACTGCACCAGGTGTCGCTGACCCTGGCACCCGGCGAACACGTCGCCCTGGTCGGCACCAGCGGGGCCGGGAAGTCCACGCTGGCCCGGCTGGTGGCAGGCGTACAGCGGCCCACCGAAGGCACCGTCCACATCGCGGACACCGCTGACGGCCCCTCCGTCGTCCTGGTCACCCAGGAGGTCCACGTCTTCACCGGCACCCTCGCCGAGGACCTCCGCCTCGCCCGCCCCGCCGCCACCGACGCCGAACTGCGCACCGCGCTGTCCACGGTGCACGCCCTGGCCTGGGCCGAGGCCCTGCCCGACGGGCTCGGCACGGTCGTCGGCGAAGGCGGCCACCGCCTCGACGCGGCCCGCGCCCAGCAACTCGCCCTCGCCCGGCTCGTCCTGGCCGACCCACCGGTCGCCGTACTGGACGAAGCCACCGCCGAGGCGGGCAGCGCGGGCGCCCGCGACCTGGAGCGCTCCGCACGACAGGCCCTGGCCGGACGGACCGCGCTCGTCGTCGCCCACCGGCTCACCCAGGCCGTGGCCGCCGACCGCGTCGTCGTGCTCGACGGCGGCCGGGTCGTCGAGAGCGGCACCCACACCGAACTCCGTGACGCGGGCGGGCCGTACGCCGCCCTGTGGCGGGCCTGGTCCGGCAGCCGGACCGCACCCCACCCCTGAGAACCCCGAGTTCCCCGCCCCGCCCGTCCCCCGGCACCTCACAGAAGGACTCCGTCATGTTCCGCTTGTTCCAGCGCACCCGGCTGACCGCCGTGGCCGCGTCCGCCCTGCTGATGTTCTCGGTGGCCGCCTGCGGCTCCGGCGACAGCGACAGCGACCAGGCGGCCGGCGGCAGCCCGGCGAAGAAGGGCGCCTTCCCGGTCACCCTGGCGCACAAGTACGGCAGCACGACCGTGAAGTCCACGCCCCAGCGCGTCGTGACCGTGGGCCTCTCCGACCAGGACGCGGTCCTCGCCCTCGGCACGGTCCCCGTCGGCACCACCGAATGGCTCGGCGGCTACCCGGGCGCCGTCGGCCCCTGGGCCAAGGACGCGCTCGGCGGCAAGAAGGCGCCCACCGTCCTCAAGGACACCGGCACCGGACCGCAGGTCGAGAAGATCGCCTCGCTGAACCCCGACCTCATCCTGGCCCTCTACTCCGGCCTCACCAAGGACCAGTACCGCACCCTCTCCAAGATCGCCCCGGTCGTCGCCCAGCCCAAGGACGCCCCGGACTACGGCATTTCCTGGCAGGACCAGACCGAGACGATCGGCAGCGCCCTCGGCAAGGCCGACGAAGCCACGGAGCTCGTCGCGAAGACCGAGAAGCACATCACGGACGCCGCGGCCGAACACCCCGAGTTCAAGGGCGCGAGCGCCGTCATGGCCACCCCGTACGAGGGCACGTTCGTCTACGGGACCCAGGACAACCGCTCACGTCTCCTGAACTCCCTCGGCTTCGCCCTCCCCGCCGACCTCGACAAGGTCATCGGTGACGCGTTCGGCGCCAACATCAGCAAGGAACGCACCGACCTCCTGGACACCGACGCCATCGTCTGGCTCGTCACCGACGTGGCCAAGGACGGGAAGAAGCTGCACGCCGACCCGCTCTACGGCGACCTGTTGGTGGCCAAGGAGGAGCGCGAGGTGCTGGTGAACTCCAACAGCGACTTCGGCAACGCGATCTCGTTCGTGAGCCCGCTCAGTCTCCCGTACACCGTCGACCGGCTGGCGCCCCTGCTGTCCGCGGCCGTCGACGGAAAGCCCGCCACCAAGGTCTCCGCGCCCGCCTCCTGACGGGCCGGATCACCAACAGCATCCGACCAGACCCCGCCCGTGAGGAACCGGACCGTGGAGCAAGCCCCGTGACCCGCACCGCCCGATGGCGCCCCGCCCTGCTCGTGGCTCTGCTCGCCGCCGCGCTGGTGGTGCTCGTCCTGCTGTCGATCGGTCTCGGGGCCCTCCACATCCCGCCCGGCCAGGTGATCGGCGCCCTGACCGGCCACCCGGAGAGCGCCAGGACCGAGGACATCATCTGGTCGGTGCGCGTCCCCCGTACGGCACTCGGGCTCGCGGCGGGTGCCGCGCTCGGCCTGTCCGGGTGTGTCATGCAGGCGCTGACCCGCAATCCGCTCGCCGACCCCGGCATCCTCGGGGTGAGCGCCGGAGCGGCGTTCGCCATCGTGCTCGCCGCCGGGGTGGCCGGGATCGGCTCGCTGTTCGGCTACATCTGGTTCGCGTTCGCCGGGGCCATGGCCGCGAGCGTCGTGGTCTATCTGCTGGGGCGGATGGGACGTTCAGGGCCCACCCCGGTGAAACTGGCGCTCGCCGGAATCTCGGTGACCTTCGTACTGTCCTCGCTGACGAGCGCCGTCGTCCTGACCGACCCCGACGCGCTGGACCGCTTCCGGTTCTGGTCGGCCGGCTCGCTCGCCGACCAGGAAGCCTCCACCGTCCTGAGCATCATGCCCTTCCTCGGCGTCGGCGCCCTGCTCGCGCTGGCGAGCGCCCCCGCCCTCAACAGCCTCGCCCTCGGCGACGACGTCGCCGCCTCGCTGGGCCGCAGGCTCGGCCTCGTCCGGCTCCAGGGCGTGCTGGCCATCACCCTGCTCACGGGCGCCGCCGTCGCGGTCATCGGCCCCGTCGTCTTCATCGGCCTCGTCGTCCCGCACGTCGCACGGGTCCTCGCCCAGTACGCCGGGATCGGCCCCGACCACCGCGCCCTGCTGCCCCTGTCCGCCGCGCTCGCCGCCGGTCTGCTGCTCGCCGCCGACATCCTCGGACGGGTGATCGCCAGGCCCGTCGAGGTACAGGCCGGAATCATCGTCGCCTTCATCGGCGGACCGTTCTTCATCGCCCTGGTCCGCCGGCGCAAGCTCGCGGAGGTATGACCATGACCCCCAAGACCCTTCCCGCGCCGCGTGTTCCCGTCGGCGGGCGGCCGTTCCGACTGGCCGTGCCGCCCGTCTCCGGCGTCCTGCACCCCCGGCAGCTCGCGGTGACCGCCGTCCTCGCCGTCGCCGTGTTCCTCGCCCTGTGCTGGGACGTGTCGGTCGGCGAGTACGGCATCCCCCTCACCGACGTCGCCCGCGCGCTGCTGGGATCGGGCGACGCGGGCACGCTGCTCGTCGTCCAGGAACTGCGGCTGCCCCGGGCCATGGTGGGACTGCTGGCCGGTGTCGCGTTCGGGATGTCCGGCGCCCTGTTCCAGACCATGACCCGCAACCCGCTGGCCAGCCCCGACATGATCGGCCTCACCCAGGGCGCGGGGACCGCCGTGGTGGCGGGCATCGTCCTCGGCTGGGACTTCGGGCTCGGCACCCAGGCCCTCGGCCTCCTCGGCGCCCTGACCAGCGCCCTCCTCGTGTACGGGCTCGCCTGGCGGCGCGGAACCACCGGCTACCGGATCATCCTGGTCGGCATCGGCGTGTCCTGGATCTGCCTCAGCGTCACCGACTTCCTCCTGGCGCGGGGCGGCAGATTCCAGGCGCAGGAGGCCCTCGGCTGGCTCGTCGGCAACCTCAACGGCCGTGACTGGCAGCAGGCGGGACCACTCGCCGCAGCCCTGGTCGTGCTGGTGCCCGCCGCCCTGCTGATCGGCCGCCTGATGCGCACGCTCCAGCTCGGCGACGACGTCGCGACCGGGCTCGGCACCCGCGTACAGACCGTGCGGCTCGTCGTCCTGCTCACCGGCGTCGGCCTGGTGGCCTTCGCGACGGCCGCCGCAGGACCCATCGCGTTCGTCGCGCTCGCCGCACCCCAGATCGCCCAGCGCCTGTGCCGCACGGCCTGGCCGCCGCCCCTGGCCGCCGGACTCACCGGCGCCCTCGTCGTCCTCGCGTCCGACGTCGTCGCGCGTGAAGTGATCCCCGGCACCGAACTGCCCGTGGGGATCGTCACCGGTGTGCTCGGCGCCCCGGTACTGCTGTGGCTGCTCATCCGCGTCAACCGCGCGGGCTCAGGAGGCTGAACCGATGTCCAACGCCGAACCCGACCTCCGGGCCGAGGGCCTGCACCTGGGCTACGACGACCGTCCCGTCGTCACCGGCCTCGACCTGGCCGTGCCGCCCGGCCGGGTCACCGCCATCGTCGGCGCCAACGCCTGCGGCAAGTCCACCCTGCTCAGGGCGCTGGCCCGGCTGCTCGCCCCGCGCCAGGGAGCCGTCCGGCTGGACGGCCGCGCCCTGCACTCCATCCCCACCCGGGAACTCGCCCAGCAGCTCGGCATCCTCCCGCAGTCACCCGTCGCCCCCGAGGGCCTGACCGTCATCGACCTGGTCAACCGGGGGCGTTCCCCGCACCAGACGTGGTGGCGGCAGTGGACCAAGGCCGACGAACAGGCCGTGCACGACGCCCTGGAGGCCACCGGCACCACCGACCTGGCCGACCGCGCCGTCGACGAACTCTCCGGCGGACAGCGCCAGCGGGCCTGGATCGCGATGGCCGTCGCCCAGGGCACCCCGGTCCTGCTCCTCGACGAGCCGACGACCTACCTCGACCTGGCCCACCAGATCGACGTGCTCGACCTGGTCACCGACCTCAACCGCCGCGAGGGACGCACCGTCGTGATGGTGCTGCACGACCTCAACCAGGCCTGCCGGTACGCGGACCACGTCATCGCCATGAAAGCGGGCCGCATCGTGGCCGAGGGGGCACCCGCCGAGGTCATCACGGCCGACACGGTGGAGGACGTCTTCGGGCTGCGCTGCCAGGTCACCACGGACCCGGTCAGCGGCACCCCGCTCGTCATCCCGGTCGGCCGGCACCACACCCCCGCAGAGGCTGCGCACTGAGCGGTTCCCCGAGAAACGGGGCCCGGCCTCGCGTCCGGCGGGCCGGGCCCCGTCCGCAGCCGGCGAGTTCATCGCCGTCGACGCGATCGCGCTCACACAGCCACCGTGGGGTCCGTCAGTCTCCCAGGACTTCGGCGGCGGCCTTCAGCTGCCCGTCGATGCCCTTCCGTACCTGGTCGAGTTCCTCGGCGTGCTCCTCGATGGCCTGCTTCTGGTAGGCGACGTCGACGGCGTACCAGACCCCCGCGACATTGTTCTTGATCTTGCACCGGGCGTCCGCGGTGGCGACGGTCTTCTCCTCGGCGGAGGCCGTTTCGCCGAGCCACTTCTCGTCCTCGGAGGCTTCCATCGGGGTCTGGTAGTGGTAACCGCTCTCCGCCATGCAGCGCGACCACTTGGCGAACACCGCGATCACCCGCCCGTCCTGGAGCGACTTGCCGAAGCTGCCGAGGTTCACGTCGTTGGCGATCTGGGCGTCCCCGTAGTCGCCCAGCTTCCGCTGCGCCTCGCCGACGCAGCCCCCGTCGGGCACCGTCCCGCCGTTGACGTTCTGGCCGCCCCTTCCGCTCTTCGCCGTGAGGTCGGCGGTGCCGCTGAGAACCATCCGCTCGGCCGCGGTGGGCTTCTTCCGTCGCTCCTTGGCCGTGGTCGCTCCGGCATCCGTACCGCCGGCGGAGGAGGGGGCGCCGGGCATCCGGTACCCGTGGACGGCGGTCTTCGCGGGGTCCAACTTGCCGTAGCGGTACTGGGAGATGGTCTGGCCCGAGGGCTCACCGACCGGCAAGGGTTCCTCGTACGGGAATCCGAAGCGCTCCATGCAGCGCACGCGCAGCGCGTGCTCGGCCCTCCCGAGCATGGTCCACTGCTCCTCGGTGAGCAGATAGGCCTCCACGGGTACGGGTTCGATCACCGCCGTGGTGATCTCCGATATCTCGGCAGGGGTGGCGGGAACGTCCGTGGCCTTCGCGCTCCTGCCCCCTGAGGGGCTGCCGCAGCCGGCGAGCAGGGCCGCCGCGAGCGAGGCCGTGAGGGCGGCCGAAAAGGTTCGGGAGAGGGACGTTCCCATGAGCGTCGGTTTCCTTTGAAGGCTGAGATCCGGGGCGAAGGCATACGGGGGGCACTCCGCCGGATGCCACCGGATTCGGACGGCCGGAATGCCCCTCTCGTGTCGGTGAGTTACTTGTTGCCGTAGTCGATGAACATCCCGGAGGCGTTGTTGTTCTTCATCGTGCTGTTGAGGTTCGCCTTTCCGTTCGCCGCGATGGTCTGGTAGGCGTACGAGCCGTTGTAGTTCGAGTTGTAGTAGACCCGGATCCGGCTGACTCTGTCCCAGTTGTCCACGGAAGCGGCGTTGTTCTTGACCACGACACCGTTGCCGTTGCTGCCCGCGAGGCTGGTTTCGAAGTACCGGTTGTAGTAGTCCGGGACGTTGTACTCCTGCTTGTACATGGCCCCCTTGTAGTCGGAGTTGTAGTACAGGCAGGCGTGGTAGTCCTCGCAGCCGATGACGGCGTTGGCCGGGGCCGCGAAGGTGAGCATCGATCCGGTGAGGGCCAGGGCTATGCCGCTGGATGCGACGAGGCGCTTGATGTTCATCAGATTCTCTTTCGTTCCATGGAGGCGGAGAGCCAGAAGCTAGCAGGTGCCAATGCAGGATGAACTGACACAACGTCACCGCTATGGGGCGCACCTCGTGGGGGGATCGATCGGTGATCTGGATCACGTGATGGCTGGCCGGGCGCCGCGATGTCCCGTCGAGAGCGTAATTATCAGCCGTGAGGCGTGCGTTTCCAGCCACTCTTGCGCATATGCCAGGGCATCGTGCCGGGTGCATGGTCTGGTGGGCACGACGTTCCCCTTCCGACCTGTGCACACATTCCCGCCCGCGCCCAGTAGTGCGTGGTCAGGCTGGTCGTGGTGGTGTGTGTCTGCCGGGTTCGGTGGTGCTCGAGATCTTGTGAACGATCGTCAGGTCGCGTCCATGTGCGTTGAGTTGGAGTCCGGACACGCACTGGACCCCGGCGCCTGCCTCACCTGCCACCGCGACATACCCACGCCCCCGCCAACCGGACCAGGCCCTAGGCGCTGAGCGCCGTCCGCCGTTCGGCCCGCGCTTCGTCGTAGCGGTCCACCAGCAGCCGGGCCAGTTCCGGTGCGGCCCCCAGGACTCCGGCGAGCACATCCGCGCCGGCCTCCGCCGCACCCGCGGCGATCCGGTCCGGCAAGCGCCCGGGCGCGATGACGTACGGGGCGACCGCGACGCGGCGCACCCCGTCCGCCCGCAGGGCCCGCACCGCGTCGGCGGTGCGGGGAAGAGATGCGGAGGCGAACGCAGGCCGCACGGCGCACCAACCGGTGTGCCGCAGCTCCCGCGCGATTTCAGCGATCACTGCGATCGCCTCCGGGTCAGTGGAACCCGCCGATGCCAGGACGAGCCCGGTCGAGCCCTTGTCGCCGGGGGAGACCCCGGCTTCGTGCAACCGCTGTTCCAGTGCCGAGTTCAGCAGCGGCGAAGGGCCCAGGACCTCCGCCTGCCGGACACGCAGCCGCGGCAGGCGTGTCCGGGCCTCGCGCAGCACCGACGGGATGTCGGTCTTGGCGTGGAAGGCCCGGGTGAGGAGCAGCGGCAGGGTGACGACATCCTCCGTACCCTCCGCGGCCAGGCCTTCAAGGAGCCTGGGCACGGACGGCGCGTTGAACTCCAGGAAGCCCGTCTCCACGCGCAGCCCAGGACGCAGCGCCCGTACCCGCTCGGTGAGCGCGTGCACGGTCGCGGCGTGCCGCGGATCGCGGCTGCCGTGGGCGACGACGAGGAGGACGGGGGAGGTCATGGCGGACTCAGCCCTTCACGAGGAGGCCGCGGCTGCGCAGGACCCGCCGCTCCAGCGGACTGAAGATCAGCAGGTCGATCGCGACACCGACGAACAGGATGAGAAGGATGGCGAGGAAGATCCCCGGCATGTCGAAGTTGTTGCGGCCGTTCTCCAGCAACTGGCCGAGTCCCAGGCCCAGATCGGGGGAGGACGCGATGATCTCGGCCGCCATCAGCGAACGCCAGGAGAAGGCCCAGCCCTGCTTGAGCCCCGCCAGGTAACCCGGGAGCGCCGCCGGCAGGACGATGTGCCAGGTCCCGCGCAGCCCGGTCGCGCCGAGCGTGCGGCCCGCCCTGACGTACAGCGGCGGCACCTGGTCGACTCCGGAGACCAGACCGTTGGCGATCGAGGGGACCGCGCCCAGCAGGATCACCGCGTACATCATCTGGTCGTTGAGCCCGAGCCAGATCACGGCCGGCGCCACCCACGCCACGGAGGGCAGGGACTGGAGCCCGGACAGGATCGGGCCGATGGCGGACCGGACGAACTTCACCCGGGCCACCAGCAGGCCCAGCGGTGTACCGAGGGCCACGGCGAGCAGGAATCCGAGCAGGCCGCGCGAGACGCTGGTCCAGATGACCTCCAGCAGGGTCCCCTGCAGCCACATGTCGACCGCGCTGTCCCAGACGGCGGACGGCGGCGGCAGCTTGTAGTCCTCGGTGACCTGCGCGGTGACCAGCAGCTGCCAGGCCGCCACCACCAGCACCACCGCGAGGAGCGGCGGCAGGACCTTGCCGACCAGGACCTCGCGCACCGGGGTGCGCCGCACCTGTACGGCGTCCAGCGCGTCGAGCCCGGCTTCGAGACCGGCCAGATCGTCGGTCTTGGTGTCAGTGCTGGCCATGTCGGCGGATCTCCCCACGCAGTTGTTCGGTGATCTCGACGGAGAGCTCCGCCACCGCGGTGTCCTCGATGCGGCGCGGCTGCTCGATGTCGACCGTCCACTCCCGGGCGATCCGCCCCGGCCGGGACGACAGCAGTACGACCCGCTGGGCGAGCCGCACCGCCTCGCGCACGTTGTGGGTGACGAAGAGGACGGAGACGTTCGTCTCGCGCCAGATCCGGGTCAGTTCGTCGTGCAGCACATCGCGGGTGATGGCGTCGAGCGCGGCGAACGGCTCGTCCATCAGCAGCAGTTGGCTGTCCTGGGCGAGGGCGCGGGCCATCGCCACACGCTGGCGCATTCCGCCGGAGAGTTCATGCACGCGCTTGCCGAACGAGCCGCCGAGCCGGACGAGTTCGAGAAGCCGTTCGGCCTCCGTACGACGCTCCTGCTTCGGCACCCCGCGCAGCCGCAGGGCGAGTTCGATGTTCTTGCCCGCGGTCAGCCAGGGGAAGAGCGCGTGCTCCTGGAACATCAGGGCCGGCCGCCCGCCGGGGGTCTCGATGGACCCCGCGGTCGGGCGGTCGAGTCCTGCCACCAGATTGAGCAGAGTGGATTTACCGCACCCGGAGGCTCCCAGGAGGGTGACGAACTCGCCGGGAGCGACATCGATCGTGATGTCGTCCAGCACGAGCTGCTGACCCGTGGGTCCTGCGAAGGACTTCGAGACGTGCGAGATACGAGCGGCGTGCTCGACCGCCGCACGGTCCTCGGCCTTGGTGAGGGTGGTGGTCGCCATGGTCGTCACCTCCTGGGAATCCTGGAAATCCTGGATACGGATGGGCGGTCGGGCTACTTGACGCCGAGACCGGCGTCGCTGACCCCGGGCTTGCCCGCGGCCTTCAGGATCTTGTTGAGCGGCTTGAGGTCGTAGATGCCGGTCAGGTCCGTCCTGTCCAGGAGACCCGCCTTCACCGCGTGCTCGGCCTGCGCGTCGAGCGTCGCGGCCAGCGGGTCATCGGTGACCTGGATGGACTCCCACGCCGGGTCGAGGACCTCCGGGGCCAGCGGCTTCCCGCTCAGCTCCTTGAGCGCGGCATTGGCCGAGGCCTTCGCCTCGTCCGGGTTGGCGTTGATCCACGCGTTGGTGTTCACCGTGCCGCGCAGCACCGCCTCGACGACATCGGGGTGCTCGGAGAGGAACTTCTGCGACACGATGATGTTCGTGATCACGAACTTGTTGTCGGGCCACAGGGACGACTCGTCGAGGAGTACCTTGCCGCCCTCGGCGACCAGCTTGGACGCGGTCGGCTCAGGCACCCAGGCGCCGTCGAGGGAGCCGGCCTTGAAGGCGTCCGGCGTCACCTTGTTGTCCGAACGGACCACGGAGACGTCGCCCTTGCCGCTCTGGGCGTCGACCTTCCAGCCCTTCTCGGAGATCCAGTTGAGGAACGCCACGTCCTGGGTGTTGCCGAGCTGAGGAGTGGCGATCTTCTTGCCCCGGAGATCGTCCAGGGTCTTGATCTTCTTCGGGTTCACGACCAGCTTGACGCCGCCGGAGGCCGAACCGCCGACGATCCGCAGGCTCTTGCCCTCGGACTTCGAGAAGCCGTTGATGGAGGGGGAGGGGCCGATGAAGCCGATGTCGATCGCACCCGCGTTGAGGGCCTCGATCTCGGAGGGGCCCGCGTTGAACGTCGAGGGCTTCACCTCGGTGCCGCCGAGCTCCTTGGCGATCAGGCCTTCCTGGATACCGACCAGGGCGGTGGCGTGCGTGAGGTTCGGGAAGTACCCGATTTTCACGCTGTCCGCGGAGAGCTTCTTGCCGCCGGCGGAGACGTTCGCCTTCTTGGCGTCGTCGTCCTTGGCCTCGGAACCGTAACCGCAGGCCGTGAGCACCACGGCGAGCAGCGGCAGGGCGGCGGCAGCGGCGAGGCTGCGGCGGACGGTGGAACGTGGGGCTGACACGGGAGGCTTTCCTCTCGTCGGCCCGGTCCTCACGTCCCTCGGAAGTCAGGGGACGTGGCCGGGAAGTCGGCAGGTCTTCGTCTGAACGGGCGGTGCAGGCGGTGCGGTTGGTGCGAGCGGGCGCGCAGGCAGTGCGCGTACGTCATCACGCACATCGCCCGACCCCGCCCGTGCCGCTGCCGAGGGCGCCGCTGCCGACCCGGCCGCCCTCCTTCGCGAAGGTCGAGAAGACGTCGATACCCATCAGAAGTCCCATTCGGCGTCGTCGCCCGCCGGGGTCTCGTCCTGCGCGGCCCCGGCCACCTCGGCGAACGAGGCACCCGCCATACCGGCGGAGAGCGTCGTGCCGTCCGCGGGGTCGATCAGCAGGAACGAGCCGGTGCGCCGGGAGTCCGCGTACGAGTCGAGCGCGAGCGGTTCCGCGGTGCGCACGACGACCCGGCCGATGTCGTTGGCGACCAGCTGCCCCGGCGCGGGGTGCTGGGAGAGGTCGTCCAGGGTCAGGCGGGACGGGATGTCCTTGACGATCGCCTTGACCGTGCGGGTGGTGTGCTTGAGCAGCACCCGCTGGCCCACCGAGAGCGGCTGGTCGGCCACGTGGCAGACGGTCGCCTCGACGTCCTGGGTGACCGCGGGCGCGTCGCCGACGGGGGCGAGCAGGTCACCGCGCGAGACGTCGATGTCGTCGGCCAGCCGGATGGTGACGGACTGCGGTGCCCACGCGACGTCGACGCTCTCGCCGAGCGCGTCGATCCCGGCGATCGTCGAGGTGCGGCCCGAGGGCAGGACGGTGACGGACTCGCCGACCCGGAAGGCGCCCGCGGCGATCTGGCCCGCGTAACCACGGTAGTCGGGGTGCTCGGCGGTCTGCGGACGGATGACGTACTGGACGGGGAACCGGGCGTGGCAGGCGGTGAGGTCGTGGCTGACCGGCACCGTCTCCAGGTGCTCCAGCACGGTCGGGCCGCCGTACCAGTCCATGTTGGCGGAGGGCTCCACGACGTTGTCACCGGCGAGTGCGGAGATCGGGATCGCGGTGATCTCCGGGACGCCGAGGGACGCCGCGTACGCGGTGAACTCCTTGGCGATGGCGGCGAACACGGGCTCCGCGTACTCGACCAGGTCCATCTTGTTGACGGCCAGGACGACGTGCGGGACGCGCAGGAGCGCGGCGACGGCGGCGTGCCTGCGGGTCTGCTCGACGACACCGTTACGGGCGTCGACCAGGACCACGGCCAGTTCGGCGGTCGAGGCGCCGGTGACCATGTTGCGGGTGTACTGCACATGGCCCGGGGTGTCGGCGAGGATGAACCGGCGGGCAGGCGTGGCGAAGTAGCGGTAGGCGACATCGATGGTGATGCCCTGCTCGCGCTCGGCCCGCAGCCCGTCGGTCAGCAGCGCCAGGTCGGGCGCCTCCTGGCCCCGGTTGCGGGACGCGTGCTCCACGGCCTCCAGCTGGTCGGTGAGGACCGACTTGGAGTCGTGCAGGAGCCGTCCCACGAGGGTGGACTTGCCGTCGTCGACCGAGCCCGCGGTGGCGAAGCGAAGCAGCGTGGTGGTCGACACCTCGGCGGCCTGCTGGATGGGTGTGGTCATGTTAGAAGTACCCCTCGCGCTTACGGTCTTCCATCGCGGCCTCGGACATCTTGTCGTCGGCGCGCGTCGCGCCCCGCTCCGTGAGACGGGAGGCGGCGATCTCGGTGATCACGGCGTCCAGCGTGGTGGCGTCGGAGTCGACGGCGCCGGTGCAGGACATGTCGCCGACGGTGCGGTAGCGCACCAGCCGGGTCTCGACGCTCTCGTGGTCCTTGGGACCGCCCCACTCGCCCGCGGTCAGCCACATCCCGGAGCGGTTGAAGACCTCGCGCTCATGGGCGAAGTAGATCTCGGGGAGCTCGATGCCCTCGCGCTCGATGTACTGCCAGACGTCGAGCTCCGTCCAGTTCGAGATCGGGAAGACCCGGACGTGCTCACCGGCCGCGTGGCGGCCGTTGTAGAGCTGCCACAGCTCGGGGCGCTGACGGCGCGGGTCCCACTGGGAGAACTCGTCGCGCAGCGAGAAGACCCGCTCCTTGGCGCGCGCCTTCTCCTCGTCGCGGCGTCCGCCGCCGAACACCGCGTCGAAACGGTGCTGCTGGATGGCCTCGGTCAGCGGAACCGTCTGCAGCGGGTTGCGGGTGCCGTCGGGGCGCTCGCGGAGCTTCCCGGCGTCGATGTACTCCTGTACGGAGGCGACGTGCAGCCGCAGCCCGTACTTCTCGACCGTGCGGTCCCGGTACTCCAGGACCTCGGGGAAGTTGTGCCCCGTGTCGACGTGCAGCAGCGTGAACGGCACCGGCGCGGGCGCGAACGCCTTGAGCGCCAGGTGCAGCATCAGGATCGAGTCCTTGCCGCCGGAGAACAGGATCACCGGCCGCTCGAACTCCCCCGCCACCTCGCGGAAGATGTGCACCGCCTCGGACTCCAGGGAGTCCAGGTGGCTGAGCGCGTAAGGATGGACGGTGCCTTCCGGCACGGTGGCGACGGTCGTCACGCCAGGCCCCTCTCGGTGAGCAGCGCGCGAAGCGCGGCTGCGGACTCCTGCACGGTCTGCTGGTGCGACTCGATCCGCAGATCGGGCGTCTCGGGTGCCTCGTAGGGGTCGTCGACCCCGGTCAGGCCACTGATCTCGCCCGCTGCCTGCTTGGCGTAAAGCCCCTTCACGTCACGCTCGGAGCACACCTCGACGGGGGTCGCGACGTGCACCTCCAGATAGGCGGTGCCCTCGGTGCGGTGGCGCTTGCGGACCGCGTCGCGGCTGTCCGCGTACGGCGCGATGACCGGGACCAGCACCTTCACACCGTTGGCCGCGAGCAGTTCGGCGACGAAGCCGATCCGCTGCACGTTGGTGTGGCGGTCCTCGCGGGAGAAGCCGAGCCCCGCGGAGAGGAACTCGCGGATCTCGTCGCCGTCGAGCACCTCCACCTTGTGCCCGTCACCGCGCAGGCGGCCCGCCAGCTCGTACGCGATGGTCGTCTTGCCCGCGCTCGGCAGACCGGTCAGCCAGACGGTGGCCCCCGTCTCCGTCACGCTCATCGAAGTCTCCTGATCCGTTGTCATCAGCCGTGCAGTCCGCACTCGGTCTTGCCCCGGCCGGCCCAGCGGCCGGCGCGTGCGTCCTCGCCCTCCAGCACCCGCCGGGTGCAGGGCGCGCAGCCCACGGAGGCGTATCCGTCCATCAGGAGCGGGTTGGTCAGGACGCCGTGTTCGGCAACATAGGCATCCACGTCGTCCTGCGTCCACGAGGCGATCGGCGAGATCTTGACCTTGCGCCGCTTCTCGTCCCAGCCCACCACCGGCGTGTTCGCCCGGGTCGGTGATTCGTCCCGCCGCAGGCCGGTGGCCCAGGCGGTGTACGAAGTCAGGCCGTCCTCAAGGGGCTTGACCTTCCGCAGTGCGCAGCACAGGTCGGGGTCGCGGTCGTGCAACTTCGGCCCGTACTCGGCGTCCTGCTCGGCCACGGTCTGCCGGGGGGTGAGGGTGATGACGTTCACGTCCATCACCGCGTCCACCGCGTCCCGGGTCCCGATGGTCTCCTCGAAGTGGTAGCCGGTGTCGAGGAACACGACGTCCACACCGGGGGCGACGCGCGAGGCGAGATGGGCGACCACCGCGTCCTCCATCGAGGACGTCACGCAGAATCGCGTCCCGAAGGTGTCGGTCGCCCACTTCAGGATGTCGAGCGCGGAGGCGTTCTCCAGCTCCCGGCCCGCGTTCTCGGCCAGTTCCCTCAGAGCCTCGTCGGTGAGCTCGGCGGTTTGCAGAGTGTCCGTCATATCCCGTCCCCTTCAACGTCGTTGCGCTTCAGCCCCTGGGACAGCAGCCCCAGGAACTTCAGCTGGAACGCGCGGTTGCAGGAAGCACATTCCCAGGCGCCGTGCCCGGTCTCGTGCGGGCGCAGGTCCTCGTCGCCGCAGTACGGGCAGTAGAACGGCGCGGCTCGTTCGCTCATGACAGCGACTCCGCACTGGCCCGGGCGGCCCAGGTCGCGAAGCGCTCGTCGTCCTCGCGCTCCTCCTGGAAGCGGCCGAGTACGCGCTCGACGTAGTCGGGCAGTTCGGCCGAAGTGACCTTGAGGCCACGGACCTTGCGGCCGAAGCCGGCCTCCAGGCCCAGGGCGCCGCCGAGGTGCACCTGGTAGCCCTCGACCTGGTTGCCGTCCTCGTCGAGCATGAGCTGGCCCTTGAGGCCGATGTCGGCCGTCTGGATACGGGCGCAGGCGTTCGGGCAGCCGTTGATGTTGATCGTCAGCGGCTCCTCGAACTCCGGCATGCGGCGCTCCAGTTCGTCGATGAGCGAGGCGCCGCGCGCCTTCGTCTCGACGATCGCCAGCTTGCAGAACTCGATGCCGGTGCAGGCCATCGTGCCCCGCCGGAACGGCGAGGGCTTCACCTGGAAGTCCAGCGCCTCCAGACCGGCGACCAGCGAGTCGACCTGGTCCTGCTCCACATCGAGGATGATCATCTTCTGCTCGACGGTGGTACGGAGCCGGTCCGAGCCGTGCGCCGCCGCGAGGTCGGCGATCTTGGCCAGCGTCGAGCCGTCCACACGGCCGACCCGCGGGGCGAAGCCGACGTAGAACCGGCCGTCGCGCTGCTGGTGGATGCCGATGTGGTCGCGCCAGCGTGAGGAGGGCTGGGCGGGGGGAGGCCCGTCGAGCAGCGGGCGCTTGAGGTACTCGTCCTCCAGCACCTGGCGGAACTTCGCGGGACCCCAGTCGGCCATCAGGAACTTCAGACGGGCGCGGGTCCGCAGCCGCCGGTAGCCGTAGTCGCGGAAGATGCCGACGACGCCGGCCCAGACGTCCGGGACCTCGTCGAGCGGCACCCAGGTGCCGAGCCGCTCCGCGAGCCTCGGGTTGGTGGAGAGCCCGCCGCCGACCCAGACGTCGAAGCCGGGGCCGTGCTCGGGGTGGTCGACACCGACGAACGCAATGTCGTTGATCTCGTGGACCACGTCCTGCACGGGCGAGCCGGAGATCGCGGTCTTGAACTTGCGGGGCAGGTTCGAGAACTCGGGGCTGCCGATGTAGCGGTCGTGGATCTCGTCGACCGCCGGTGTGCCGTCGATGATCTCGTCCGCCGCGATACCCGCCACCGGCGAACCGATGATCACGCGGGGGCAGTCGCCGCACGCCTCGGTGGTGGAGAGCCCGACGGCCTCCAGCTTCTCCCAGATCGCCGGAACGTCCTCGATGCGGATCCAGTGCAGCTGGACGTTCTGCCGGTCGGTGATGTCGGCGGTGCCCCGCGCGTACTCCTGCGAGATCTCGCCGATGACCCGCAGCTGCGCGGCGGTCAGCCGGCCGCCGTCGATGCGGACCCGGAGCATGAAGAAGCGGTCGTCCAGCTCCTCCGGCTCCAGGATCGCGGTCTTGCCGCCGTCGATGCCGGGCTTGCGCTGGGTGTACAGACCCCACCAGCGCATGCGGCCACGAAGGTCGTTGGGGTCGATCGAGTCGAAGCCGCGCTTGGAGTAGATCGTCTCAATACGTGTCCGCACGTTGAGACTGTCGTCGTCCTTCTTGAACTGCTCGTTCCCGTTGAGCGGGGTGAAGTGCCCCATGGCCCATTGGCCCTCGCCACGGTGGCGTCCGGCCTTGCGGCGGGGCGCGGTGGTCGCAGGCTGTTCCGGGGTGGCGGCCATGACAATACGTCCTTCGGGACTGCGGGAGGGCGGCTCTGAACTGCACACTCGCGCGGAGGCGCGGCGGTGCGCTGAGTCAGCAGAGGTAAGGGGATCGCGGCGGTGCTGGGTGTCTCAGCTCGCCGGACAGATGGCGCTGGACATGCGGCCGAGGTCGACGTGCCGCCGACTCACCAAGGCAATTCCAGTTCCAGACATGACGGAAGCGTGTCACGCGCAGTTCCGAGCAGTCCACCACGATCCACAATGTGGACGACATAGTCCCGAAGGGTGAGACATTGTGTCGCCCGTCACTCCCGCGGGGTCGACAAGTCGACTCAGATGACGTGGGCACCGGGCCAGGGTCCGGGCGTTTCCACGTCCGCCTCCTGCTCGGTCCGGGTGTCGAAGAGCCGGAAACCCCGCCGCAGGTAGTTGTCCATGGCGTGCGGACCGTCCTTGGAGCAGGTGTGGAGCCATACCCGCTTCGTCGGCGTCCGCTCGGGCCAGCGCTCGGCCAGGTCCCAGGCACGTGCCACGCCGACCGAGAGGAGGTGCCCGCCGATCCGCCGTCCCCGGAAGGCCGGGATCAGGCCGAAGTACATGATCTCCACGACGCCGTCGTCCTGCGGGTCGAGCTCCACGTATCCGGCCGGGGTGCCGTTCTCGTACGCCACCCACGTCTCGGCCCCCGGCCGGTTCAGGGCCTCCTGCCACTGCGCGTACGACATCCCGAGCCGGTCGGTCCACTGGATGTCGCCGCCGACCGCCGTGTAGAGGAAGCGGCTGAACTCCGGCAGCGGCCTCTCGGAGCGCACGACCCGCACATCGCCCTCGGGATCGGCCGAGGGGCGCAGGTCGGCGGGCGAGGACTGCTCCAGGGACCAGATGGTCACCGCGGTGGTGGCAGTGTCGGGGCGCGATGGGTTGCTCATACGGCCAGGGAATCACGCCGTTCGATTTCGGCCAAGGCGGGTCCGGGTCCTGGTCCTGCTCAGGGAGTGCTCGCGGCCCCCCGCGCCCCGACCACCACCGGCGCCTTCGAGTGCGGCAGCAGATCGGCCGGGTCCCGGGGGTGGATGACCTCCACCTCCACGCCCTCGCCGAAGCGGTACGGGCGGTGGGCGAGCACCTCCGCGAGATGGCGCCGCAGCCGGGAGATCTCGGCCCGGACCGTCACCGTCCTCGTCGCGTCCCCGAAGATGTCCTGCGCCAGCTCCGCCGCCGTACGCCCCTCGGGACGCAGCGCCAGTGCGTACAGCAGCTCCGCGTGGCGCGGCGAGAGCCGCTGGGCCCACGCCCCCACCGGCGTGATCACATCGACCGTCAGCGCCCTGGCCCTGCTCAGATCCAGCACCACCCGGCGCGGCGGACCCTCCGGGCTCGTGTCGGCCACCTGCACAAGCCAGCCGCCGGGCAGCGGCTCCACCTGGCACATGCCCAGGGACGGCAGCCACACCCGGCCCGCCCGCAGGGACTTCGGCAGGGGCAGCCGGTCCACCGGCGGCATGCCCGTGACCGCGGCCAGCCAGCCGTGGCTGTCGACCGCCAGCACCCGGCCGCTCAGCCGGCAGAGAATCGGCGCGGCCACCGACCGCAGCCGCTCGATCGCCGCCAGATGCCGCATCCGTATCTCGCTCTCCGCCAGCTTGGCGACGGAGTCGACCAGCGCCAGTGTGGCCGGATGGAAGGTGCGGGCCGGTCCGCTGATGTCCAGAATGCCGACGAGCCGGCCGTCCCGCGGATCGCGTACGGGAGCGGCGGCGCAGGTCCAGGTGTGCAGCGAGCGGACGAAGTGCTCGGCGGAATGGACCTGGATCGGCTTGCGCGTGGCGAGTGCCGTGCCGATCGCGTTGGTGCCCGTGATCGTCTCCGACCACGCGGCACCCTCCTCCAGACAGATGCCGTCGGCCTGGCGCAGCACCGCGGAATGCCCCTGGCGCCACAGCACCCGGCCGTCCACATCGGTGACCACCATGATCTGCTGCGAGGCGTCGGCGATCGAGGCGAGACCGTTGCGGAGCAACGGCATCACCTCGCCGAGCGTGGAGGCGTTCCGCCGGTGCTCGATCTCGTTCGACCCGAGCAGTTCGCTCTCCGTCGACTGGTCCGGGTCGATGCCGCTGCGCACCACCCGGTCCCACGAGGCGTCGATCTCCGCACGCGGCGCGACCCGCGCGCGCTCGCCCGCCTGCCTGGCCTCGCGCGCCTCGTGGAGCAGTCGCGAGGCCCCGTCGGCCGACGGGACGACCCCACGCGGCTGCCCGGCGTGGCTGGTCCGCATCACACGTTCCCCCTCATCGTTCTTCCCCGTTCGTTCCGCTGCGGGGTGCGGACCCGCGGAACGGCCGGCCGTGGCCGGACGGTCCCTATCCTGCCGTTGTCCGGCGCCGCGTGCGTGAACTCCATCAATGCTTGCAACCCCTTGCAACTCTGGTCAGCGGGTACAGGTCCGGACGAGAGTGACGGAACACCGCACCACGGGGCCTGTGCCCCGTGGCCAGGTGTTGCACAAGCATGGAGGGTGGTGCCGTGTCGGCGCAGCACCACCCTCCGTCGCTTTTCCCTGATCGGCCCGGCTCCTACCGGTCGTAGGCCCGTGCGCGCTCCACCACCGATGCCACGCCGAGACTGTGCGGCAGCGTCCCGAACGCCGAGCCCCAGTCCCCGCCCAGCCGTGAGGCGCAGAACGCGTCGGCGACCTCCGGCGGCGCCCAGCGGATCAGCAGCGAACCCTGGAGCACCAGCGCCATCCGCTCCACGAGCCGACGGGCCCGCGCCTCCACCGCTTCCAGGTCCGCCAGTTCGGTGAGCAGATCCTTGATCGCCCCGTCGAGCCGGTGATCGGCGCCCCGAGTCGTCCCGATCTCCTGAAGGAACGCGTCGAGGGCCTGCGGTTCGCGCTGCAACGCCCGCAGCACGTCCAGTGCCTGTACGTTCCCCGAGCCCTCCCAGATCGAGTTCAGCGGCGCCTCGCGCAGCAGGCGCGGCATACCGGACTCCTCCACGTATCCATTGCCCCCGAGACATTCCAGGGCCTCGCCCACCACGGCCGTGCACCGCTTCGTCACCCAGTACTTGGCGGTGGGCACGGCGATCCGCAGGAACGCCCGCTCCTGCGGGGTGTCCGCGTCGTACGCGGCGGCCAAGCGCATCGCGAGCGTCGTCGCCGCCTCCGACTCCAGTGCCAGATCGGCCAGTACGTTGCGCATCAGCGGCTTCTCGATCAGCAGACCGCCGAACGCGCTGCGGTACGCCGTGTGATGGATCGCCTGCGCCACCGCCTGCCGCATCAGCGCGGCCGAACCGACCACGCAGTCGAGCCGGGTGGCCGCCACCATCTCGATGATGGTGCGCACCCCGCGCCCCTCCTCGCCGACCCGGCGTGCCCATGTGCCGTCGAACTCGACCTCGCTGGACGCGTTGGACCTGTTGCCCAGTTTGTCCTTGAGGCGCTGGATGGCGAACACGTTCCGCGTTCCGTCCGGCAGCACCCG
Organism: Streptomyces sp. NPDC055749; assembly: GCF_053617235.1. Lineage (NCBI taxonomy): Bacteria > Bacillati > Actinomycetota > Actinomycetes > Kitasatosporales > Streptomycetaceae > Streptomyces > Streptomyces sp. NPDC055749. The sequence continues at coordinate 26,317 of NZ_JBSHFH010000059.1, read as the reverse complement.
CGGCAGGAGGAAGCAGGTCAGGCCCCCGGGGGCCTGCGCGAGCACCAGGAAGCCGTCGGACATCGGCGCCGAACAGAACCACTTGTGGCCGGTGAGCAGATACTCCCCGTCCGCGGCCAGCGGTTCGGCCCGTGTCGTGTTGGACCGCACATCGGTGCCGCCCTGCTTCTCGGTCATGCCCATCCCGAAGAGCACACCGGCCTTCCGCGACGGTGTCCGAAGCCCCTCCTCGTACACGTTCGACGTCAGCAGCGGCTCCCACTCGGCGGCCAGCGCCGGATCGGTCCGCAGGGCCGGCACCGCCGCGTGCGTCATCGACAGCGGGCAGCCGTGGCCCGCCTCGCTCTGCGTCCACACCAGGAACCCGGCCGCGCGCCGGACATGACCGCCCGGCCTGCCCCAGGCGTCGGTCAGACCCGCCGCCACGGCGTGGCCCAGCAGCCGGTGCCAGGACGGATGGAACTCCACCTCGTCGATGCGATGTCCGTACCGGTCGTGCGTACGCAGTTTCGGCGGGTTCTCGTTGGCCTGAGCACCCCATTCCTGGGCGTGCGCGGAACCGGCGGACCGGCCGAGTGTGCCGAGCTCCTCCCGTACCTGCGCGAGGAGATCGGGTGAGACATGCCGCTCCACGGCCTCGCCGAGGGCGAGATCCGCGTGGAAGACGTCATAGCCGACCAGCGGTGGAACCTGGTTGGTCACTGTGTGGGTGGTGGCTGCCATGCCGCTACGGTAAGGAGGTGCAGGCAGCAAATGAAACACCCGAGCGGCCGTCGGGTCGGCTCCACCGGGCTCGCGTCCTCTACCGCGACGTATCCATGCGGCAGATGGCATGGCGGTTGCTCAAGGACACCGTCAACTCGTGCATCGAGTACCGCATCCTCGGCCTCGCGGCCGAGGCGGCGTTCTTCACCCTGTTGTCGCTGCCGCCGCTGCTGCTCGGCCTGATCGGGCTGCTCGGATACGTCGACGAGTGGACGACCACCACCACGGTCGCCTCCATCGAGCGGAACATCCTCAACGCGGCGCAGACGGTTCTGTCCGAGCGGGGCGTCAACGACTTCGCCAAACCGCTGCTGGACGACGTGACGACGGGCGCCCGTCCCGATGTGATCTCCATCGGCTTCGCGATCGCCCTATGGTCCGGCTCCCGCGCGGTGAACGTCTTCATCGACACGATCACCGTCATGTACGGACTCGACGGGGAGCGGGGCATCGTCAAGACCCGGCTGCTCGCCTTCCTGCTGTACGTCATCGCGCTGCTGCTCGGCGCGGTGGTGCTGCCGCTGCTCGTGGTCGGGCCCGACCGGGTCGTGGAGTTCGTGCCCTGGGGCACGGAAGTCATAGCCGTCCTGTACTGGCCGCTGGTCATCCTGCTCACCATCGCGTTCCTCACGACGCTCTACCACGTGTCGGTGCCGGTCCGTTCGCCGTGGATCGAGGACGTGCCGGGTGCGCTGGTGGCGCTCGGGATGTGGGTGGTCGGCAGCTTCCTGCTCCGGATCTACCTCACCAGCACGGTCGAAGGCCCCACGATCTACGGCTCGTTGGCCGCCCCCATCGCTGTCCTGCTATGGATCGGTATCTCCGCGTTCGCGGTACTGGTCGGTGCCGCGGTCAACGCGGCCATCGACCGGGTGTGGCCCTCGCTCGCGACCGCCGCCGCCCGCGCGGCCAACGAGCGGCTCCGGGCGGCGCAGGCCGCCGAGTTCGTGGCCCGCGCGCGCTCCGCCGTGAGCGCGTACGAGGAGGACGAGGACGAGGAGGACGTGTACATGCCGTCCGAGTTCCCGGAGCGCTGGTCGCGGTTCCTGCCGCCGGACGACGTGAAGTCCCGGCTGCACGGCAGCCGCGACAAGGAGACGAGGACAGGCCCGTAGGGAGTGGTCCCGGATGTACGAGGAGTGGGCGTCGCGCATCGAAGGCGCGGTTCTCTGGACGGTCGACCGCCGTGGCGGCCCCGCCCGGCCGGTCCTCCCCGACGGGTGCATGGACCTGCTCTGGTCCGGTGGCGGGCTCCGGGTAGCGGGCCCCGACACCCACGCGTTCCTGGTCTCCGACGAGGACGAAGGGCCGTGCGCGGGGATTCGTTTCGCTCCCGGCACGGCTCCGGCCTTCTTCGGCGTACCGGCGCACGAACTGCGGGACCGCCGGGTCGCCCTCGACGGTCTCTGGCCCGCCGCCCACGTCCGCGGGCTCACCGAGCGGATCGGTGAGGCGGCCGATCCCGTCACGGCACTGGAGGACCTCGCCCTGCGCAGAGCGGCCGAGGCCGAACGGCCTGACCCCCTCATGGTCTCCGTCGCCGCACACCTGAGACAGGGCCGGTCGGTCGCCGAAACGGCCGGGGCGGCGGGCCTGGGCGCCCGCCAGTTGCACCGGCGCTCCCTGGCGGCGTTCGGCTACGGGCCCAAGACACTGGCCCGGGTCCTCAGACTGCAGCGCGCGCTCGGTCTCGTACGGTCCGGAATGCCGTACGCCGATGCCGCGTACGCCGCGGGCTGCACCGACCAGGCCCACCTGGCCCGCGAGATGCGGGACCTGGCGGGCATGACGCTCAGCGACTATCTGAGGTGCTAGGCGTTGGCGAAGAGAGAGACCGCGCTGCCGTCCGGGTCGAGCACCACCGCGTAACGCTGCCCCCACACCGCGTCCCACGGCTCGAGGTGGCCCTCGTATCCGGCGCCCGTCAGCTCGCCGTACACCGCGTCCACCTCCGCCGGGCTGTCACAGAGGAAGGCGAGCCCGAGGCGCTCGCCGCCCTTCGTTCCCGCCCAGTCGGGATCGAAGGAGCGGACGACGTCCTCGGTGTCCCACAGCAGCCGCTGCCCGCCCGGCAGGGCCACTTCGACATGGGGTGCGGATTCGGCGCCTGCCGGGATGTCGAGCCCGAGCCGGCGGTAGAAGGCGAGCGATGCGCCCAGGTCCGCGGTGGTGATGCTGATCGCGTCGAGTCGTGGAGTCATGATCAAAAGGTAGAGGGGATGCCCGCCGCCGGTCTTGTACGAATCGGTCGCGGCGGCGGACAGCCGGCCTCACCCCGCGCAGTCGGCGGGGGAGGTGCCCGGGTCGGTCAGGGCGAGCCCGAGCCGCGCGCGTTCGGTGACCCAGCGGGTCGGGCGGTGGCGCGGGTCGCCCGTCGAGGCGTGCAGGGACCGGTGCAGCTCCAGCATCCGCCCGGCGCCGACCCGCTCGCCCCAGGCCAGCGGCCCCACCGGGTAGCCGAGCCCGGTCGTGACGGCCAGATCGATATCGGCGGGCGTGGCGAGGGAACGCTCCGCGATCGACGCGGCGACCGAGACGATGGAGGCCAGCAGCCGCTGCGCGACCGAACCCGCCGTGTCCCGGACCACCGACACGGCCCAGGGCTCCTCCCCGTCCGCCGCCCGCGCGAGCACCGCACGGGCGTCCCGGGCGGCGGCCGGGTCCGACGCGGGCGTCACGGCGAGCACCCGGCGCCGACCCGCGGCGGGCAGCGGGTCCACGCCGAACGTGCGGCCGGCCGGCAGCCCGTGCGCGGCGACGGCCTCGGCCACCGTGGTACCCCAGACCGGGACGAGGACGACGCAGTCCGCGCCGGGCACAGGCCCGGCGGCGACGGTGGCGCCCGCCGCCGCCAGCTCGGCGCGCAGCCGGGCGGCCTCCGGGTCCGACGCCTCACCCACGACGTACACCGGACGCTCAGCGTCACCGGTGACCGGCGCCTCCGGGGCCGGGGCGGGCGCCTCGGGGCCGTACGCGAACCAGCCCTGTCCTGTCTTGCGCCCGTGCAGCCCCGCTGCGACCCGGTTCGGGGTCAGATAGGAGGGCCGCAGGCGGTCCTCGTAACGGAAGCCCTGCCAGATCGAGTCGATCACCGCCGCCGTCACATCGAGGCCGGTGAGGTCCATCAACTCGAACGGGCCCATCCGCAGCCCCAGCACCTCGCGGGCGATCCGGTCGATGCCCGCCGGGTCGCAGACCGACTCCTCCAGCAGCGCGAGCGCCTCGGTCACCAGTCCGCGCCCGGCGTGGTTGACCAGGAAGCCCGGGGTGTCGGCGACCGTGACCGCGCGGTGCCCGCAGCTCTCCACCAGGGCGGTGAGGGCCGGCGGGATCTCCGGGCGGGTGGCCGCGCCCGGCACCACCTCGACGATCTTCATCAGCGGCACCGGGTTGAAGAAGTGCAGTCCCGCCAGGCGCGTCGGGTCCTGGAGCGTGGCCGCGATCGCGGTGACCGACAGGGACGAGGTGTTCGTCGCGAAGACGGCCGAGGCGGGCAGCGCCCGCTCCAGCCTGCCGAAGACCTCGGCCTTGGTCGCCGGATCCTCCCGTACGGCCTCGATGACGAGGTCCACATCGGGGCCCGCCGCCCACGGGTCGTCGAGCGGGACCAGCCGGCCGACGGTGGCCGCGCACTCCTCGGCGGACAGGCGGCCCTTCCGCACGGCGCGCTCCAGCATCCCCTTCACGAACTCCACGGCGTCCTTCACCGCCTCGGCGCGTACGTCGCACAGCTCGACGGTGTGTCCTGCGGTCGCCGCCCACTGGGCGATGCCGCGGCCCATGGCTCCTGCGCCGACGATCCTGATACGCATGGCGGTTGCGGTCCTCTCGGTAGGTTCGGTTCCCGGCTCAGCGGAGATAGACGCGTTCGGGGTCGACATCCTCGCGCAACAGGCGCAGCTCGGCCGCGGTCGGGGGTTCGACGGTGGTGACCGTATCGGCGACCTGGAGGTCCCAGCCGGTCGCGGCCCGCACCTGCTCGACCGTGACGCCCGGCTGGACGGCCACCAGCCGCAGCTCGTGGCCGATGCCCTCGCGGGCCAGGATGCCCAGTTCGGTGATGACCCGGGTGACGCCGACACCGAGCGGACGGATGCCCTCGGCGAGCGCACGGTCGGGGCCCGGGGTCGTGCAGAAGTCCAGCGGATCGGTGAAGGAACGCGGAGTGTGCCGGCGCATCACCACGAAGACCTCGCGCGCGTTGGCCATCACCTCGACACCGCCACCGGACCCCGGCAGCCGCACCGCCGGGCTCTCCCAGTCACCGATCACGGAGGTGTTGAGATTGCCCCAGCGGTCGATCTGGGCGGCCCCGAGGAAGCCGACGTCGATGTGCCCGCCCTGGAGCACGCAGCCGAACAGCGTCGGCATCGAGATGACCGCCTCGGCCCCCGTGATCAGGACGGCGTCGGCGATGGTCTCCGGCAGGTGGGAGGGGTGCGCGCCGCAGACCCCCGACTCGTACACCACCTCGATCTCCGGCGCGACCGTCAGATGCGCCAGCTCGGTGGCGAGCGTCGGCAGCCCGATGCCCGCGAACACCGTGCGGCGCGCGACGAGTTCGCGGGACGCCACGACGGACAGCAGCTCCGACGAGGTGACGGGGGTGTCCTGTGCGGTGATGGTCATGACCGGCTCCTTCTCGTATCCCGTACTCGCGGTCTTCACAGTCGGCGTCCGTAGTTCACCGGCTCGCTCAGCGCCTCGCCGACGGCCAGCCCCGCCCAGAACTCCTCGCCCAGCTTCGCCACGTACTCGGCGTGGTCGGCCGTCCCGCGCACCCACTCGTCCAGCCACGCCTGGATGCGGTCCGGGTCCTGGCTGATCTGCGACCAGGCCCGGTAGAAGGCGTTGTCGCGGTCGTAGTACCCCTGCGCGAAGGAGGGATGCGCGCCGCGCGGGCAGACGACGACGGCGTGGACCGCGTGGGCGGGGACGAGCGTACGGTTCGGGTCCGAGCGGATCACCTCGTCGTCCACCAGCTCCTCGACCACGACGACCGCCTTCCTCGCCGCGTACACCGCCTCCGCCTGGATACCGGTCAGGCCCCACATCTGGGTGTTGCCCATCCGGTCGGCGCGCTGCGCGTGGATGATCGTCACATCGGGGTTGACCGGCGGCACGACATAGATCTGCTCCGGTTCGCCGTCCGGTCCCGGATAGGGCGAAGTGACCTTGCGCAGGTCGCTGTTGACGGTCGGCAGATCGCTGCCGCCGTACGAGCGCAGCGGATAGAACGGCAGCCGCTGGGAGCCCGCGAGATAGCGGCAGATCATCCCGTAGTGGCTGTACTCCTCGTAGGCGAGCGGCTCAGGATCGGCGCTCTCGATCCGGCGCCGCAGATTGCCGAGCGATCCGGCGGACGAGTTGCCGACGAAGGAGGAGACGAGCCGGGAGACACAGCCCGCCGCGAGCATCTGGTCCACCACGATGTCGGCGGTCATCCGGACGACGGTGAGGTCCTTGCGGCCCTGGCGGATGATCTCGTGTCCCGCGGCGGTCGGGATGAGATGGGTGAAGCCTTCGAGGCAGACGGTGTCCCCGTCATGGACGAAGGCGGCGATCGCCGCCTTCATCGTCATGACCTTGTCGGTCCTGTCCGGCCTGGCTGTCCTGTCCACGGTGCTCCTCGGCGTGCGCATGCGGGTGGCACCACCGTGTCAGCGGCCATTGATTGCTGTCCAATACCAAATTAAGGTCGCATCAAGACCGCTGATTAATGAATGCCGGCCGAGCGGCAGTGAGGTGTGACATGGAACTGCGACACCTGACCGCGTTCGTCGCCGTGGCGGAGGAGCTGCACTTCGGCAGGGCCGCCAAGCGGCTGCAGATGGCCCAGCCCCCGCTGAGCCAGCAGATCCGCCAGCTGGAGAAGCAGCTCGGCGTGCAGCTCTTCGAACGCAACACCCGCTCGGTCCGCCTGACCAGTGCGGGGGAGTCCTTCCTCGAACCGGTACGCACCGTGCTCGACGACCTCGATACGGCGGTACGGGCGGCCAAGGCAGCCGGACGCGGTGAGTACGGCAGGGTCACCATCGGATTCGCCGGAGCCTCCAGCCACGAGACCCTGCCGCAGCTGACCCGGGCCGTGCGCGCCGCCCACCCCGGCCTGGAGCTCGTCATGACGGGCCAGACGTACGCCAACGTCGCCCTGTCCCGGGTCGCGGACGGCTCGCTCGACCTCGGCTTCGTCCGGCTGCCGGTGACCCAGCCCGGAGTGACCCACCGGGTGATCGACGAGGAGGAGCTGATCTGCGCCCTGCCCTCGGACCACCGGCTCGCCCAGCTGGACCGCGTACCGCTGGCGGTGCTCGCCGAAGAACCCTTCGTCTCGTTCCCCGCCAACACCGGATCCACCGTGCGGGACGCCATGGTCGAGGCGTGCGAGGCCGCCGGGTTCAACCCGCGTGTGGTGCAGGAGGCCCCCGACTCGTACACGATCCTGGCACTCGTCGCCGCCGGGGTCGGTGTCACCCTCACGGTCACGTCCGTCCAGCACATCCAGCAGCACGGGCTGGTCTACCGGCCCCTCGCCGGACCGCCCATCCGACGCCAGGCGGCCCTGGCATGGCGCCACGACAACCCGTCCGCCGCGCTCCGCGCGGTGCTCGCCGTCGCCGAGGAGGCACTGCCGACCCCCGCCCCGGCGCGGCTCGACACCGGCTCGCCCCATTGAGACGCGCCACGTCTTGAATCAGGGGGAATTCAATATTGGACCGAATCAGTCACCTGATGCGAGGGTCGGCCCACACCTCCACACCTCCAGCCCCCGCCCCCACCGGCCCCCTTCGGAAGGTCCCGCCGTGCCCGACCAGCTCGATGTCGTCATCTGCGAACCCCTGCGCACCCCCATCGGCCGCTTCGGCGGAGCGTTCGCACAGCAGACGCCGGCCTCGCTCGCCGCGCGCGTCATCGCCGAGGTCGTCGCCCGCACCGGCGTCGACCCCGCCCGGGTCGACGAAGTGATCCTCGGGCACGCCTACCCCTCGTCCGACGCGCCCGCCATCGGCCGGGTCGCGGCCATGGACGCCGGACTGCCCGTCTCCGTCACCGGCGCACAGATCGACCGGCGCTGCGGCTCAGGACTCCAGGCCGTCCTCGACGCGGCGATGCAGATCCGGGCCGGCTTCAGCGACATCGTGATCGCGGGCGGCGTCGACGTGATGAGCGCGGCCCCCTACTACACGCACGACGGACGCTGGGGCATCAAGGGCCCCGGCCTCCAGCTCCACGACTCCCTCGCACGCGGCCGGGTCACCGCGGGCGGCGTCAACCACCCCGTCCCCGGCGGCATGATCGAGACCGCGGAGAACCTCCGCCGCGCGTACGCGATCAGCCGCGCCGACCAGGACGCGCTGGCCCTGCGCTCGCAACAGCGGGCCGCACGCGCCGTGGCCGAGGGCCGGTACGACGCGGAGACCGTCCCCGTCACCGTACGCAACCGCAAGGGCGAGACGGTCGTCACCGCCGACGAGCACCCGCGCCCGGACACCACGGCCGAGCAACTCGCCGCGCTGCGCCCCATCATGGGGAAGTCCGACCCGGAGGCCACCGTCACCGCGGGCAACGCCAGCGGCCAGAACGACGCCGCGGCCGCCTGCCTGGTGACCAGCGCAGCCACCGCCGAGCGGCTCGGCCTCACCCCGCTCGTACGCCTCGTCTCCTTCGCCCGCGCGGGAGTCCCCGCCGCGACGATGGGCATCGGCCCCGTCCCGGCCACCCACGCCGCGCTCGGCCGCGCCGGGCTCACCCTCGCCGACCTGGACCTGATCGAGCTCAACGAGGCATTCGCCGCACAAGTGCTCGCTTGCACACGTGAGTTGGGCCTCGGCGAGAAGGACCACGAGGAGCGGATCAACGTCAACGGCTCAGGCGTCTCCCTCGGTCACCCGGTGGGCGCCACCGGCGCCCGCATCCTCGCCACGCTGACCCGCGAGATGCACCGCCGCGAGGCCCGCTACGGGCTGGAGACCATGTGCATCGGCGGCGGACAGGGCCTCGCCGCGGTCTTTGAACGCATCGCCCCCTGACCCCACTTCACCCCCTCCGGCCCCACACTCCCAACCCCTCTCCAACCCCTCCCCGGCATTCCCCGGCGGGGCGCGCGTCTCGGGCGACGCCGCTTCGCCATGCCGCCATCCGCTCGCTCAACGACGTTCATCGGGAGCCACCATGAGTGCGTCCACCGCGCAAGAGCGCACAAGGGCCGCCAAGCGCGCAGGATTCGGAGCCTTCATCGGCTCGACCATCGAATGGTTCGACTTCTACATCTACGGGACCGCGGCCGCCCTCGTCTTCGACAAGGTCTTCTTCCCCGAACTCGAAGGCCCCATAGGTACGTTGGTGGCCTTCGCGACCTTCTGGGTCGGCTTCCTCGCCCGCCCCATCGGCGGCATCATCTTCGGCCACTACGGCGACCGCCTCGGCCGCAAGAAGACCCTCGTCATCACGCTCCTGATGATGGGCATCTCCACCACCGCGATCGGCCTGCTGCCCGGCTACGCCTCCATCGGCATCGCCGCGCCGATCCTGCTGGTAGCCATCCGCATGATCCAGGGAATCGGCCTCGGCGGCGAATGGGGCGGCTCGGTCCTCATCGCCTCCGAGCACGCGCCGAAGGGCAAGTCCGTGCTGTACGGGGCGTTCGCCCAGCAGGGCTCGCCCGTCGGCAACACCCTCTCCACCCTGAGCTTCCTGGCCATCAGCCAGCTGCCCGACGAGGCGTTCGTCTCCTGGGGCTGGCGGGTGCCGTTCCTCGCGTCCGCCGCACTCGTCATCGTCGGACTCCTCGTACGGCTCAAGGTCTCCGAGTCCCCGGCCATGGCCGACCTCATCAAGAAGAAGGAGGTCGTCAAGCTCCCGCTCACCGAGGTCCTGCGCACCCAGCCGATGCTGATCGCGCTCGGGATCGGCGCCTGCACCATCGGCCTGTCCGCGACCTACTTCAAGTCCACGTTCGCGCTCTCCTGGGCCACGACCTCGCTCGGCTTCGACCGCAGCTCGTTCCTGACGATCATCCTCGTCGCCAACGTCACCCAGATCATCGTGCAGCCCTTCGGCGCGGTGATGGCCACCCGCATGAAGAGCTGGTCCCGGGCCGTGACCGTGATGCTGGTGCCCGAACTGATCCTGATGCCGCTGATGTTCATCCTGATCAGCACCGGGAACTACGGACTCGCGATGCTCGGCGTCGCCGTCGCCACCATCCCGCACTGCCTCTACTACGCGGCGCTCGCCGGCATGCTCGCCAGCCGCTTCCCGGCCCATCTGCGCTACACCGGCATCTCGCTCTGCTACCAGCTGTGCGGCACGCTGCTGGGCGGCACGACCCCGATCATCGGCCAGTTCCTGCTGAACCGCACCGGATCGATCGCCGCCGTCATCGCGTACGCCGTCTTCCAGGTGGCACTGACCCTGGGCTGCATGCTGCTCCTGCTCAAGCGCCCCAACCACGACGAGCAGGCGGCGGAGCCGGTCGCCGCACGGGCCACCGTCCCCGCCACCGCCTGACCGAACGGAGAAGGACCGTGTCACCGAGCCCGCTGAGCGTCAACGGCATCCCGGAGATCCTCGCCCTGAGCGGGCGCGACCTCGGGCACTCCGACTGGAAGGAGATCACCCAGGAGCTCATCGACACGTACGCGTACGTCTCCGGGGACCACCAGTGGATTCACACCGACGCCGAACGCGCCGCTGCCGGCCCCTACGGACACACCATCGCGCACGGCTTCATGGTCCTCAGCTGGGGCATCCCGATGTTCGGCGAACTGCTCCGGGTACGCGGCGTGGGCCGGGCCCTCAACTACGGCGTCAACCGGGTCCGGTACCCCGCGCCCGTCCCGGTCGGCAGCCGGGTCAGGCTGCACGCCTCGGTCGCGGCGGTACAGGAGGTCGCGCGGGGCGGCGTACAGATGACCCGGTCCTTCACCTTCGAACTTGAGGGCTCACAGAAACCGGCATGCGTGGCCGAGTCCCTGACGCACTTCTACCCCTAGGACTGTCCGGCGGATCAGGGCCTGAAGGCTGTCCCGTAACGGCGGGGCGCAGTGAGATAATCTCTCGTGCCGTCAGTGTGCTCGCCGGAGGTCCGGCCGGCACCGGGGCGGCGAAAAGGCTGGTGTGCGGGGCCGACGGAACCGGGTAACGTCTTTGTCATGTTCTTCCAGACGCCGATTTACGAGTGAGAGCGTGATGGGCCCCTGCTGACGTCCTTCGACGTCGCCGCCCGTCCCCCACCGATGAATCCGTAGATCACTTCACATCATTACCGGGAGAACCCGTGACCGTCAGCAAGAACATCAACAACCCCGTGGGCATGGGCGGCGGCCAGCGAAAGAAGCTGTCCCGCGCCGAACGGCAGAACAACGGTCCGCACCGCAACCTCGACCGCCAGGGCGCAGCCGACCAGAAGGCCGAGCTGGTGCGCAAGATGCGCGAGAAGGCACGCGCGGCCGAGGCCGGCGGGCAGGCGGGCGACGACACCGCACAGAGCTGACCTAACGCCGCCGCACGGCAGCAGGGCCCGGACCGCGACGCGCGGTCCGGGCCCTGCTGCCGTACCGGGGGTGCCCCGTCACCGCCTCGCAGCCGCCGGTTCGAGCCGCTCCGACCCCAGCGGCACCGCCAGGTGATCCCGCTCCGCGTCCGGATCCGTCAGGCGGTTCAGCCGTGCCGGCACATCGAACCCGACCAGCAGGGCCACGATCACCGTGCCCGAGAACGTCAGCACCGCCAGTGCCTGCCCCAGCTCCATCCCGGAGGCGAGATGGGCGCCGAGAACCGGTGCGACGGCTCCGCCCAGGGCCCCCACGTTGTACGTGAAGCCGAGAGCCGCACCGCGGCTGTGGGTGGGAAAGTGCCCGCCGATGTACCGCGGCAGCAGCCCCGAGATACCGAAGCCGGTCGCCTGCAGCAGGAACAGCAGACAGCCCAGCAGCAGGAGATTGTCCCGCACGGCGAAGACGGGATAGATGAAGGCGAGCGAGGCCAGCAGGGTCAGCGCGTACGCCTTCTTCGCCCCGATCCAGTCGCCCAGGAAGCCCGCCGCCCAGCAGCCCACCATGGTCCCGAAGCCCGCGAAGTACAGGACATCGGTGACCTGGTCGGTGCTGTAACCCAGCTCCGTCTTGAGATAGGTGGGAAGCAGCGCCTGGATGGGCCACGAGTACAGGAACGCGAAGAACAGCGTCACGATCATCGAGACGTAGAGCAGCCGGCTGCGCTTCCCGCCGAGCTGCACCGCGAACGCGGCGAGGGACAGACCCGCCACGACCGACAGGACCGGTACGAAGCCTTCGCCGCCCGGTGTGAAGATCAGGAAGAGCGAGAGCGTGGCGGCCACGGCGAGGACCGTGTTGACGGTGGCCCGGCCACGGGTCACGAACAGCGGCCGGAACGGGTTGGGCTTTGCGCCCTTGTCCGCGACGGACTCCGCCCACTCCTCGGCCTCCGGCAGCGCACGCCGCATCCACAGCGCGACGGCGATCGGTATCAGGCCCAGATAGAACATCCACCGCCAGCCGAGCGAGGGCACCACCCAGCTGTAGACCTGTGCGGCGAGCACGGAGCCCACGGAGAACCCGGAGATCAGGAAACCGCTGGCCCGGCTGCGGACCTTGGCGGGCCAGCTCTCCATGACGTACGTGGCGCTGGCGCTGTACTCACCGGCCATGCCCATCCCGATGGCGAGCCGGGCGACGAAGAGGCTATGGTAGTCCCAGGCGAATCCGCAGGCGAAGGTGCCCAGGGAGTAGAGCACGATGCTCAGCACCATGGAGAGCTTGCGGCCGTACCGGTCGCCGATGGCACCGAGTACGGCGCCGCCGAGCCATCGCGTGATGAACGCACCGGAGATCAGGCTGGCCGCCTGCACCGTGCTCAGGCCGAAGTCGTCACTGATCTCGGTGAGTACGAGCGTGATCAGGACGAAGTCGAAGCCGTCGAGGACGTATCCGATCCACGCGGCGAAGAACGATTTCCACTGGCTGCGGCTCACCTCGCGGTACCAGGGGAGCGTGGGGGGTGAAGTGGTCTGCACGGTCTCTCCAGGATGCGGGACGCGCCGCTCGTCCTTGAGCGCGCATCCCGCGTGGTGGGGTCGGGTCAGCGGCCTATGCCGGCCACGAAGCGGGCGGTGAGAGCGGTGGGGGCGGTGATCGCGGTGCCGACGACGACACTGTGGGCGCCGCGCGCCAAGGCAGCGGCGGCTTCCCCGGGGGTGTTGATACGGCCTTCGGCGACGACGGGGACCTCGATCGCGGCCGAGAGGGATGTGACCAGATCGAGATCCGGACCGGTCTGCTTCGGGGTGCCCGGCACATAGCCGGACAGGGTCGTGGAGACGAAGTCCGCGCCCTGCCCGGCTGCCGCGACGCCCTCGGCGAGCGTGGACACATCGGCCATGACGAGGGCGCCGGCCGCGTGAACGGCGGTGACGAGCTCCGCGAAGGAGGAACCGTCGGGACGCGGCCGGTCCGTGGCATCGGCGGCGACCACGTCGGCACCGGCCTCGACGAGCGCCAGGGCGTGCCGGACCGTCGGCGTGATGTAGACGCCGGTGTCGCCGTCCTTCCACAGGCCGATGACCGGCAGGTCGACGGCCTCGACGATCGCGGCGACGACCGCCGGCTCGTTGGCGCGGATCGCCGCGCCGCCACCGGCGACGGCCGACAGGGCGAGACGTACGAGGGTGGCGGTCTCCCGCATCGGGTCGCCGGGGGGCGCCTGACAGGAGACGATCAGCCGGCCACGGAGGCTGTCGGCCAGGTTGTTCGAGGTCATCGAGGGGCTCCCGGGTGGTGGAGGGGAAGGGTGGAGGTCAGGCCTGCCGCGCCGAGCACGGCCGCGTCGTGGCCGAACCGCGGGGGTTCGGGGACGAGACCGCGCAGCGGCGGCATCAGTTCGGCGGCGAAGGCGCCGGCCAGCGCGTCCCCGTACAGGGCGCCGATCCGGGGGACACCACCGCCGACGACGACCCGGTCGGGGCCGAGCGCGTTGGCGAGCCCGCCCAGGACGCGCCCCATGGCGCTCGCGCCGGTGGTGACGGCGTGCACGGCGGCGTCCTCGCCCAGGGCGGCCCGGGCGGCGACGGTTTCGAGCCGGTCCACCGACGTACCGGTGAGACGCCCGTAGTGGGCGGCGATACCCGGTCCGGATGCGATGACCTCCAGATGCCCGGTCGCGCCGCAGGTGCAGGGCAGCCCGGCCGCCTCCGCGCTCGGCAGATGCCCGAGGTGGCCGGCGATGCCCCAGGCCCCGTGGAGCATCCGGCCGTCGACGGCGAGGGCGCCGCCCACCCCCGTGCCGACCGCCGCGAAGAGCAGCGAACCGCTGCCATCCGTGAGGGCGGCGAGCTCCGGCCCGGCAGTGGCGCGCACGTCGTTGTCGCAGGCCACCGGCAGTCCCGTACGGTCCGCGAGCCCGGCGCCGAGCGCGGTGCCCGCCCAGCCGCGGATGGAGTCGGTGGCGCTGGTGACCATGCCGGTACGGGGATCGACGACCCCGGCGGCGGCGATACCGAGCACCGTGGCGAGCCGGTCCTGGTCGACCTCGGCCGCGGCTGCGGCGAGCGCGTCGAGGACCGCCTCCGCACCGTCCCGGGCGGGGGTGGGCCGGGTGTGCCGGGCCAGGACCGCGCCGCCTGGGCCGAAGAGCGCGGCGGCGATCTTCGTACCCCCGAGGTCGAGCCCGATGACGGCGGTCCCGGTTCCGGTGGTGCCGGTGCCGGTGCCGGTCGGGGTCATCGGACCGGCGGCAGACCGGCCGCGCGCAGCCGCCGCGAGACCAGGGCGACCGACTCGGCGGACAGCTGGATCTGCGGGAACGCGGTGTCGCCGCACTCGATGACGCCGAGCAGCTGGAGCGCGGCCTTGAACGAGCCGAGCGCCGACGAGCTGCGGCCCATGTCCGCCTCGGGGCCCACGTCGACCATGGCGAACAGCTCCACGAGCCGCTCCTGCTCCTGCGCCGCCAGTGTCCAGTCACCGGCCCGCGCGGCTTCGTACAGCCGCACATAGGCGGCCGGGTCCACATTGCCGATGCCCGGCACGACACCGTCGGCCCCGGCCAGCAGGGCCGCGTCCACGGTGAGCTCGGAGCCGGTGAGCACGCTGAACAGCGGCGCCGGACCCTCCTTGCGACCGTCACGGCCACCCAGCTCCACGAGCAGCCGGCGCAGACCGCCCTCGTCACCGCTGCTGTCCTTCAGCCCGGCGAGCGTGCCGTCCTCGGCCAGCTCGCGCACCAGGACGGGGGAGAGCTTGGAGTGCACGGCGACCGGCAGGTCGTACGCGAAGAGCGGCAGGTCGACGGTGGTGCGGAGCCGGCGGAAGTGCCCGGCGATCTCCTTGCCATGGGTGCGCGTGTAGAACGGCGCCGTGGCGACGAGGGCGTCCGCGCCCAGGTCGGCGGCCGACCGGGCGTGCTCGATCACGCGAGGGGTGGTGGTGTCGATGACACCGGCGAGCACCGGAACCCGGCCGTCGGCCACATCGACCACGGTCTCCAGGGTCGTGGCGCGCTGCTCGTCGGTGAGATAGGCGACCTCGCTGGTGGAGCCGAGCGCGAAGAGCCCGTGCACACCCCCGCCGATCAGGTGCTCCACGAGGCGGGCGAGAGAGGCGGTGTCGACCTCCCCGCGGGAGTCGAGCGGGGTGCAGACCGGCGGTACTACGCCGTGCAGCGGTGCGGTCAGAGGCATGGTGAAGGCTCCAGCTCGGGGATCACCGATCCATGGCCGGTTGTCGGCTACACGGATCGAGACATGAGACGTAAGATGTCCTATGTCTGGCCTCACCTTAAACAGATGCCCCGGCCGCCGGTCAAGGGGCAACGACAACTCGGACCGACTACTCGGAACAACAACTCAGGAGGACGGTTGTGGCGCGCCCCACCATGGCTCAGGACATCGAGCGCCAGATCAAGGAACTGATCCTGGAGCGCAGACTCGCGCCCGGAGACGTCCTGCCCACCGAGGCCGAGCTGATGGAGATCTTCGGCGTCGGCCGGGTCTCCGTACGCGAAGCACTGAAGGCACTCCAGGCGGTCAACGTGGTCGAGATCCGGCGCGGCTTCGGCACGTTCGTCGGCTCGCTCTCCCTGTCACCCTTCGCCGAGGGCCTCGCCTTCCGGGCCGCGGTCCGCCACCGGCTGGGCGAGCCGGGCCTTCTCGAACTGATGAAGGTGCGGGAGGCGTTGGAGGCGGGCCTCGTCGGCTCGGTCACGGCCGGGATACCCGCGGCCGACCTCGCCGTGCTGCGCGGGCTGGTCGCGCGGATGGAGTCGGAGGCCCGCACGGGAACCGTCGCGCGCTCCACCGACCGCGCCTTCCATCTCGCCCTCTACGCCTCGCTCGACAACCACCTGCTCAGCGAGGTGCTGGACGCGTTCTGGGCGGCCATGGACCGGGTACGGGAAGACCTCGACGACGGCCATCAGGACCCGGAGGTCACCTGCGCCCAGCACCGCGAGATCGTCGAGGCACTGGCGGCGGCGGACGGCGCACGGGCGGTACGGGCGATGCGCACCCACTTCGACGGCATCCGCCGACGGCTCGCATCGGGCTCGTACGCCGCTACCTGATGTCACCGAACAGGTAACTCGTGGCACCGTCCAGCACGGCGCGGCTCCAGACATCCACGTCGGCCGCCCCCATCGCATGCCACGCAGGGGTCTCCTCCACCTGCGCGCGCCCCAGCCGGCGCCCCAGCTCGACAAGTCGCGCACCGGCGGCGGTGCGTTCGTCCGCGTACCGCCGCAGCGCCTCGTCCGTCGACGAGGACGCGCGGAGAGCCTGTTCCAGACAGAGGGCGTCCTGAAGTGCCTTGACCGCACCGCTCGCGGTATGCGGCCGGGTGATGGAGGCCGCGTCCCCGGCGAGCAGGAAGGGCGGGTTCGCGGACCGGGGCACCTGGAAGTCGGTGACGGGGTGACATGTCATATGTACATGTGCGCTGTCACCGACGATGCCGGCCCACTCGGCGGGGAAGTGCTCCTCGGCGAGGGTCCGCACGTACGCGTCCACCGACTCCTCCGGGTCCCCGGAGTCCGGCGCGGGAGGGTATCCGTAGATGGCGTACGCGAGGAGCCGTTCCCCGCGTGCACCGCCCGTCCCCGCTCTCTTCGGAGCCCCCGCGGGAGCCCCCGGGATCAGGTAGAAGACACCGTGCCCGCGAGGGAATGCCAGCGTGACCCACGCCCTCCGCAGCAGCTCCAACTGCTCGTGATGTGCGGTGAGCGCGCCCAGGGGGACCGTGCCGCGCCACACCACGTACCCGGCGGGCGTGGGGCGCAGCCCCGGTGCGAGCAGGTCCCGGGTGAGCGACTGGTGCCCGTCCGCACCGACGACGATGTCGTACGTCTTTGCCCCGTCCGCCGTACGGATCACGCCGCGTCCCGACGGCTCCCGCTCGACGGAGGTGACCGGCAGCCCGCGGTGGTAACGGACGTCGCCGGTCCGCGAGCGCAGCGAACGCCACAGCATGCCCCAGTTGCACGGCACCACGGCGCTCGGCTGCCGCCCGAACTCGCGGCCCGAGCGCCCGCCCGGCGGCCGGGTGATCCAGACGCGCTGGGAGACCGGGGCGGTCTCCATCGCGGCGTCCAGATATCCGGCCGCGAGGAGTTCCTCGTGCAGAGCGGGCGGGATGACGATGCCGAGCCCGCGGTCCTGCAACTCACCGTTGCTGCGCTCGTAGACGGTGACGTCGGCCCCGGCCCGGGAGCCCGCGATCGCCATGGCGCAGCCCGCGATGCTGCCGCCGACCACACCCATCCGTAACCCTTTCACTGCCACGCCGATTACCGCCTGTTCCGCTCGCCGCGAGGTGCTGGACGCCCTCATGATCGCAGCCGGATCACCTTTCTCCCGGCGAGCGGCGGCCGTACGGGTTACGGGGTGACGGTCACCGTCCTGCGAACAGGGAACGCACCCAGGCCAGCTGCTCCCGCTGCTGGTACTCCGCACCGCCCTCGTGCCCGTTGAACTCGTAGACGCGTACGTCCTTGGGCCCCGCGTAAAGGTTGTAGGCGGTGAAGCAGGTGGAGGGCGGGCAGATCTCGTCCATCATCGCGATCGAGAACAGCGCGGGAGCGGTGGCGCGGGTGGCATGCAGGGCGGCGTCGAAGAACGACAGGGTGCCGAACACCGCCTCGGTGCGGTCGCGGTGGAGCTTGAGGTACGTGGCGATCTCGGTGTACGGCGGCAGCCCGCCGATCCGCGCGCCCCGTGGAACATCGCAGAGGAACGGCACGTCAGGCATCACGCCGGCCAGACCCGGCACGAGCCCGGCAACGGCCAGTGCGATGCCGCCGCCCTGACTGATCCCGGTGACGACGATCCGCTCCGGATCGATCTCGGGGTGCGTGCGCATCGCCTCCACGCTGCGCACCGCGTCGGTGAACACCCGGCGGTAGTAGTACGTTTCGGGGCTCTCGATGCCCCGGGTGAGGAATCCGGGCACGGTTCCGGCCTCGCCGGCGTCCGTATCGGGGGTGCTGCCACCCGATGCCGACCAGCCCTGACCACGCGTATCCATGATCAGGTGCGCGTATCCGGCGGCTGCCCAGAGCAGATTCTCGTGCGCCAGGCCGCGGCCACGCCCGTAACCCAGGAACTCGACGACACAGCTGAGCGGTTCGGTGGATCCGGTCGGCAGTCGCAGCCAGCCGTGCGCGGGCCGTCCCGCGAAGCCGGGCACGGTCACGTCGTACGTACGGATCTGGGTGAGCCCGGCGTCGACAGTCGCGAACACCGGCTTCTCCGCCAGGCCCGGACCCCCGGCCGGCGCCTCGCGCAGGGTCCGCTCCCAGAAGTCGTCGAAACCGTCGGGGACCGGCAGCTCCGGCCTGAACGCGCGGCACTCCGCGAGCGAGAGGTCGGTCAGAGGCATGGAGGTGCCCTTCTGGAAGGGAACGGGAGTGCTGAACGCCGCCCATCAAGACAGAAGACGTCAGATGTCCTGTCGGCACACGGACCCTAGGCACCGCTGCGGCGGCCGTCAAGAGGCGGCGGCCACAGCGGCGGCCGGGGGTCAGCCCCGGGCGGCGTCGCGGGCGCGGGCCTCGGCGATCCGGCGCCTGACCGGGGCGTAGTGCTCGCCCAGCGAGGTGATGAACCCGGGGATGTCCCCGGCCCGCGCCGCGTCCACGATGTTCTGGTGGGCCGCGACCGTCGCGGTCTCGTCGGCCTGCGTGAACCCGTCGAGGTGCGGCGCGACGATCGCGTACACATCCCAGAACGCCATCGAGAGCTGGCCGATCAGATCGTTGCCGAGAGGGGCGACGAGCAGCGCGTGGAACGCCCGGTCGGCCTCCACGAAGCCGTGCCCCTCCTGGGCCCCGGTGGTGCGCATGGTGGCCACCAGCCCGTCGAGCGCGTCGAGCTGCTCCGGGCTGAGCAGGGACACGATCCGGTCGGCCATGCCGCGCTCGAAGAGCTCGCGTACGTCGACGAGGTCGGCCATCACCTGGAAGTCGTCGTCGGGGGAGAGCAGCCCGCGGAAGGTCAGGCTCTCCACCAGGGCGGAGAGGCTCAGCCGGCCGACGTACGTGCCGTGCCCGTGGCGCACCTCGACGATGTCCAGGGCGTTGAGGATCTTGACCGCCTCGCGGACGCTGGACCGGCTGGCGCCGAGCGCCTCGCACAGGGCCGGCTCGGTGGGCAGCGGGTCCCCGGGGCGCAGCCGCTCCTCGAGGATGTAGCGCTTGATGCCGTCGACGACTTCCTGCCGGAGCAACGGCCGGCCGGGCCTCGTACCGGACATATGTGAACTCCCCACCTCTTGACCCCTCTCGATTGTCAAGCTACGTTCCCACGCTATCAAGGCATCAGACATCTGACGTCTGATGCTTTGGGCTCAGTGATCCTCGCGATCCGGCCCTCCCGCCCGCATTCCGCCCTTTCACCCGAAGTCCCTGGAGGACCCGTGCCCGAGCTGATATCAGCCGGTGTCGAGCGCCGCACCTTCCTGCGTTACACCAGTGCCATCGGTGCGGCAGCCGCCATCACGGCGAGCCTTGCCGCCTGTGGCGGACCGACCTCGACCGCCGACGGCGCGGCGGGCAAGGGCAGCGGCAGCGGCCTCATCGAGGCCGGACTCTCGTACCCCCTGTCGACCGGCTTCGACCCGATGATCACTTCGGGCGCGACTCCGTACGCCGCCAATATGCACATCTTCGAGGGCCTGGTGGATCTCGATCCTGCAACACTCGTGGCCCGTCCCGCGCTCGCCACGGAGATGCCGAAGAAGATCAACGCCACCACCTACCGGGCCACGCTCCGCAAGGGCGCGACCTTCCACGACGGATCGCCCGTCACCGCCGACGACGTGGTGTTCAGCTTCGAACGCATCCTGGACCCCAAGAACGCCTCGCTCATGGCGCAGTTCGTGCCCTTCATCGACAAGGTCGTCGCCGTCGACCCGGGCACGGTCGAGTTCAAGCTGAAGTACGCCTTCGCGCTCTTCCCGTCCCGGATCGCCGTCGCCCGCATCGTCCCCAGGAAGATCGTCGAGCCCGACCCGAAGGCCTTCGACGCCAAGCCGGTCGGCTCCGGTCCCTACCGGTTCGTCGAGGCGACCCGCGAGGACAAGATCGTCTTCGAGGCGTACGACAAGTACAACGGCCCGCACCCCGCCAAGGCCAAGAAGATGGTCTGGCGCCTGATGTCCGACCAGTCGGCGCGGGTCAGCGCGATGGAGTCGGGCCGCGTCCAGGCCATCGAGGACGTCCCCTACATCGACGTCAAGCGGCTCGCGGGCTCGACGAAGACCGAGTCCGTACAGTCCTTCGGTCTGCTCTTCCTGATGTTCAACACCGCCGACAAGCGGTTCGCGGACAAGCGCGTGCGCCAGGCGCTGCACTACGCCCTGGACACCGAGAAGATCATCTCCACCGCGATGGTCGGCAACGCGGCTGCGGCGACCGGGTACGTCCCGGCCACCCACCCCGACTACCAGAAGGCCGCCACCGTCTACACGCACGATGTGGCCAAGGCGAAGCAGTTGCTCTCCGAGGCCGGCGTGAAGGACCTCTCCTTCACCGTCCTCACCACCGACACCGGCTGGGTCAAGGACATCGCCCCGCTGCTCAAGGAGAGCTGGGAGGCGGCGGGCGTCAAGGTCACGCTCAATATCGCCCAGTCCCCGGCCCAGTACGCCAAGATCGACCAGGGCGACTTCGAGGTCCTCGTCGCCCCCGGCGACCCGTCCGTCTTCGGCAACGACGCCGACCTCCTGCTGCGCTGGTTCTACTACGGCTTCTGGCCGGAGAAGCGCTACGGCTGGGGCACGTCCGCCGCGTACAAGAAGGTCAAGCAGACCCTCGACAAGGCGGCCCAGGCCCCCGACGCGACGAAGCGCAAGGAGCTGTGGGGAGAGGTCACCGACCTCGTCGCCGACGAGGCCGCGCTCTACCCGATCCTGCACCGCAAGCTGCCCACGGCCTGGAACGAGAAGTTCCTGCCCGGCTTCAAGCCGCTGCCCACGACCGGCCTGTCCTTCCTGGACGTCAGCCGCGCCTGACCGCGCAGTCCCGTCCGCGCAGTCCCGTCCGCGCAGTCGTAACCGGCCGCCCGGCGCCGAGCGCCCGATCGCCCGGTCCGGGACACCGCACCCCAGGTGTCCCGGACCAGCCCGCCCAACCGCAAGGAACCCGACGATGGTTGCTTTTCTCCGGCTCGCGATGCGCCGCGTCGCGATGATGCCGGTGATGATCCTCGGCATCGCGCTGCTGGTCTTCGTGGTGCTGCAGTTCTCGCCGGTCGACCCGGCCTTCAACGCGCTCGGGGAGAGCGCCACACCCGAGGCCCGGGCGGCGTTCGCCGAGGCCAACGGGCTCAACGACCCCCTGCCCGTGCGCTACTTCGACTTCCTCGGCCAACTGCTCCACTTCGACCTGGGGATGACCGTTCCCCCGAGCCAGCCCGTCGTCGACCGGATCACCGCGGCGTTCCCGCTGACGCTCCAGCTGACCTTCCTGGGCCTGGTCCTCGCGGTCGTCCTCGCCGTCGCCGGTGGCGTCCTGGGAGCCATGTACCGCGACCGCTGGCCCGACCAGCTGTTCCGGGTGCTCTCCATGGCCGGGGTCGCCATCCCGTCCTTCTGGCTCGGCGTCCTGCTCATCCAGCAGTTCGCGCTCAACACGCGCATCTTCCCGACCGGCGGCTACACCAACCCCGCCGACTCGTTCAGCGGCTGGCTCACCACCATGGCCCTGCCCGCCTTCTCACTCGCCGTGCCCGTCGCGGCCTCGCTCGCCCGTCTCGTACGGACCTCGATGGTCGCCGAACTGGACCGCGACTACGTCCGCACCGCCCAGGGCAACGGACTGCCGGTCTTCCTGGTGATCCGCTCGGTGCTGCGCAACGCGCTCGTCACCCCGCTCACCGTGCTCGGCGTCAAGGTCGGCTATCTGCTCAGCGGCGCCGTCGTCATCGAAGCGATCTTCGACCTGCCCGGCATGGGCAAACTCATCCTCGAAGGTGTCACCGGCGGCGACGTCGCCCTGGTCCAGGGCACCGTACTGACCATCGCCATCGCCTTCCTGGTGGTCAACGTCGTCGTAGACCTGCTCTATCTGCTGGTCAACCCCCGCATCAGGACGGTGTGACATGTTCACCACGGGCCGTCTGGCCACCAAACTCTCCCGACCCGGTATCGCCTTCCGCGCCCTCCCGGTCACCTCCCGCATCGCCCTCGGCGTCCTGCTCGTCGTCCTGTTCGGCGCCCTGCTCGCGCCCCTGCTCACGCAGAACCCGCTGACCACAGGCACCCCGGTGCAGGCCCCGAGCGCCGATCACTGGTTCGGCACCGACCGCGCCGGCCGCGACGTGTTCGCCCGCGTCGTCCACGGCTCGCGCTACTCGCTGATCATCGGCCTCGGCGCGACCGCCGTCGCCCTGGTCGCCGGAGCCCTCCTCGGCTCACTCGCGGCGACCTCGCGCAAGCTCGGCGACGAGTCCGTCATGCGCACCCTCGACATCGTGATGTCGTTCCCGCCGATCGCCCTGGCCGCGGTCCTCGTCGCGGTCTTCGGCACCAGCATCCCGGTGATCATCTTCACCATCGCGTTCGTCTACACACCCTCGCTCGCCCGGGTCGTACGCGCCAACGTCCTCTCCCAGTACGGCGAGGACTACGTCGCCGCCGAAAAGGTCATAGGCGCCAGGCGCGGCTACATCGTGCTCCGGCACGTCGCCGTCAACTGCATGGCCCCGGTCATGGTGTTCGCCACCGTCATGGTCGCCGAGGCGATCATCTTCGAGGCCAGCCTCTCCTTCATCGGCGCCGGAGTGCAGGACCCCGACCCCAGCTGGGGCAGCGTCCTGGCCTACGGCCGGCAGATCCTCCTCGCGGGCGGCTGGTGGGCCACGTTCTTCCCCGGCCTCGCGCTGCTGATCACCGTCCTCGCGCTCAACGTCCTGTCCGAGGGCCTCACGGACGCCTCCGCCGCACCCAGGAGCGGCCGTACGAGCACCGAACCCGCCGCCACCACGACGGCACCGGACCCGGTCGAGGCGGCCTCCACCGTCGACATCGACGCCGCACTCGCCAAGCTCGCCCGGCACATCAACGCCACGGAGCCCGCCCTCACCCCCGTGAGCGAGGACGCCGCGGAACTCCTCGTCGTACGCGACCTGGCGATCCGCTTCCCCGACCGTTACGGCGACATCCCCGTCGTCGACGCGCTGAACTTCACCGTCCACGAGGGCGAGACACTCGGCCTGGTCGGCGAGTCCGGCTGCGGCAAGTCCATCACCAGCCTCGCCGTCATGGGCCTCCTCGCCCGCAACGCCGAGGTCAGCGGCGAGATCCTCTACCGCGGCCGTGACCTCCTCAAGCTGCCCCCGAAGGAACGCCGCGCCCTGATGGGCCCCAAGATCGCGATGGTCTACCAGGACGCGCTCTCCTCACTCAACCCCTCCGTACTCGTCGGGACCCAGCTCAAGCAGCTGACCTCGCGCGGCGGTACGAAGACCCCCGCCGAACTCCTCGAACTGGTCGGCCTCTCGCCCGAACGCACCCTGCGCAGCTACCCGCACGAACTCTCCGGCGGCCAGCGCCAGCGCGTCCTCATCGCGATGGCACTCTCCCGCAGCCCCCGCCTGCTCATCGCGGACGAACCGACCACCGCCCTCGACGTCACCGTCCAGGCCCAGGTCGTCGAGCTCCTCATCCGGCTCCGCGACGAACTGGGCTTCGCCATGGTGCTGGTCAGCCACGACCTCGCCCTGGTCGGCGACCTCTCGCACCGCGTCGCCGTGATGTACGCGGGCCGCCTCGCCGAGGTCGGCGACACCCGCGCCGTCCTCACCGACCCCGCCCACCACTACAGCCGGGGCCTCCTGGGCTCCGTCGTTTCCCTGGAGGCCGGCGCCGACCGGCTGCACCAGATCCGCGGAGTCGTCCCCGCACCCCAGGGCTTCGGACCCGGCTGCCGCTTCGCCTCGCGCTGCGCCGCCGCGACCGGCCTGTGCCGTGGTACGACACCGCGACTCGCGGACCGCGGCGCCACCCAGGACCACGGCTTCGCCTGCCACCACCCGGCAGGGACCCCCGCACAGCTGGAAGGGAGCGCCCTGTGATCAGGCTCGACGGCGTTCACGTACGCCACAAGGCACGCAGCGGAGGCGTCTTCCGGCGCGACGCCGTGCACGCGCTCACCGACGCCACCCTGGAGGTCAAGCGCGGCGAGATCGTCGGCCTCGTGGGGGAGTCGGGCTGCGGAAAGTCCACGCTCGCCCGGGTCCTGACGGGCCTCCAGAAGCCCACCGAGGGCGAGGTCCGCTTCCACGGCCGCGACCTCTGGGAGATGTCGGGCGCCCAGCGCCGCCAGGAGTTCGGCTCCGCCGTCGGCGTCGTCTTCCAGGACCCGTCCACCGCCCTCAACCCCCGTCTCACCGTCCGCCGCATCCTCCGGGACCCCCTGGACGTGCACGGACGCGGCACCCGGGCCGCGCGCGAGGCCCGCGTCGAGGAACTCCTCGACCTGGTCGGACTGCCCGGCCACACCCTGGAGGCCCTGCCGGGACAGCTCTCCGGCGGCCAGCGCCAGCGCGTGGCCATCGCGCGCGCCCTGTGCCTCGAACCGGAACTGATCGTCGCCGACGAACCGACCTCCGCACTCGACGTCTCCGTACGCGCCCAGGTCCTCAACCTCCTCGTGGACCTGCGCGAACGCCTCGGCCTCGGCATGGTGTTCATCTCGCACGACATCCAGACCGTGCGTTACCTCGCGGACCGCATCGCCGTCCTCTACCTCGGCCGCATCGTCGAGGAGGGCCGGGCGGCCGATGTCGCGGGCGCCCCCGTGCACCCGTACACCGAGGCCCTGCTCTCGGCGACCCCCAGCCTGCTGGAGACCACCGAGCGGATCGTCCTCACCGGCCCGGTCCCCTCGGCCACCAACCCGCCGACCGGCTGCCCGTTCCGTACGCGCTGCTGGAAGGCCGACGACACCTGCGCCACGGCCTTCCCCGCCCCGACGCACGGCCCCGGCGAACACCGCTGGCACTGCGTCCACCCCGCAACCCCCGTACCCCACCTGCCGTCCGCCAGGAGCACCGCATGACAGCCCGCACCCCCCGGTACACCGGAGTGATCCCGCCCGTCGTCACGCCCCTCACCGCGGACGGCGAGCTCGACCGCCGGTCCCTGGAACGGGTCGTCGGCCACCTGCTCGACGGGGGCGTCAGTGGCCTGTTCGCCCTCGGCAGCTCCGGCGAGACCGCCTACCTGACGCCCGGACAGCAGGACGAGGTCATCAAGGTCATCACGGCCGCGGCGGCCGGCCAGGTCCCCGTACTCGTTGGGGCGATCGAGACCACGACCAACCGCGCGATCGAGCGGGCCCGCGCCGCTGCCGGTCTCGGCGCCGACGCCGTCGTCGTCACCGCCCCCTTCTACACACGGACGCACGACAGCGAGATCGACCGCCACTTCCGGGACGTCGCCGCCGCCGTCGACCTGCCGCTCCTCGCGTACGACGTACCGGTCTGCGTACACAGCAAGCTCACCCCGGAACTGCTGCTGCCGCTGGCCGCCGACGGCGTCCTGGCCGGGGTGAAGGACTCCAGCGGCGACGACGGTTCCTTCCGCCGGCTGGCCATCGGCGCCCGCGAACTCCCGGACTTCTCCGTGCTCACCGGCCATGAACTGGTCGTCGACGCGATGATGCTCGCCGGCGCCGACGGCTCTGTCCCGGGCCTCGGCAATGTCGACCCGCACGGCTACGTCCGGCTGCACGAGGCGGCGGTACGCGGGGACTGGGCCACGGCTCGTTCCGAGCAGGACCGGCTCGTCCGGCTCTTCGACATCGTCACCGCGGCCCGCCCCGGCACGGCGTCCGCCACCGCGGCGGGACTCGGAGCGTTCAAGACGGCACTGATGCTGCGGTCCGTCATCACCACGAACGTGATGAGCCCGCCGATGCGCTGCCTGGACGCCGAGGAGACAGCGACGATCGCCGCCCACCTCGACCGCGCCGGCCTCGGCGCGCCGAGCGACTGACGCCACCGCACGCGGCGAACGGAAGGGGCCGGCCGGACAGCAACAGC
>NZ_JBSHFH010000058.1:0-50982 GCF_053617235.1 Streptomyces sp. NPDC055749 | reverse complement strand
CCCCTTCCCGAAACCGGGGGCTCCGCCCCCGGACCCCCGGCCCTCAAACGCCGGGCGGGCTGGAGAATGCCGCGCGTCAGTCTCCGGGTCGGCTGGAGACCCGGGGGCAGATTCCAGCCCCTCCGGCGCTTGAGGAGCGGGGTCCGGGGCGGAGCCCCGGTTACGGGAAGGGGCGGGGTGGGGGAAATTACGGCCCCCGGCCACGCCCCGCACCGGCACCGCCCCCTCCAGCCTCGCCCGCAAACCCCCCGCCCCCCGCCTCGCGTCCCGTACGGACAGGGGCAGCGGCGACCAGCCCGCGAGCCGGCCCAGGGCCACCACCGGGGGATGGACCGGGGAGATCGCCATCACGTCCTGCGGGGTGCCGGTCACCGGGGCCGCCCCGGGTGAGGGCAGCAGGATGACCTGGTCCGCGTACTGCACCACCCGTTCCAGACGGTGCTCGGCCATCAGGACCGTCGTGCCCAGGTCGTGCACGAGCCGCTGGAGCACGGCCAGGACCTCTTCCGCCGCCGCCGGATCCAGCGCGGACGTCGGCTCGTCGAGGACCAGCACCTTCGGGTGCGAGGTCAGGACCGAGCCGATCGCGACCCGCTGCTGCTGGCCGCCCGACAGCGTGGCGATGGGCCGGTCGCGCAGCTCGGCCAGGCCCAGCAGATCGAGCGTCTCCTCGACCCGCCGCCGCATCACGTCCGGGGCGAGGCCGAGCGATTCCATCCCGTACGCCAGCTCGTCCTCGACGGTGTCCGTGACGAAGTGCGCGAGCGGGTCCTGCCCCACCGTGCCGACCAGGTCGGCGAGTTCACGCGGTTTGTGGGTACGGGTGTCACGGCCGTCGACCGTCACCCGGCCGCTCAGCGTGCCCCCGGTGAAGTGCGGTACGAGCCCGGACACGGCGCCCAGCAGCGTCGACTTCCCCACCCCTGACGGACCGATGAGGAGCACCAACTCGCCCTCGGGGATGGTCAGATCGATGCCGGAGAGGGTGGGCAGGTCCGCTCCCTCGTAACGTACCGAGACCTGCTCGAACCGGATCACGCCTGCTCCTTGAAACCTGTAGGTGAGGGCGGCAGCGGTGCCACGAACGCGGGCAGCAGACCGATCAGGACCGCGGCGGCCGGCCACAGAGGCAGCACCGGAGCGGTCAGGGGTACGACGCCGGGGTGCAGCGCCTGCGGATCGGCGGCGCCCGCCCAGATCATCGCCGCGGCGACCACCGCACCCGAGGCGGCCACCAGCCAGGCCCTCGCACCCCACAGGTCGGGCCGGTAGCGGGTACGGACCGAGCGCCGGCCGCCCAGCCGCAGCCCCGTCATCGCCGCCACCAGACCGATGAGCAGCAGCGGCAGCCCGTACACGGCGCCCTGCGCGGCGAGCAGCCCGTACGTACCGGCGCACACGCCCAGCAGCCCGCCGAGCGTCAGGACGTTCGTCGTGTGCCGGACGGCGGGCGGCACCTGCGCCGTGCGCCCGTACCCGCGGGCGTCCATCGACGCGGCCACGGCCACCGACCGCTCCAGCGCGCCCTCCAGGACCGGCAGCCCGATCTGGAGTACGGCCCTGATCCCGCCGGTCGGGCGCCCCCGCAGCCGCCGCGCCGTGCGCAGCCGCACCACATCGGCGACCATGTTCGGCGCGAAGGTCATCGCCACGACGACGGCGACCCCCGCCTCGTACAGCGCGCCCGGCAGAGACTTCAGCAGCCGTGCCGGGTTGGCCAGCGAGTTCGCCGCGCCGATGCAGATCAGCAGCGTGGCCAGCTTCGCCCCGTCGTACAGGGCGAAGACCAGCTGCTCGGCCGTGGCCCGGCCGCCGATCCTGACACCCTGCGCCCAGTCGGGCAGCGGCACTTCGGGCAGCGTGAACAGCGTGTGCGTGCCGGGAATCGGCGAGCCGAGCAGGACGGAGAACACCAGCCGTACACCGATGACGAACAGCCCGAGCTTGATGAACGCCCCGTACGAACGGGCCCACGGCGCGTCCGTGCGGCGCGCCGCCACCACATAGCCCGCCACGCCCACCAGCAGTCCGAGCAGCAGCGGGTTGGAGGTCCGGGAGGCGGCGGTGGCCAGACCGAGCGCCCACAGCCACCACGCCCCGGCCGGCAGCGCGTTGCTGCGCGTGGCCTCGGGCGCGCGCAGGGCACGGTGCAGCCGGGCGGCACGGGTGGAGCCGGTCATCGGCGTCGGCGGGCCTGGAGTACGGCGGCGATGCCGAGCAGCAGGACGGCGCCGAGCCCGACGAGTACGCCTGCTGACGGACCGCCGTCGTCGTCACCTTCGTTCGCCTGGCCGGTGGCCGGGGAGTTCGTAGCCGGGGTGGAGTCGGCGGGCCCGGTGGACTCGGACGTGTCGTCGCCGATCTGGTCCCCGCAGCCCGACTCCGGGTAGCCGGAGATCGCGCAGAGCAGCGCGTCGCTGCTGTAGCGCAGCGGCGTCGCGACCGACGCGAGTGCTTCCGCCGCGCTCGCGTCCGGTGCCACCTGCGCGCACACGGCGCGCAGCGCGGGCGGGCTCTCGCCTTCGGGGGCGTCCGCTGCCGTGCCGGGGTCGATGACGACGCCGATCCGCTTCGTACCGTCCTTCGGCGCGGTGCCCGCGCAGATCTTCTCGAAGTCCGGGGCATGGCGCGGCTGCGCGGAGTCCTGGGAGTCCTCGCTCACGGAGAAGCGGAACCCCTCCACCGTGCCGTCGTCCGGCCGCGTCAGGGACGGGCCCTGGGTGGCGTACGTCCAGCTCTTG
Source organism: Streptomyces sp. NPDC055749 (assembly GCF_053617235.1). NCBI lineage: Bacteria > Bacillati > Actinomycetota > Actinomycetes > Kitasatosporales > Streptomycetaceae > Streptomyces > Streptomyces sp. NPDC055749. The sequence goes on along the minus strand of NZ_JBSHFH010000058.1, from coordinate 48,241 downwards.
CCGTCGCTCTCCCAGAACGACCAGTAGCGGTACCCGGCCGCCTGCGCGCTCCCCGCGCCCAGCACGGCCAGGAGGCCGCCGACGACCAGCAGCAGGACCGCGGTTCCGGTACGGCCCCGTGCGATGCCCCCCGCCCGGCTCACAGCTGCTGGTTCTTCCGGCGGCTGCTGAGCAGGAAGCCGATGCCCGCACCGAAGGCGAGACCGACACCGACGAGCCACCAGACGCCCATGCCGCCGTCGTCGCTGCTCTTGTCCTTCACCGGCTCCTGACCGGTCACGGTCGGCGAGGGCGCGGCGGTGGCGGCGGGCGCGGGGCCCGTCGCGTTGAGCTGTGCGACGAGGTCGACGCCGCCGAAGTCGCGGGCGTCGGTGCCGGTGGCGTGCGCGGCCAGGACCAGCTGCGCGGTGGCCGCGGGGCCGCCCTGCTCGGCCCACTTCTTGGAGTTCTTCTCCAGCCACTCCACCGCTCCGGCGGCCTTGTCCTTGTGGCCGGAGGCGGCGAGCGCGACGACGGCGTCCGCGGTGTTGCCGAAGTCGGGCTGCGGCGCGGTGTCCTCGGCGCCCGGCATGGGCGGCAGGTCCAGGTGAGGTGTCTTGGCCAGTACGCCCGCGAGGTAGTACGCGCCGTTCTGGGCGGTCTGCTCGGGGCTGAGGTCCGTGCCCTTCTGGCAGACGGGGGCCTTCACCGCGTTGGAGTTGCCGGCGGCCAGGCCCTTGCCCATGGCACCGAGCACCCCGGCCGCCGTGGCGTCCGCGTTGGCGGCGAGCTTTCCGTCCTTGTCCGGCTGGTAGGCGAACGCGCCGCCCTCCGCTCCGCCGCACGGGATGGCGAACGTCTGGAGCGCCGCGTACGGCGTCTTCCCGCCGAGCGTGGTGATGTCACCCAGCTGCTGGCCCGCCCTGGCGAGCGCGCCGATCACGATCGCGGTGGAGTTGGCATCGCTCGGGCTGCCCGGGTTGTAGCCCCAGCCGCCGTCCTCGTTCTGGACGGACTTCAGCCACCTGACCCCGTTGTCCACGGTCTCCCGGCGCTGGTCGAGCTCGACGAGCGCCTGGACCGCGGCGGCGGTGGCGTTGGTGTCGGCCACCGTCTTCGGGTCGCAGTTCTTGGACGCGTCACGGTACGAGGGGAACGCGCCGTTCGCGCACTGCTGGCCCACCAGCCAGTCCACCGCCTTCGTGGACGGCGTCACGTACTCGATCTTCTGGGCGAGCAGGGCGAGCGACTGGCGCCAGACACCGTCGTACGTCGGGTCCGATGTGCCGTACAGACCGGGCGGCAGAGCGGTGGTCGGGGACGGCGACGGGCTCGGGGCGGCGACCGCGGCGGGAGCGGCGGTGGCACAGAGCACGGCGGTGGTCGCGAGCGCGGCTGCGCTGCGGCGTACGGACATGGCTGGCTGGGCCTCTCCTGCGGGGACCGGGCGCAGGCGCACTGAGGCACCGGGCTCCGGCCCCGTATACCTCGACGGTGCCGGCCACCGGGGTTCCGGCGGCACGAGCCGGTCACGACCGCGTACAGGGCATTCCGACTTGACCGCCAGGAGGCGGATTACGGTTGCGGGCCAGTGCCGGACTTCCACCGGCTTTCCCCTGTACGGGCATGATGACGACCCGCTCACTCTACCGGGGCGCGTTCGGCGCAGGCCGCCGGTGTCGGCGAGGGTGGCCGGGCTCACCCCCTGATGACCGCCAGTGCCTCGTCGCGGGCCTTGGCCATGGTGGCCGGGTCCCTGGCCTCGACGTTCAGACGGAGGAGCGCCTCGGTGTTGGACGGGCGCACGTTGAACCACCAGTCCGCCGCCGTGACGGTCAAGCCGTCGAGTTCGTCGATCACGATTCCCTCCCGGCGCGCGTAGCCGGCCCTGAGCGCGCTGAGGCGGCCTGCCTGGTCGGAGACCGTGGAGTTGATCTCGCCGGAACCGGCATAGCGGTCGTACTCCGCGACCAGCGCGGACAGCGGACGGCCCTGCCCGCCCAGCGCAGCCAGCACATGCAGGGCGGCCAGCATCCCGGTGTCCGCGTTCCAGAAGTCCTGGAAGTAGTAGTGCGCGGAATGCTCACCCCCGAAGATCGCGCCGGTCCGGGCCATCTCCTCCTTGATGAAGGAGTGCCCCACCCGCGTACGCACCGGGGTGCCGCCGTGCTCGCGGATCGTCTCCGGGACCGACCACGAGGTGATCAGATTGTGGATGACCACACCCGAGCCGCCGTGGCGGGCCAGCTCCCTGACCGCCACCAGCGCGGTGACGGCGGACGGTGGGACCGCTTCACCCTGCTCGTCGACGACGAAACAGCGGTCCGCGTCCCCGTCGAACGCGATACCGAGGTCGGCACCCTCCGCACGCACCCGCTGCCGCAGGTCGACGATGTTGGCCGGATCCAGAGGGTTCGCCTCGTGGTTGGGGAAGGTCCCGTCCAGCTCGAAGTACATCGGGACCAGGTCCAGCGGGAGCCCCGCGAAGACCGTGGGCACGGTGTGCCCGCCCATACCGTTGCCCGCGTCCACCACGACCTTCAGCGGCCGGATCGACGACAGATCCACCAACGAGAGCAGATGGCCGGCGTAGTCCCGGAGGGTCTCCCGCTCGCCGACCGCGCCCGGCACCGCGACCGGCTCCGGCGCGCCCGACTCCTGCCAGGTCTCCACCAGCTCGCGGATCCGGGACAGGCCGGTGTCCTGCCCCACCGGCGCCGCGCCCGCACGGCACATCTTGATGCCGTTGTACCGGGCCGGGTTGTGGGAGGCGGTGAACATCGCCCCCGGCAGATCCAGTGCCCCCGACGCGTAATACAGCTGATCCGTCGAGCACAGCCCGATCAGAGTCACCGTCGCGCCACGATTCGACGCACCCCGCGCGAAGGCGGCGGCGAGCCCGGGCGACGAGGGCCGCATGTCATGCCCGATCACGATCGCCTCCGCGTCCACGACCTGCACGAAGGCCGCCCCGAACAGCTCGGCCAGCGATTCGTCCCACTGGCCGGGGACCACCCCTCGTACGTCGTACGCCTTGACGAGCTGCGACAGATCAGCCATGGGAACGACCGTCTGTGCGCTCCAGGAGAGCGACTCCGATGTGTGCGTCGGCCATGCCGTAGAAGACGTACAGCTTGCCGTCGACCTCCTCGATGGCGGTGGGGAAGACGACGTTCGGGACGGTGCCGGAGCGCTCCTCCTCCGTCTCGGGTGCCATCAGCGGCTCGTCGGAGCGGGCGAGGACCCGGGACGGGTCGGCGGGGTCGAGGATCATCGCCCCGGCGGCGTACGACACCTTCTGGTTCTGCGCGAACGGGTCGCCGATGGAGCCGGAGACCCCGTGGTGGATGAGCAGCCAGCCCTCGTCGACGCGGATCGGCGCCGGGCCGCCGCCGATCTTCAGCGCCTCCCAGGGGTACTCGGAGAGCGCCACCAGGCGGTGCTGCCCGGGGCGGGCGAGAGCGGTGATGTCCTTCTCGGCCTCGGCGACCGGGACGTAGGAGATCCAGATGCCGGGGCGCTCGTCGGTGACGCCGGCCGGGAGGTGGACACCCTCACCGGGGCGGAACCAGCCGAGGTCCCACATGGGGCGGTGCAGCATCGCGTACGCCATCTCGCCGTCGGGGCCGGGGACCGGCTCGGGGAAGTGGACGACGTCCTTGTTGGGGAAGAGGTTCAGATCGGTGTCGAGGTCCGGCTGGTACGCGAACTGGACGGGGCCGATGCGGGTCCACTCGGTGAGGTCGTCGGAGACGGCGAGGGCCGGCTTGGGGCCGAGCGGCCCGTACGCGACGTACGACATGACGTGCTTGCCGAGTGAGGGGATCCAGGTGACGCGGGGGTCCTCGACACCGGCGTTGTTCTTGCCGCGCTCCCAGCCCTCGTCGGGGGCGAGAACCACGCCGCGGCGCTCGACGCCCGAAGGGACTCCGTCGGTCAACGTGACCTCGGCGAGGCCGACGCGGGAGACGTTGCCCTCGGCGACGAGACGGGGCAGCAGGTGCAGGCGGCCGTCCGGGGTGCGGCCGGAGGCCGGGTTGAGGACGCCCTCGACCTCGGTGGGCTCGCCCGGCAGTGGCGACATGACGACGCCCTTGCGGACCAGACGGAAGGGAATGTGCGTGGGGGTGGGGGTGCTCATGTGGTTCAGCCCTTGATTCCGGAATCGATGTCGGTGGAGGTGAAGTGGCGCTGGAAGAGGAGGAACAGCGCCACCGCGGGGGCGGCCAGCACACAGGCGCCGGCCATCAGGGCGCCGGTCGGGTTCGAGACCGTGCCCTGAAGGTTGCTGAGGAAGCCGGCCAGGGAGACGGCCAGCGGCTGCATATCGGCGTTCTTGGTGACGAGGAAGGGCCAGAGGAACTCGTTCCACGGGCCGATGAAAGTCAGCAGGACGGCGGTGAGCAGGGCGGGCCGGGCCATGGGGACGGCGATCCTGATGAGGATCTGCAGTTCGCCGGCTCCGTCGATGCGGGCCGCTTCGAAGAGCGAGGCGGGCATCTGGATGAAGAACTGACGGAAGAGGAAGACCGCGGTCGAGTTGATCGCGAACGGCAGGATCATGCCGAGGTAGTTGTCGCCGAGGCCGTAGTCGCGGACCACCAGGACGTACAGCGGAAGCATCAGCAGCTGGAACGGGACCATCTGGACCAGCAGCAGCGTGGCGAAGAGGGTGCCACGGCCCCGGAAGTGCAGCTGGGCCAGCGCGTATCCGGCGAGCAGGCCGAAGACCATGGTGCACAGCAGTACGCCGCCGGTCATGATGCCCGAGTTGAGGAGGGAACGGCCCAGCGAGATGGCGCTGTTGATGGCCGCGTAGTTGCCGACGGTCGGATCGCCGGGCACGGCCGATGCGAGGTCGCCCGTGGTGGTCGTACGGAACGACCCCACCACCATGTAGTAGAACGGGAAGAGGAAGGCGACGGCTCCGGCGAGGAGGACCCCGAGCCGGACAGTCCGGCTCAGCCGGGCCCGGCGCCGCGGGCCCGCGGCGGCAGCGGTGTGCGTGCTCATGGTGTCAGCTGTTCCTCTCGGTGAGCTTGCGGGCGATCAGCGAGACGGCGAGTACGAACACCACGAGGACGATGCCGAGCGCGGCGGCGCAGTCGGGGTGCCCCTGCTCGATGCCCTTCTGGTACATGAGCAGCACCGGAGACGTGGACGCGTGGTCGGGGCCGCCTCCTCCGGTGAGCAGGTAGGGCTCGCTGAAGAGGTTGGCGCCGGTGATGATCGCGTAGACGGCGACCAGGGTGGTGGCCGGGCGGACGCCGGGCACGGTGACGGCGAAGAACTGGCGTATGCGGCCCGCCCCGTCGACCGATGCGGCCTCGTACAGCTCCTGGCCGACGTTCTGCAGCGCGGCCAGATAGAGCATCACGAAGAAACCGAGCTGTTTCCAGGTGACGAAGAAGGCGATCACCGGCATCGCGAGCTCCGAGTTGACCAGCCAGGACGGGTCGGGAGCGAGACTGCCCAGCGCGCTGTTGACCAGTCCGTCGCCGCCGAAGAGGAACTGCCAGACCGCGACCAGGGCCACGCTCGCCGTGATGTACGGCAGGTAGTAGGCGGCCCGGAAGAAGGACCGGAACGGCAGCTTCGCATTGAGCGCCGACGCGAGGACCAGGGAGAGACCCACGGTCAGCGGCACATTGATGACCAGGAAGACCAGGATGTTGAAGAACGCACGGCCGACCACCGGATCGGTGAACACCGCCTGGTAGTTGTCGAGCCCGATCCAGGGGGTGTCGGCATCGGTGCCGGGGGCGGTGAAGTAGAAGCGGTGGAAGGAGATCCACACCGTGTAGAGGAGGGGCACGGCGAAGACGGCGAGGACGAACACCGCGTACGGAGCGACGAAGAGGGCGCCTGCCCGGGAGCGGGCCCTGGAGTGCAGTTGGTTCATGGCGGGCCTCAGTACTCGGCGAGGATCTTGGAGATCCTGTCGTCGGCGTCGTGCAGGGCGGATTCGGTGGACTCACGTCCGAAGATCACTGACCGCGTCCAGGAGTCGCGGAACGCCTGCCACATGTCGATCGACCCGGCCACGTTCGGCACCTCGACGACACGTTCCGCCTGGTCGGCGAATGCCTTGTAAGCCGGGTTCTCGGCGAAGAAGGCGGGATAGGCGGAGATCAGGTCCTCCCGCACCGGCATCTGGCCGGTGGCGGCGAGGAAGCTGCCGTCCTGCTTCTTGGAGGTGGCGAACTTCATCACGTCCCAGGCAGTGGCCCGGTTCTCGCAGGAGCTGTACATCGCGACGGACTTCTCGTCGCTGAAGGTATGGACCTCGCCCGCGGGCCTGCCGTCGGAGGTCGGTACGGGGACGACACCCCAGTCCACGCTGTCCTTGTACGCGGCGACGGCCCAGGGGCCGACCGTCGCCATGGCCGCCTTCTGATCGTTGAGAGCGTCGCCCGGGTAGGTCTCCTGAGGGGCGAGCTTCTCCGCGTAGATCTGCCGCCAGAAGTCCGCGACCCGTCGGCCCGCCGCCGTGTCGAACTGCGGCTTGCCGTCCTCGACCAGCTGCTTGCCGCCGCTCTCGGCGATGAAGGCGGGGTAGAAGTCGAACCAGGACTGGAAGAACTCGCTGCTCGGAGCCGGCCAGATCGCGGCCTTGGCGGCGCCGCTCCCGACGATCTTCCGAGAGGTCTTCAGGAACTCTTCATGGGTGGCGAGTTGGGGATTCTCCGGGTCGAGACCGGCCTTCCGGAAGATCTCCTTGTTGTAGAGGATCATTCCGGGGTTGCTCTTCCACGGCATCTGGAAGTACGAACCGTCCGGGGAGCGGTACTGGGAGGCCAGCGCGCCGCTGCGTCGCTCGATGTACTTCCTGCCGTCGGGGAAGTCGTCCAGCGGCACGAGACCGGCCTGCTTCTGGAACTGCGGGACCGACGCCGGCGGGGTGTTGAACACCAGACAGGCAGTGGTCCCCGCGATGATCGAGGCGCTGATCGCCTCCTCGGAGGTCTTGCCCGCAGGAATGTTCTGGGCCGTGATCCTCTGATCCGGGTGCAGCCTGTTCCAGTCGGCGACCATCTTCTTGCCCCACTCGACCTCTTGGGCGTTGTTGGACAGCCAGACCGTGATCGGACCGCGCGCTCCGGCCGCCTCGGCCGCGTCGGGCGCCGACCGGGCGCAAGCCGTACCCGTGCCCGCGAGCATGAGCACGAGCAGCGCGTTCGTCGTTCTCCTCAACATGAGTCTCTCCGAACTGTGCGCGCCCGGCCTCGTTGCCGGACGGATACTTCGACTCACGACCTCGACTCACGACCTCGACTTACGGCCTCGGCCCGCGGCCTCGACTCACGGCCCCCGTGCATCGGCCGCTTGCCTCTCAGGCGCGTGGTGCGGGGCCGATCGAGCCGCGCGGCAGGAATTCGGCGGGCGGCAGCACCACATCCGGGGCGCTGCCTTCCGCGATCACCTCGTCCAGTGCGCGGGCGGCCGTCGCCCCCCAGCCCTGCGCGTCCGCGCGGGCGGAGGTCAGGGGCGGGTGGGTGTACCGGGCGAGCATGGTGTCGTCGTAGCCCACGACGGACAACCGGCCGGGGACCGGGACACCGAGCTCCTGCGCCACGGCGAGACCTGCGGTGGCGGCCAGGTCGTTGCCGTAGACGATCGCCGTCGGCGGTTCACCGAGCGCCAGCAGTTCGCGGGTGGCTGCGGCGCCGCCCTCGGCAGTGAAACCGCCGGGACGCAACGGGCCCTCGGGCAGGCCGAGTTCGCGCAGAGTGTCCGACCAGGCGGCGCGGCGCCGCTGGGCGTGCCGGAACTCCTGCGGGCCCTCCACATGGGCGATCCGGCGATGACCGAGTCCGGCCAGGGAGCGGATCGCGGCGACGTAGGCCGGCTGGTCGTCGAGCTCGACCGCGCACAGCCCTCCGGCGAACTCGGAACGTCCCACCACGACTGCGGGCAGGCCGAGTTCGGCCATCAGGGCGGGGCGCGGATCGTCCCGGCGAAGGTCGGTGATCAGTACGCCGTCGACGCGACGGTCGGCAGCGAGGCGTTCGTACACGCTCCGTTCCTTGTCGATGGGGGTGACGTACAGGACCAGACCGTCGCCGCGCTCGGCGAGTACGGATTCCACACCGGCGATGAAGGCCGGGAAGAAGGGGTCCGCGCCGATGAGTCCCGGCTCACGGGTCAGTACGAGCCCGAGCGCGTCGGCCTTGCCGAGTGACAGTGCCCTGGCGGGGCGGCTCGGCATCCAGCCGAGTTCGTCGGCGGCTGCCAGGATGCGCGCCTTGGTCTCCTCGGCCAGTCCGGGACGGTCGTTGAGCGCGAAGGACACGGAACTGCGGGACACTCCGGCGCGCCGTGCGACATCAGCGATGGTGGGTCTGCGCCCCATGACGCCTCCTGGAAGCAATCCGACGAGTAGGCGGCGAGTCCGCCTCTAAACCGGTTTAGAAGAGCCGGCGGGCGCTACTAAACCGGTTTGAATGAGGGAAGTCAATGCATCGCGGAGATGAAATCCACAGGTGATCCGAGGGCCGGGGAGGGCTGGGGAGGACCGCCGCGGGCCGCCGCGGGCCGCCGCGGGCCGGGAGTGCGTACGCGAGGCGGCAGGGGAGCCGTCCCCGGCGCTCCCCGATCCTCCCGTGCCCTCCTCGCCGCCCCCTGCCGCTCCCGGGCGGACGGCCTCGTCAGACCGCGACGTACGTCACGGGATCGCTGCCCGTCGCCTCCGCGCGCCCGAGCTTCACCAGGCGCCGCAGATGGGCCTCGGCCTCGGAGACGGCGATCGACCGGGAGCTGTGCGGGATCTGCTCCCAGGGTCGGTTCCACACCATCCGCTCGGCCAGCTGCCACGGGGTGAGGGGTTCGGCGAGCAGGGTGAGCAGCCCGGTCAGCCGCTCCTCGTGGTGGTCCAGAAGCTCCCGTACGCGCCCGGCGGCGTCCGTGAACGCGTGCTGGTGCGCCGGGAGCACCTCCGCGACTCCGAGGCGGCCGATGCGCTCCAGCGAGTCCAGGTAGTCGCCGAGCGGGTCCGTGACCGTCATGTCGTCCGGGTCCTCGTACAGCCCGATGTGCGGGCTGATCCCGGGCAGCAGGTGGTCGCCGGAGAAGAGCCTGCCGCGGCCCGGCAGCTTCGCCGGGTGGTCCTCCTCCAGGTGGAGGCAGACGTGCCCCGGGGTGTGGCCGGGTGTCCAGATGGCCCGCAGCCGGCGGCCCGCCAGGTCCAGCAGCTCGCCCGGCACGATCTCGCGGTCGGGGATCGCGGCGCGCAGGCCGGGCAGGGTGCGCATCCGGCCGCTCGCGCGGGCGGCCTTGAGCGGGGCGAGGTGTTCCTCGGGGGCGCCGGCCGAGGCGAGTTTCGCCGTGAGGTAGGCGAGCCAGGTCGCCGGTTCGGATCCGCGGGTGCGGCGCACTACCTCGGTGTCGGCCGCGTGCATCGCGATCCAGGCCCCGGAGACGTCCCGGACCTGGCCGGAGAGCCCGTGGTGGTCGGGGTGGTGGTGCGTGATGACCATGCCGTGGACGTCGGTGACGGCGACACCGAGCGAGCCGAGGCCGGCGACCAGGGTGTCCCATGCCTCCGGGTCGTCCCAGCCGGTGTCGATGAGGACCGGCCCGCGGTCGGTGTCGACGAGGTGGACGAGGGTGTGACCGAGCGGGTTGTCGGGGATCGGCACCTTGATGCTGTGGATGCCGCCGCCGTGGTCGGTCACCTGGGTCATGGGTTCCCCGTCTCTGACAAGAACTCGTTCCAGTAGTAGCCCCAGTCAATCACTCTTGTCGCCGTGGATCGATCCCGATGCGTGGACTCCTGCAAGCGGAACTGGTATCAGTTCTGACACATAGTCAGGTACGTGCCGGGTTCGCGGGAGGCAGCAGCCATGACCGAGCTTGTGGAACACGGAAAACTGTTCATCGGCGGGGAGTTGACCGATCCGCTCGGTGACGGCGTCATCGAGGTGATCTCTCCGCACACCGAACAGGTCATCGGCAGGGTCCCGCACGCCTGCGAGGCCGATGTGGACCGGGCCGTCGCCGCCGCCCGCCGTGCCTTCGACGAGGGGCCCTGGCCGCGCACCACTCTCGACGAGCGGATCGAGGTGATCACCCGGATCAAGGACGCGTTCGCCGTACGGTACGAGGAGATCGCCCGCGTCATCAGCTCCGAGAACGGCACTCCGTACACGTCCAGCACCATGGTGCAGGCGCTCGCCGCGATGATGGTGTGGGACTCGGCGATCACGGTCGCGCGCACCTTCCCGTACGAGGAACGGCGCGACGGAGTCCTCGGGCCGCTGCTCGTACGCCGGGAACCGGTCGGCGTGGTCGCGGCCGTGGTGCCGTGGAACGTCCCGCAGTTCACCGCGGCGGCCAAGCTGGCCCCCGCGCTCCTCGCGGGCTGCACCGCGGTCCTCAAGGTCTCGCCCGAAACGCCCCTGGACGCCTACATCCTGGCCGAGATCGCCGCGGAGGCCGGGCTCCCCGAAGGGGTGCTCTCGATCCTGCCCGCCGACCGCGAGGTCAGCGAGTACCTGGTCGGACACCCGGGCGTCGACAAGGTGTCGTTCACCGGGTCCGTCGCCGCGGGCCGCCGGGTCATGGAGGTCGCCTCCCGCAACCTCAGCCGCGTCACCCTGGAGCTGGGCGGCAAGTCCGCCGCGATCATCCTCCCCGACGCGGACCTGGACACCGCGGTCGCGGGCATCGTCCCCTTCGCCTGGATGATCAACGGCCAGGCGTGCGTGGCCCAGACCCGCATTCTCGCCCCCCGCTCCCGCTACGAGGAGATCGCCGAGGCGTTCGCCGCGGCGGCGGGCGCGCTCAAGGTCGGCGACCCCCTCGACCCCGCGACCGAACTCGGCCCGCTCGTCGCACGCCGCCAGCAGCAGCGTTCCCTGGACTACATCCGGATCGGCCAGGAGGAAGGCGCCAAGATCCTTACCGGCGGCGGCCGTCCGGCCTCCCAGGAACGCGGCTGGTACGTCGAGCCGACCCTCTTCGGGGACGTCGACAACTCCATGCGCATCGCCCGCGAGGAGATCTTCGGCCCGGTCATCTGCCTGCTCCCGTACGGGGACGAGGACGAGGCCGTGAAGATCGCCGACGATTCCGAGTACGGGCTCAGCGGCAGCGTCTGGACCGCCGACACCGAGCGCGGCATCGACATCGCCCGGCGGGTCAGGACGGGCACGTACAGCGTGAACACCTTCAGTCTCGACATGCTCGGACCCTTCGGCGGCTACAAGAACTCCGGCCTGGGACGGGAGTTCGGGCCCGAGGGCTACGGCGAGTTCTTCGAGCACAAGATGATCCATCTGCCCGCCGGCTACCAGGGGGCGTGATGGGTGACCGCTGGCAGGTGGAGGTCGACCGGAGTGTCTGCATCGGCTCCGCCATGTGCCTGAACCACGCCCCCGAGGGCTTCCGGCTGGACACGGCCAGGCAGTCCCACCCGGTCGACCCGGAGAGCGACGCCAACGAACCGATCCTGGCGGCGGCCGAGGGATGCCCCGTCGAGGCCATCACCCTCACGCTGCTCTCATCGGGCGAGGTGGTGTTCCCGCCGGAGGAGTGAGACAGGGCTCGGAAAGAAAGGGCTTCCCGGCAGCTCAGAGCCCGTGCGAGACTCCGGCGGAGATCGCACGGGCGCCCGCCCGTGAGGACGACGACCGGGCGGGGAAGCTACCTGTGGGTACGAGAAGAACGGCGGCCTTCGCCGCAACGGTGACCGCGATACTGGCCGCCGTCACCGGCTGCGGCCTCGGCGACGGCGGCGCGACGGACAACGCGGCGAAGGCCTCGCCGCGGGCCACCGCACCCTTCACCAAGGAGACCGTGGCCAACGAGGTGGGCGCCGCCGCGGACGACTCGGGCCTTCCGCCGGGGGACGACTCGATGGCCGGTATGCCCGAGGGGGAGTGGCAGGACTGCGTGGCACCGTGGCTGGCGGACGCCCCGGAGGCCGGGGCCGCCGACGCGTTCGCCGCGACGGTCGAGCGGCTGAAGAAGCTGGGCTGGAAGGTCACGACGAGCCGCGAGGAGCAGGACGTCACCTCCCGCACCCTCACCAAGCAGGGCTGGAAGGTATACGCCCGCCACTACGCGATGGAGGGCTTCGGCACCGAACAGCCGGTCTCCTTCACCGCGGTGAAGGACGGCTGCGCGCTGCCGGAGGAGGTCCAGGGGGACTTCTCCGACGCCTAGGGCCTGTCCGGCGGATCATGGTCGGGGGCACGACGCCTGGCACGGCACCTCGCCGCGTTGCCGAAACGCCCGCATAGCTCCTTCCCCAAGCTCTCAACTTCGTTCGAGCAGGGGAGACCCCACCTGAGGACGCTCCGGCGCCTTGCGATGCACCGCACCAGACGCCGCGTCCTATCCGACCCTGATCCGCCGGACAGGCCCTAGGGCGCGTCCGGCCGTGCGGAGCTGCGCCCCATGGCACCTTCGATGCTCCGTGGACCCGGCCCCGCGTTCGGCCGGCTACTGGTCGGCGGTGTGCTCAAGGATGCGCGCTCAGCCGTCTACGAGGATCGGCCGGTCCGGTGGGCCGTTGGTCAGCAAGGACGCCAACAGTTCCGGCAGCTCAGCCGGCCGCAGCACATCCGAGGTCGCGGCCAGTTCCGCTACGGTCCACCAGCGGTGCCCGGTGATCGCGGCTTTCTCGGTCTCCTCGAAAGCCGAGGTATCGACCTGGAACGCAGGCACCCGGGCCACGTAGTAGCGCTGGCGGACCTCATAGGCGACGTTGCCCCGGACCGCTGTCCACGGGCGGCCTCGCCAAATCTCCGGACCCAGCGAGAGATTCGTCAGCCCGGTTTCCTCCTGCAACTCCCGCCGGGCTGCTTGCTCGTAGCTTTCGCCTGGCTTGAGCCCGCCTCCAGGGGTGAACCACCTGACGGAACCGTCCCCCTTGTTCAGGGCGGAGAACAGCAGTAGCCGACTGGCGTCGTCCAGCAACACCACGCGCGCGCCCGGGCGCGGCACCAGGCTCCCCTCCGGTTTCAGCACCTTGCCAGATTAGAACCGCTGTCCCTGGGCGACCAACGGATTCGGCCACCGGGCCGAGCAGTCACGTAATTCGGGGGCCGGCGGCATCCGGTGGGAGGGACCTGCTCTGCGACACCTGGATGTACGGGCTCTTCCGCGACAGATGATCTTCGTGAGGGTTGGGGGACATCGGGGTGGCAAGCCGACGGTCGGCCTGACAGCCGGACCATGTACGCCGCCACCATGTGCGCGTACGAGGGTGTGTGCACCGACCCCGTGTGATGCGGGCGGCGTTCTCCTTACCGTGACGGCCATGCAGACTTCCCGGACACCGGACCACGAGCCCGCCCCTTCCCTCGCCGACGGCGTGCCGCAGCCGTCCGCCGACCGGTTCCTGGCCGGGCGCACCGCCCTGGTGACCGGCGCCGCGAGCGGCATCGGACTGGCCTGCGCGCGGATGCTCGCCGCCGCCGGTGCCCATGTGTACGTCGTCGACAAGGCGGCCGACGCCGCGAAGAACGTGGCCGACGAGCTCGGCGGGACCGCCTGGGTGGTCGACCTCTCGGATCCCGAGGCGGTGGACACCCTGCCCGCCGACGCCGACATCGTGGTCAACAACGCGGGGCTCCAGCACATCGCCCCCGTGCACGCGTTCCCGCCCGAGCGCTTCGCGCTGATCCAGCGGGTCATGGTCGAGGCACCGTTCCGCATCTTGCGCCGGACCCTGCCCGGCATGTACGAACGCGGCTGGGGGCGCGTCGTCAACATCTCCTCCGTCCACGGACTGCGAGCCAGCCCGTACAAGGCGGCCTACGTCACGGCCAAGCACGCACTGGAAGGACTCAGCAAGGTGGTCGCGCTCGAAGCGGCGGAGCACGGGGTGACGAGCAACTGCGTCAGCCCCGGGTACGTACGCACCCCCCTGGTCGAGAACCAGATCGCGGCGCAGGCCCGTACCCACGGCATCTCGGAGGAGCAGGTGGTGGGACAGGTCATGCTGGAGCGCAGCGCGGTCAAGAGCCTCATCGAACCCGAGGACGTGGCCGAGGCCGTCCGGTGGCTGTGCGGTCCCCGTACCGGGCACATCACCGGCACCTCGATCTCGATGGACGGCGGCTGGACCGCCAACTGACCCACCGACCCGCACTCCTCGCGCACTCCCGACGAACGATGGCCCCCATGTCTGAACCCTCCCCCTCCGCCGCGCCCCACCTGCGACGTCTCCTCGGGCTGCTGGCCGACGACGCCCCCGCCGAGGCGCTCGGCGCCGTGTCCTCCGCGGCGAGGGCCGCCGGAGTGCCCGCCGCGGACCTGGCCGAGGTGGAAGGGGCGGTCGCCACGGCACTGCGGATCAGAGGTGCCCTGCGCCAGCACCGCCGCCGGGAACTCCAGCTCACCGCCCTCTTCGACACGGCGGGCGACCTGGCCGCCTCCCGGGACCTGGACGAGGTGCTGAAGGCCATCGTGCGGCGGGCCAGAATGCTGCTCGGCACCGACACCGCCTACCTCACCCTCCCCGACGAGGAAGCCGGGGACACGTATATGCGGGTGACCGACGGCTCGGTCTCCATGGTCTTCCAGCGGCTGCGGCTGGAGCTCGGCGAAGGGCTCGGCGGCCTCGTCGCGCAGACCGCCAGCCCGTACGCGACCCCCGACTACGGCACCGACGAACGCTTCCACCACACCAAGAACATCAACGCCGGTGTGATGGCCGAGGGGCTCGTCGCCATCCTCGGCGTCCCCCTGCTCCTCGGCTCCAGCCGCGGCGGTACGGGGAAGGTCATCGGAGTCCTCTTCGCGGCCGACCGCTCCCCGCGCGTCTTCAGCCCCGACGAGGTCGCTCTGCTCTGCTCCCTCGCCGCGCACGCAGCCATCGCCATCGACACCGCCCGCGCCCTCGCCGACACCGGGGCGGCCCTCGCGGAACTGGCCCAGGCCAACGCCGAACTGGCCGGGGCCAACGCCGCCGTGCGCGAGCACTCCGCCGCCATGCAGCGAGCCGAGGAGGCCCACGACCGGCTCACCGACCTGGTGCTGCGCGGGGGCGACGTCACCGATGTCGCCACCGCCGTGGCCGGGCTGCTGGACAGCCCGCTGACCATCCACGACCCGGGCGGACGCGCGCTGGCGGCCGTCCGGCCGGACGGGACGGCGGGGGCCGCCGACTGCACGGACGCGGGATGGCTGGCCGAGACCGCCGAGGAGTCCCGGGCCGGCGGGCGCGCCGTGCACCGCGACGGGCGGTGGATCTGCGCCGTACTCGCCGGGCAGGAGCTGCTGGCCAGCCTGGTGCTGCGCCGGCGCGGGCGCCTCGACGACTCCGACCGGCGGTTGTTCGAACGCGCGGCCGTGGTCACCGGGCTGCTCCTGCTGCTGCGGCGGACGGTGGCCGAGACGGAGAACCGGATTCGCGGCGAACTGATCAGCGACCTGCTGAGTGACGCGCAGCGCGACCCGGAAGGGCTGGCCGAGCGCGGTCGTCGCCTCGGCATAGACCTGGACCGGCCGCGGCTGCTGCTGGTCGCCGAATCCGGCGCCCGGGAGAGGCTCGGCCCCGCCGCCATGCGGTATCTGTTCGGCGGGGACATCCGCGGGGTGAGCGCCGAACACGCGGGCACGGTCGTGCTGCTGGTCGACTGCGCCGACGAGGGCGAGGGCGGGGGTACGGGAGGTGGCGCCGGCCCGCGTTGGTCGCCCGGTGAGGTGGCGAGGGCGGCGGCGGCCCAGCTGGGGCACCTGGTCCAGGCGCCCGTCACCGTCGCCGCGGCGGGCCCGGCGGGCGGACCGCGGGAACTGGCCGCCGCCTACGCGGAGGCCGCCCGCTGCCTTCAGGCGATGCGGGTCCTCGGCCGTGCGGGCGAGGGCGCCTGCGTGGACGAACTCGGGTTCCTCGGCGTGGTGCTGGGCAACGCGCAGGACGTCGATGGCTTCGTCTCGGCCACGCTGGGGCCGCTGCTGCGGTACGACGAGCAGCGCGGCACGCATCTGGTGCGCACGCTGAGCGCGTACTTCGGGGCCGGCGGCAGCCTGATCCGTGCCAAGGACGAGCTGCACGTGCACGTCAACACGGTGGTGCAGCGGCTGGACCGGATCCAGGTGCTGCTGGGGCGGGACTGGAACGAGCCCGGGCGGGCACTGGAGCTTCAACTCGCCCTGCGGCTGCACCTGTTGTCGGGCGGCCGGGCAGGGTGACGGGCAGGGCGAGCGGGGCGGCCTCCTGAGCTCAGTTCGCCGACTTCTCCGGGCCGGTCTCCGGGCTCGTCAGGTCGATCAGCCTGCACACCGTCTCGATGTCGATCTTCACCTGCGCGATCGAGGCCCGTCCCGACAGCCAGGTGATCAGCGCGGAGTGCCAGGTGTGCTCGATGACGCGCACCGCCGACAGCTGCTGGGGCGTCGGGTGCTCAAGCCCCATCGAGTCCAGGATGATCTTCGTCGTGATCCGCGAGACGGTGTCCACCTCGGGGCTCACGCTGCGGTCGGCGAAGGTCAGCGCCCGCACCATCGCATCGGCCAGGTGAGGCTCCCGCTGGAGCGCCCGGAAGGCCCGCATCAGTGTCTCGGCGACCCGTTCCGCCGCGCTCTCCCCGGTCGGGGGGCGCTTGCGGAGCGTGGTGTGCATGTGCTGGAGCTGGTCCTGCATGGTGGCGACCAGCAGGTGGATCTTGGATGGGAAGTAGCGGTAGAGCGTGCCCAGGGCGACCCCGGCGGCCTCCGCGACCTCGCGCATCTGCACCGCCTCGAAACCGCCCCTGCTGGCGAGCTGGGCGCTGGCGTGCAGGATGCGACGGCGGCGGGCCTCCTGGCGTTCGGTCAGTGGAGGCGGTGCGGGTCTGGCTTCCGCTGTCATGAGTCCCCATCCATGGCTTCTGTCCGCAACCGGTGCAACCGGTACAAGGGGAGAGAGGTTGCGGGCGCGCACAGCATGCCAGGGTGCCTGCCGTGGCGCGAATCACCTGATCCGGCGGTTACGCCGACGCTACCTGCCGGTAGATTCGGTGCTTGTTGAACGATCCGGTCTGAAACTTGTTCTAGATTAGCGTGAGCGGTTACGCTCCGGCGAACACGCAGTGAGAAGGGGGCCGAGTGTGACCGCTGAGGCCATAGAGACGGGCCCCCGGGCGGGCACCGAAGCACCCGCCGCCGCCGACCGGCCGTTGCGCATCGCACTCCTCACCTACAAGGGCAATCCCTTCTGCGGTGGCCAGGGCGTCTACGTACGCCACCTCGGCCGCGAGCTGGCCCGCCTCGGCCACAGCGTCGAAGTGATCGGCGCCCAGCCCTACCCGGTGCTCGACGAGGGCGTCCCGCTCACCGAACTGCCGAGCCTGGACCTGTACCGCCAGCCCGACCCGTTCCGCACCCCACGGCCCGGCGAGTTCCGCGACTGGATCGACCTGGCCGAGGTCGCCACCATGTGGACCGGCGGCTTCCCCGAACCGCTCACCTTCAGCCTGCGGGCCCGGCGCCACCTCCAGGCCCGCCGCGGCGAGTTCGACGTCATCCACGACAACCAGACCCTCGGCTACGGCCTGCTCGGCGACCTCGGCGCCCCGCTCGTCACCACGATCCACCACCCCATCACCGTCGACCGGCAGCTCGACCTGGCCGCGGCGGACAGCAGGCGCCGCCGCGCCTCCGTACGCCGCTGGTACGCCTTCACCCGCATGCAGAAGCGCGTCGCCCGCCGTCTGCCGTCCGTCCTCACCGTCTCCGGCTCCTCCGAGCAGGAGATCGTCGAGCAGCTGGGCGTGCGGCAGGACCGCATCCAGGTGGTGCACATCGGAGCCGACACCGACCTCTGGTCGCCCGACGCCTCCGTCGCGGAAGTGCCCGGCCGGATCGTCACCACCTCCAGCGCCGACGTCCCCCTCAAGGGCCTCGTCCACCTCGTCGAGGCGCTCGCCAAGCTCCGTACCGAGAATCCGCAGGCCCACCTCGTGGTCGTCGGCAAGCGGGCCGAGGACGGACCCGTCGCCCAGGCCATCGAGAAGTACGGACTCCAGGGCGCCGTCGAATTCGTCAAGGGCATCAGCGACGCCGAACTCGTCGACCTGGTGCGCGGCGCCCAGATCGCCTGCGTCCCCTCGCTGTACGAGGGCTTCTCCCTCCCCGCGGCCGAGGCCATGGCCACCGGCACCCCCCTCGTCGCGACCACCGGCGGCGCGATCCCCGAGGTCACGGGGCCCGACGGGGAGACCTGCCTCGCGGTGCCGCCCGGCGACGCGGGCGCGCTGGCCGCCGCCCTCGGCCGGCTGCTCGACGACCCGGAACTGCGGGCCCGCCTCGGCGCGGCAGGCCGCGACCGGGTGCTTGCCAGATTCACCTGGGCCAGGGCGGCCCTCGGTACGGCCGAGCTGTACCGTCAGGCGATCGTCTCCAGGGGAGCCCGCAGGTGACTGCCCCCGCCGCCCACGGAACCCGTACCTCCGACCTCGAAGGCAGGCCCTCGTGCTGACCGTCGACTTCACCCGCTTCCCGCTCGCCGCAGGCGACCGGGTGCTCGATCTGGGCTGCGGCGCCGGCCGGCACGCCTTCGAGTGCTACCGGCGCGGCGCCCAGGTCGTGGCACTGGACCAGAACGCCGAGGAGATCCGCGAAGTCGCCAAGTGGTTCGCCGCGATGAAGGAGGCCGGGGAGGCCCCCGAGGGCGCCACCGCCACCGCGATGGAGGGCGACGCCCTCAACCTGCCCTTCCCCGACGACTCCTTCGACGTCGTGATCATCTCCGAGGTGATGGAGCACATCCCCGACGACAAGGGCGTGCTCGCCGAGATGGTCCGGGTGCTCAGGCCCGGCGGCCGGATCGCGATCACCGTGCCGCGCTACGGCCCCGAGAAGGTCTGCTGGACGCTCTCCGACGCGTACCACGAGGTCGAGGGCGGCCACATCCGGATCTACAAGGCCGACGAACTGCTCCGCAAGATCCGCGAGGCCGGACTCAAGCCGTACGGCACCCACCACGCGCACGCGCTGCACAGCCCTTACTGGTGGCTGAAGTGCGCCTTCGGGGTCGACAACGACAAGGCGCTGCCGGTGCGCGCGTACCACAAGCTGCTGGTCTGGGACATCATGAAGAAGCCCGCCGTCACCCGGGTCGCCGAGCAGCTGCTCAACCCGGTCGTCGGCAAGAGCTTCGTGGCGTACGCGACGAAGCCGCACCTTCCCAAGGCCGAGGCGTGAGCACGCCCGAGCGGACCGAACACCTCGTACTCCCCGGGGTCCTCACCGCCGAACAGGCCACCGAGACCGTCGCCGCGCTGCGCGCCGTCCAGCGCGAGGACGGGGCCCTGCCCTGGTTCCGCGGCCACCACCTCGACCCCTGGGACCACACCGAGGCCGCCATGGCACTCGACGCGTCCGGTGAGCACGAGGCCGCGGAACGCGCCTACGACTGGCTGGCCAGGAACCAGAACGAGGACGGCTCCTGGTACGCCGCCTACCACGACGGCGACGCGGAACAGCCCACCGACCGCAGCCGCGAGACCAATTTCTGCGCGTACATCGCGGTCGGCGTCTGGCACCACTACCTCGCCACGGGCGACGACGCGTTCGTCGACCGGATGTGGCCGACGGTCTACGCGGCCGTCGAGTTCGTCCTGCGCCTCCAGCAGCCCGGCGGTCAGATCGGCTGGAAGCGGGAGCCGGACGGCACGCCCGTCACCGACGCCCTGCTGACCGGCTCCTCCTCCATCCACCAGGCACTGCGCTGCGCGCTCGCCATCGCCGAGGAACGCGAAGAGCCTCAGCCCGACTGGGAGTTGGCGACCGGAGCGCTCGCCCACGCGATCCGGAACCACCCGGAACGCTTCCTGGACAAGAACCACTACTCGATGGACTGGTACTACCCGGTCCTCGGCGGCGCGGTCACCGGACCCGACGCGAAGAAGCGGATCGAGGACGGCTGGGACCGGTTCGTGGTCCCCGGGCTCGGTGTGCGCTGCGTGCTCCCCAACCCGTGGGTGACCGGCGGCGAGAGCTGCGAACTCGCCCTGGCGCTCTGGGTGATGGGCGAGTCCGACCGTGCGCTGGAGATCCTGCAGTCCGTCCAGCACCTGCGCGCCGACGGCGGCATGTACTGGACGGGGTACGTCTTCGAGGGCAACCGCGCCTTCTGGCCCGAGGAGCTCACCACCTGGACGGCGGGTTCCCTGCTGCTTGCGGTGGCCGCACTCGGGGGGGACGAGGCGACCACCGCGGTCTTCGGCGGCGAGCGGCTGCCCAGAGGGCTTGAGCCGGACTGCTGCCGCTGATTCGGGGAAGTGCTGCCGCTGCTAGGAGCGGCGGACGCGACCGGCCACGGCGTGGCCGATGAAGAGGTAGACGACGGCGGCGAGGCCGTATCCGGTGACCACCCGCGCCCACTCGGCGTCGAAGGTGAACAGGTCGTGCGACCAGCCGGCCAGCCAGCGGGCGGATTCCTGGACGAACTCGACCAGTTCGTTGCCCCGGTTGGCGTCGAGCAGGTACATCAGAATCCACAAGACGATGATGAAGGCCATGATGTCGGCCACGACGGCTATCACACGTGCCGCGGTACTGCTTCCTGTGCCTGATCTGGGAGACATGCCTTTCGAGTTGCCGTTTTCAGCCGAGTGAAACCCGGACGGCCCGCCCGACTGGCGGCGCGGGCCCGGCCGGGTGAACCTGGCCAGGAGTGCCGAGTTCCGTCGCTCGCCGTGAAGTGCCCGGTCAGGGAGGTCCGCCGTGCCCCGTCCTCAACCGCTCCGCCGCCTTCCGGTGGCGATGCTGCTGTCCTGCGCCGTGCTGGTGAGCGCCACCGGGTGCGGGGACGGCGACGGCTACGGCGACAGCACGACGAACGCCGATTCGAGCGTGAGCCCCGGTGCGAGCCCGAGCGCCTCGGCCTCCGCCGGGAAGCAGAAGCTCGCCAAGACCCGGTTCGTGGCCAACGCGGGCCTCGCGGCCGGTGCGACGTACCAGTGGATCGTGAAGCCGTACCGCGCGGGCTCGTTCAAGAAGGGTGCCGAGGGCCGCACGTTCGCCCTGGTGAAGGCGGGGCTCGCGGGCGGATTCGCGTACAACCGGCTGAAGGCGGCCGTCGAGAACGCCAAGGGCGACCCACTGCTCTCGAAGGCCGTCGCCCCGCTGACCGCCGGAATCGAATCGCTCAAGGAGCTGGGCACCAAGCTCCGCAAGGGCGAGGCGGGAGCCGGGGACGTGGGTGCCTTCGAGAGCGTCATCAACAGCGTCAAGGATGCGGGCGCGAGTGTGGGAGCCGATGTGAAGGACAAGGTCCCCTCCACCTCCCAGCTGGGCCAATAACCGCGTGTCACCCGCACAACGCCCGCCATAGAGTGCGGGGATGACCCTTCTTCTCCCGTACGACCGCTACTGCGACGAGATCCTGGCCCAGACCGACGCGCTGCGGGCGGTGCTCAAGGACGCGGACCTGGACGCGCGGGTCCCCACCTGCCCCGAGTGGAACCTGCGCGACCTCGCCGTCCACGTCGGCGGCGCCCACCGCTGGGTCGGTGAGATCGTGCGTACCCGGGCCACCGAGGACATCCCCGAGGACCGGGTGCCCGGCAGCGCGGGCCCGGACAGCGAGGAGCCCGGCGCCCTCGACGCCTGGCTCGCCGAAGGGGCCGAGGGCACCGTGGCCGCCCTGCGCGATGCGGGCCCCGACGCGCAGGTCTGGAGCTGGGCGGCCGATCAGAGTCCGGCGTTCTGGGCCCGTCGCATGGCGCACGAGACCGTCGTGCACCGGGCGGACGCCGCCCTCGCCGCACGCACCGGCTACGAGGTGGCGCCCGAGGTGGCGGCCGACACCATCGAGGAGTGGCTGGAGCTCGTCTCCGCCGCCCAGCGCGACGGCGACCCGGAGGCCGCCGACCTGCGCGGCGGCGGGCGTTCCCTGCATCTGCACGCAACGGACGTACCCGGCGCGGAGTGGCTGATCGAATTCGGCGAGGACGCCTTCGGCTGGCGCCATGCCCACGGGAAGGCGACCGTAGCCCTGCGCGGTACGCTCACCGACCTGATGCTCGTATTCCACCGCCGGCTGAGCCCCGGCAGTACGCGGGTGGAGGTGCTGGGGGACGCGGACCTGCTGGACTTCTGGCTGGACCGCTCGTCCTTCGGCTGACGGATTCGGAAAGCCCAGGAGCAGCACGTGAACAGCCCCGACACCACCCCGGCCGGCCACCGCGTGGAGCGCCGACGCCCGGATCTCCCCGTGCTCACGGCATGGTGGCGGGGGCTCGGCGACGACGGGTTCCTCGTGCTTCCACCGCCGGGCCGGGGCCGCTACACGCAGTCCGACGGCCACGAGGACGCGGCCGAACTCCTTGCGCAGCGGGGACTTCCCGGCCCGGTCTCCTTCGCGTACTGGCACTGGCAGTCCCACGAGCGGGCCTTCGACCGCTCCGGCACCCTGACGGGCGAGCTGCTGCTGCACTGGGGCGGCGACCACGCGGTCGTCGCCGCCGGACTCGGCGAGGCACCGGCCGGTTTCCGCATCGTCGACGGCGGACCGCAGGGCGCCTTCGGGCTCGACCGGATCACACACCGGGACGACAAGGGCCTGCCCGACCCCACGGACCGAGACGGCGTACGCCAGTTCCTCGACGCGCTCGACGAACCGGTGGACCGCACCACCCCCTCCCTCCGCTACCGGCCGCTGTCCCCCGTCGAAGCGGCCTGGCTCCACGAGCGGCTGCGCGCGGCTCCGGACCTCTCCGCCGCGACCCGGTTCGCCATCTCGCTGGAGCGGCGGGACGAACTCACGCCCGACGAGACGGTACGGCTGCTGCGCGCATGGCGGGAGGAGTACGAGGGGCGCCCCGAGAAGTGGGTCGCCTGGCGGGAGCTGCTCCACGCGCTGCTGCGCCACGGCCGGGAGGAGGCGTGGGAGATCGTCGCCGTCCTGGGCTCCCCGGCGGCCGGTGTCCTGCCCCGGGTGCCGTCCGAGCGGGGCCTGGCCGTCGCGCGGGAGGCCGCGCTCGGCGGCGACCGCGGCACGGTTCACGCCTGGCTGGCGCTGCACCGGTCGCTCCGCGAGCCCGACGCGGTCCGCGCCGCGATCGCCCTCGCGGCGGAACTGGCCGCGCACGACGTGCCGGAGACCTCCCTGCGGGGGCTGTGCGGCGCGCTGACCGAGGTCGTCACGACCGACTGGCGCCGGGAGACAGGGGCGAACTACCGAACCGGCCGGTCCTTCGCCGCCCTCTCGGCGGTCCGCTTCGCCACCGACGAACGGCTGCCACGCGCCCTGCGCGTACTCGCAGCGGAGGCGGCCCGCGACCGCGTGGACCTCCTGCGGCAGGAGGCGCTCCTGCCCGGTCAGACCGCTCTCGCCGGCATCCCCAACCCTGACGTGCTGGCCGCCGTGGACCGCTACGAGGCCGCCCGGGACGAGCTCCTTTCCGGCACCGGCCCCGACCTCACCGCCTACGAGGGATCGCTGGGCGACGTGTGGCACCGGTACCGGACACTCACCGACGCCGACGTGCGCTGGCTGCGGGAGCGGGTGGCCGACCCGGCGACCGGTCTGCAGGGACTCGGCTTCTGCCTCGAACTCCTCCACTCCCATGGCGCCGCGGGCGAGGCCGAGGTCGAAGCGCTGCTGCCGCGCCGGCTGAAGGACCTCTCCAAGAAGTACCGGACCACGTACACCGAATGGCGTCACCCGCTCGTCACCCTGACCTGTCTCGCCCTCGACCTGGACCATCCGGCCGCGGGAAAGCTGGTCTCCTGGTGGAACGGGGCCCGCCCGGTCTGGAAGAACGAGCTGCGCCTCCTCACCCACCTCGGCGCCCCCGACGAGGCCAAGGCGGCCGAGCTGTGGGACTCCGTCACCTCCGGCGCCCACGACGTCGGCCAGCTGATGACCTGGGTCCTGGTCCGGGCCCGCCTCGACGGGGAGCACCCGCTGCTCGTCGCCGACCGGCTGCTCGGCACCCCGGGCATCCGCGCGTACGTTCTGCACCGGGTACTGATCGGCGTGGCCGACCCCGGACAGCCGCTGTGGCACTACGACATCGGCTCCCGAAGCCGGAGCTGGTGGCAGCGCGCCCTGGAGGTCGCCGAGCACCCCGGTCTTTCGGCCGAGGCCCGGGCGATCGGTCTGCGGACCGCCCGCGAGCACTTCCTGATCCGTTACCCGGACCAGCTGAAGCCTGTGCCGACCGAGGCCGAACACGCGGCGGCGCTCGCCTGGATCGAAAGGCACGATCCGAACGAGCGGCCCTAGGGCCTGTCGTTTGGATCAGGCCGGGCTCGCGGGGTCTGGCACGCGCATCTGCGGCGTTGTCGTCAGTCACCAACTTCCCCGAGCTCTCGGCTTCGCTCGAGCAGGGGAGGCCCCATCGCGTTGCCTCCCTCCTCCGCCTTGCAGCTGCACGCACCAGACCCCGCTCCCTGATCCGGCCTGATCCAAACGACAGGCCCTAGGTGTTGAGCTCCGCCAGCACCCGCAGCGTACGGGGGTCCGGTGCCGTGACCAGCAGATCGGTCACCGGTCCCTTGCGCCACAACTCCAGCCGCTCCGCGATCCGTTCACGTGGTCCCACGAGCGAGATCTCGTCGGCGAAGGCGTCCGGTACCGCGAGCACCGCCTCCTCCTTGCGGCCCTCCAGGAACAGCCGCTGGATGTGCCGGGCCTCGTCCTCGTACCCCATCCGACCCATCAGGTCCGCGTGGAAGTTCCGGGCCGCGTGGCCCATGCCCCCGATGTAGAACCCCAGCATCGCCTTCACCGGCAGCAGTCCCTCGGCCACGTCCTCGCAGACGTGCGCCCGCGCCATCGGCGCGACCATGAACCCCTCGGGGAGGTCCGCGGCCGTCACCCCGTACACATCGGGGCGCATCGGCGACCAGTACAGCGGCAGCCAGCCGTCCGCGATCCTGGTCGTCTGCGCGACGTTCTTCGGGCCCTCGGCGCCCAGCAGTACGGGGAGCCCGGCGCGCAGCGGATGGGTGATCGGCTTCAGCGGCTTGCCCAGGCCGGTGCCGTCCGGTCCGTTGTACGGATGGGAGTGGAAGCGGCCCGCGAGCTCGACGGGTCCCTCCCTGGCGAGGACCTGCCGGATGACCTCGACGTACTCCCGGGTCGCGGTGAGCGGGCTCTTCGGGAAGGGCCGCCCGTACCACCCCTCCACCACCTGGGGGCCGGAAAGACCGAGCCCCAGCATCATCCGGCCGCCCGAGAGATGGTCCAGGGTCAGCGCGTGCATCGCCGTCGCCGTCGGCGTACGGGCCGCCATCTGCGCGATGGCGGTGCCCAGCCGGATACGGGAGGTGTGGGCCGCGATCCAGGTCAGCGGCGTGAAGGCGTCCGAACCCCACGCCTCCGCCGTCCACACCGAGTCGTAACCGAGCTCCTCGGCGCTGCGGGCCAGCGGGAGATGGTCCGGACTGGGGCCGCGGCCCCAGTATCCGAGAGCGAGTCCGAGCCGCATTCCGTTCCCTCCAGCCCTATGTGACGCCGCGTCAGATCACTGACGTGGGAGGGACTGTACGACAGCGGCCCCCCGCCCGGAAGGGCGAGGGGCCGCTACGCGTTCGGCAGTTGTCAGCCGCGCTGGATGCCCGTGGTGTCCTGGAGGACCCCACGACGGCCGTCCTGCGTCTGGGCGATGAGGCCCGGACCGCGCTGCTCGACCGCGAGATACCAGGTACCCGGCGCCAGTTCGGCGATCGGGTTCGGCGAACCGTCCTCGCCGTACAGCGGACGGGCCACCGGCACCGCGAACCAGAACGGCGTGAAGTCACCGGCCGGCGCTCCACCGTCCTGCGGTGCCTGCTGTGCCTGCTGTGCGTGCGGTGCCTGCTGCGCCTGCATGGCGTGCGCCTGGGCCGGGTCGGCCTGACCCGGCTGCTGCTGCGCACCGTACGGCTGGGGCTGACCGGGCTGCGCACCGTAGGGCTGCTGCTGGGCGCCGGGGTAGCCGTAGCCCTGGCCGGGCTGCTGCTGCGCACCGTACGGCGCCTGCACCTGCGCCGCCGGACGCGGGGCGCCCATCAGCGGGGCCTTGAGGGCCGGGACCATCGGGGTGGCGATCGCACCGGCCGCCAGCACGATGGTCGAGAGAAGGCCGAGGATCATGCCGGCGCCCGCGTCGTTGGCGTCGATGATCGTCCAGAACGCCGTCCACAGCGAGAAGACGGTGAACGCGACACCGAACTGACCGAGGTCAAGACCCACGACCTTGCGGCCCGGCATGGAACGGCCCACGATCACCAGAGCCGCGCCGATGACGCCGGCCAGGAAGATGCTCATCAGAAGCGAGAGCGAGTCCCAGGCGTTCGGGCTTTCGAAGCTGGAGCAGTTGACGCCTTCGGGGCAGTCGAAGCCGGAGAGGTCGAGGAAAGAGGCGATGAACAGCACGACCGCTGCTCCGATCACCACGCCGTCGCCTCGAGTGAGGGAGCGGATATTCACGTGAAGGTCCTTAGTCGGTCGTCTCGTCGGGGCGGTCGTCGATGCCGCCTGTACGGCGGGTACGTCGTGAAGCTCGGGGGCGGCTCCCCATCGTACGGATGAATCTATCCTCTGCCCGGTCGGGTTGTGCCCCGCCCCGGACCCTTGGGCCGCCATCCCCCCAATATCCCCGCAGAACTACCCGTCGAGATAGCTGCTGATGCCTTCGGCAATCCCAACTGCCGCTTTCTGGCGCCACTCCGCGCTCGTGAGCAGGGCCGCGTCCTTCGGATCGCGCATATTGCCGCATTCGACGAAGACCTTCGGCACGGTCGAAAGATTCAGTCCGCCGAGATCGTTACGGGTGTCCAGGCCGGTCTTGCCGCCGATGTAATTGGAAGGTGCGCTTCCGGTGGCGCGTACGAAGAGACCGGCGATACGGGTGCCCAGTTCGCGGGAGGGCCCGACGATTTTCGCGGTGTCCGCCGCACCGCCGCGCACCTGGGCGGGGAGGATCACATGGAATCCGCGGTTGCCGGCCGCCGAGCCGTCCGCGTGGACGGAGACGACCGCGTCGGCACCGGCCTCGTTGCCGATGCGGGCCCGTTCGTCGACGCACGGGCCGAAGGGGCGGTCGTTGTCGTGCGTCATCACGACCTTCGCGCCCTGCGCCTCCAGCAGCGTGCGCATGCGGTGCGACACGTCGAGGGTGAACTGCGCTTCCGTGTAACCGGCGTTGGTCGCGGTGCCGGTGGTGTCGCACTCCTTGCGCCCGGTGCCGATGTCCACCGAGCGGTTGATCTCCCGGGTGTGCTCGCGGTTGCGCGGGTTGTGGCCGGGGTCGATCACCACGGTCTTCCCGGTGAGCGGCCCCTTCGGCAGGGGCTTCGCGGACTTCGAAGCGGACTTCGAAGGCGTGGCGGATGTGGGGGAGGGCGCCGGGGTCGTGGACCCAGAGGGCCCGGCGCTGCTGCCGGGGCGCGGTTGCGTCTGTGTGGCGATTCCGCTGTCGCCGCCGCCTCCGCACCCGGCGACGGTCAGGGAGAGGGTGGCCAGCGCGGCGGCGGTGAGCAGGGGCCGGCCGCGGCGGGTGGGGGGAACGCTGTCGTCGTACGGCACGCGGCGAGCCTATCCGGGCGGCTCAGACGCCCGTCCCCGTACGCCGCAGAACGCGCAGCGAGTCAGTGACCGCGACCTCGGTGAACGCACCGGAGGCCAGGGCCCGCTGATGGACGCGGTACGGGGCCTGCCCGCCGTCCGCCGGGTCGGGGAACACGTCGTGGATCACCAGGAGGCCGCCGTCGGCGACATGCGGGGCCCAGCCCTCGTAGTCGCCGTTCGCGTGCTCGTCGGTGTGGCCGCCGTCGATGAAGACGAAGCCGAGCTTCCCGCCCCAGACCGCCGCGACCTGCGGGGACCTGCCGACGAGTGCCACCACGTGCTCCTCCAGGCCGGCCTTGCGCAGGGTGCGGCGGAAGGTGGGGAGCGTGTCCATCAGGCCGACCTCGGGGTCCACGACGGTCGGGTCGTGGTACTCCCAGCCGGGCTGCTGCTCCTCGCTGCCCCGGTGGTGGTCGACGGTGAGCGCGGTGACCCCCGCCGACCGTGCGGCGTCGGCGAGCAGGATGGTGGAGCGCCCGCAGTAGGTGCCCACCTCCAGGAGGGGGAGCCCGAGCGTGGCGGCGTCGGCCGCCGCCGCGTACAGGGCGAGCCCTTCGCGTACCGGCATGAAGCCCTTGGCGGCCTCGAAGGCGGCAAGAATCTCCGGCTTGGGCTCGGCGGCCACGGCGTTCCTCCTGGTGGGTCGGTCGATCGACGGCGCCCCATCGTGCCGCACGCCCCCGCCGTGAAATACGGCGGGGGCGTGCGTGGGGTGAGCCCGGGTCGGGCTGGTCCCCTGGCAGAGCTGCGATATGAGGGTCAGCAGCTCTGCCAGAGCCGGGTCATGACGCGGACGCCGAAGCGCAGGCCCTCCAGCGGGACGCGTTCGTCCACGCCGTGGAACAGGCGGCCGTAGTCCAGGTCGTGCGGGAGCTTGAGGCCCTTGAAGCCGAAGCAGCGGATGCCGAGGTGCGTGAACGCCTTGGCGTCGGTGCCGCCGGGGTTGCAGTACGGCACCGGGTGGCCGTCCGGGTCCTCGGCGCGTACCGCTTCGCACATGGCGTCGACCAGCGGGCCGTCGAACGTCGTCTCCATCGCGATGTCGTGGTTGACCCACTCGCGGCTGACGGAGGGGAGGAGGAGCCGGTCGATGGTGTCGATCAGCTCCTGCTCGTGGCCGGGGAGGAAGCGGCCGTCGACGCGTGCCGTGGCCTTGCCCGGGATGACGTTGGTCTGGTAGCCGGCGTCGAACATGGTCGGGTTCGCCGAGTTGCGGAGCACCACCTGCATGAAGTCCGCGACCGGGCCCAGCCTGGCGAGGCTGCCCTCGATGTCGTTCTCGTCGAACTCGACGCCGTAGAGGCGGGCCGCCTCCTCCAGCAGGGCGCGGACCGGCTCGATCAGGCGGACCGGGAAGGTCTCGCGGCCGATGCGGGTGAGGGATTCCGCGAGGTCGGTGACCGCGTTCTCGTCGTTGGGGGACGAGCC
This sequence comes from Streptomyces sp. NPDC055749, assembly GCF_053617235.1. Lineage (NCBI taxonomy): Bacteria > Bacillati > Actinomycetota > Actinomycetes > Kitasatosporales > Streptomycetaceae > Streptomyces > Streptomyces sp. NPDC055749. Next base: position 19,338 of record NZ_JBSHFH010000058.1, on the reverse strand, counting down.
GTGACCGGCCCGGCCGGTCGCGGTGAGCTCCATCCACGCCATGCCGCGCTGGGCGTTCTCGATCGGGTAGAGGCGCCGGGTGTCGTCGATGGCGAAGGAGAAACCGCCGCCCTCGCCGATCGCCTCCGTGACCCCCGCGAACAGTTCCGGGCGGTGCTCGACCAGCCAGTGGGCGCCGAACTTGCCGCCCGCCTCCTCGTCGGCGAGGAAGGCGAGGACCACGTCCCGCGACGGCTTGGTGCCGGTGCGGGCGAAGTGGCGGGCGGTGGCCAGCATGACGGCCACCGTGTCCTTCATGTCGATCGCGCCGCGGCCCCACAGATAGCCGTCGCGGATCTCGCCGGAGAACGGCGGCACCTGCCACTCGGAGGCCTCGGCGGGTACGACGTCGAGGTGGCCGTGGACCAGGAGCGCGCCCCGGCCGGGGTCGCTGCCCGCGATACGGGCGATGACGTTGGCGCGGCCGGGGGCGGACTCGATCAGTTCGGACTCGATGCCCGCCTCGGCGAGGCGGCCCACGACCCAGTCGGCGGCGGCCCGCTCGTTGCTCGTCGGGTTGGAGGTGTCGAAGCGGATCAGCTCGGCGCAGAGGGAGACGACCTCGCTCTGGGCCTCGTCGGATGCGGGGACACGCGCGGGGGCGGTCATGCCGCACCTACCGGGGTCTTCGCGCGGGCGGCGGGGACGGCACTGTCCTCGTCGTCCAGGGTGGAGGTGCCGTACGGCTTGATCCAGCCCAGCAGGCCGAGCGCGCAGTACAGCAGGAACGCGGTGGCCAGCGAGTTGAGGGCCGGGATGCCGCCGTCGTAGAACTTGCCGACACAGAACGCCGTGATCCAGATGACCAGGGACATCGGCACCCAGGTCGGCGAGGTCTTCGGCAGGGTCTCGGCCTCGCGGGTGTCGTCCAGCGGCTTTCGCATCCGCTTCACGACCCAGTACTCGGCGACGATGATGCCGCCGATCGGCGGGATGGCCACACCCAGCAGGGAGAGGAACTCCGTGAAGTGGGTCATGATGCCGATCGCCGAGAGGACGGTGCCGGCGATGCCGAGGGCGATGGTGACCGCACCGCGGTGCAGCCGCTTGCCGAAGACGACCTGGAAGAAGTTGACGACGCCGAGCGAGGAGCCGTACAGGTTCCAGTCGTTGATCTTGGCGGTGGACATGAGGACCACGATCACACCGAAGGCACCGGAGGTGGAGAGCACGATGTGCGACACCTCGTTGGACTTCACCAGATGGCCCAGGAGCACACCGACCATGCCGACGATGTACTCGGAGAGGATCATCGACGAGGCGCTCTGCACGAAGACGTGCGAGCCCTTCTTGTTGTAGCGGGTCATCTCCGGGGAGACGATGGCGCCGGTCATGTAGCCGCCCGCGATGGCGGTGGCGGCGATCGCCAGCGGGATCGTCTCACCGGGCGGCGGCGAGCTGATCAGGTCGCTGATCGAGTGGTCGTTGAGCGTGGTGATGATCGACCAGGCGACCATCGCGAAGAACAGCGGGGTGACGATCTTGGCGAACAGGGCCATGTACTTGAAGCCGAAGATCACCAGGGCCGTGATGGCGAGGCCCGCCAGGACGCACCACATCCACGACGGTCCGCCGACGAGCGCCGAGACGCTGTTGCCGAAGATCGTGTTCTGCACGCCGAACCAGCCGACCAGGCTGACCGCGATGACGAAGCTGACCAGCGCCGAACCGTTGCGGCCGAAGCCGACCCAGCGGGTCAGCAGCGGGGTCGCAAGACCCTCGCGCATACCGGCCAGGCCGATCGCGAAGATCACGATCTCCAGGATCACCGCGCCGAGCGTGAAGGCGAGGAACGCGTCCCCGAAGGTCATGCCGACACCGATCGTGGCGCCGAGCGTGAACTGGGATATCGATCCGGACTGGGCCAGCCACTGGAGCAGCATGGACCAGAAGCCGAAGCGCTTGTCGCGCGGGACGCGGGAGAGCGCGTAGTCGTCGCTCCCGATGTTCTTGGTCTCGGTGGCGCGCACCTGAGCCTGCGAGGTGTCGGTCATCAGGACTCCTTGGGTGTGCGGCCGAAGGTCTGCAGGTGGGTCAGCGGCCCGTAGCGGCTGACGAGGTTGTCGAACTCCACGGCGTCGTGGAAGTCCAGCTGTCCGCCGCCGAAGGCCTTGGCGACCTCCACGGCGTACCGGGACGCGGATGCGATGTCCGCCTCGTGGCTCGCGCCCGTCTGGCAGCCGGGAACCGCGGCGGCCGAGGTGATCGCGAGCCCGACGACCGGAGCGGCGGTCGCGGTGGCGGGCTGAAGAATCGAATTGATGTGATGTGCACCGTTACCGTACGGCGTGATGTCCTGCGTGGTCACCGGGTATGTGACCAACGGCTCACCCGTGACGACGGCCAGCAGCTCACCGAGCTGCTCGCTGACCTTGAGCACCCAGCCCTCCTTGACGGTGGGCGACAGGGCCAGGCCCTTGTGGTTGATGATCCGGTTGCCCTTGGTGGTGTCGATGGAGAGCACGGCCTCCATCTCGCCGGTCACCTCGTGCCGGTTCATCGTGGCGATGTCCACGGGGGAACCCATGAACGGCACCGGGTCGTGCGGCTCCGTCGGCGCGTTCGGGCAGATGTGGGTGGCGACGACCACGTCGCCGGGCAGGACGTCGCCGCGGCGGCGCATGTCGAGCAGCTTCGCCGCCGTGGCGATGGCCGAGACCGCGCCGTCCGCGTCGGAGACCAGGCCGGTCACCTCGGGCCGGGCGCCGATGCCGCCGAGCCGGCCGACGACGCCGAGCGTCCGGGCGCTGCCGCCCGCCGTGCGGCCCCGGCTGCCCGGGATGCGCACGAGCACGAAGTCGGTCGAGCCCTGCTCACCTACGACCGTCGTGACCTGCGCGGACGAGCCCTCGGCCCCAGCTGCGGCGTCGAGGTACCCGACGACCGTCTTGCCATTGACCTGGGGATCGTCCAACAGCTCGACGATGTCCAGTACGTACTTCAACATGGGGGCCTTTCTCGCTCATCCAGGTCGTGCTCATCCAGGCGCGTTGTCCGGCGTCCGGCGGGGGAGAGCGTGGGACGGGGTGCTGAGAGCAGATTCGGGATCGGATAGCGTTGAGCGCAACTGTTTCCCGTTATTTGCAATTCAGGTCTGAATGGTGAGATGACGATGACGGACTACGAACTGGACCGGCGCACCCCCGCCGGTGCCCTGCAAACCGTCGACCGGGCGCTCCTCGTGCTGCTCGCGTTCGAGCGGACCCGGCCCGACTGGGGCGTCACTGAGGTCGCCGACGAGTTCGGCTGGGACACCTCCGTCGCCCAGCGCCTGCTGGCCACCCTCGCGGGCCGCGGCTTCCTGGTCTCCGACCCGGTCACCCGCCGCTACCGCATCGGCCCCGCCGTGCTGCGGCTCGGCAGGCTCTGGGAGCGCTCCGGATCACTGGAGCTGCTGGCCGGACCTGTCCTGGACGAACTGCGCCGGGTCACCGGCGACACCGTGCTGTTCTGTCTGCCGGACAGCATGCACATGCGGTGCGTCGCCGCAGAGGAGGGCGAGACCGGGCCGCTGCGCTACTACCCGCTGGTCGGCGAGCTCTACCCGGCGCACGCCGGGGCCACCAGCAAGTCGTACTACGCCTACCTGCCCGACGAGCAGCGCCACCGGCTGTTCCGGGGCCGCCCCATGGCCCGCTTCACCGAACGGACGGTCACCGATCCGGACGTACTGGAGCAGGAGTTCCTCCAGATCCGCGCCCAGGGGTACGCCTGGACGGTCGGTGAGTACGACGCGGGGATCGCGACCGTCGCCGTCCCGGTGTTCCTGGGGCGTGAGCCGTACGGGAGTCTGAGCCTCGGCGGTGGCAAGGACCGGTTCCGGGAGGCACCCGATGACCGGCTCGAAGCCCTGCGGCACGCCGCCCACCTGCTGGAACAGCGACTGACCCACCCGCCGCAACGGCCCAAGTCCCGGGCCGGCCGCCCCCGTACCACCTGACTCGCACACGCACTCTTCCGAGGAACCCCGTGAATCTGCTTCTGCTCTCCAACTCCACCCAGTACGGCCGCGGTTATCTGGAACACGCCATGGACACCGTCAGCGGCTTCCTGCCCGCCAACGCCCGACTGGCCTTCGTCCCCTACGCGCTCGCCGACTACACCACGTACACCGCACGCGTCCGCGAAGCGCTCGAACCCTCCGGGATCACCGTCCGCGGCGTCCACGAGAACGCCGACCCGGCCGCGGAACTCGCCGCGTCCGACGCCGTGTTCATCGGCGGCGGCAACTCATTCCGGCTGCTCAGCGCCCTCTACCGCACCGGTCTCCTGGACGCCGTACGCGAGGCGGTGCGCGGCGGTCTGCCCTACATGGGCGCCAGCGCCGGTACGAACATGGCGGCCCCCACGCTGCGCACCTCCAACGACATGCCGATCGTGCAGCCGCCGTCCTTCGCGACGCTGGGTCTGGTCCCGTTCCAGATCAACCCGCACTACCTCGACCCGGACCCGGCCAGCACCCACAAGGGCGAGACCCGCGAGGAGCGGCTCACCGAGTTCCTGGAGGAGAACGACGTACCCGTGCTGGGGCTGCGCGAGGGCTCCTGGCTCCGCGTCAACGGCCGCCAGGCCAGGGTTCAGGGGGCCAGTCCCGCCCGGCTGTTCACCCGCGGCGCGCAGCCGCAGGAACTCCCCGCGGGATCGGACGTCTCCCGGCTGCTCACGACGGCCCCGAGGTTCGACGCCCCGGTGCGCTGAGCGTCCTGGGGCCTGATCCGGCGGAGGCCGGTTCCGAAGAGGAGGCTGCTGCGAGCGCGTCGTCCGCGCTGCTCGCCAGCAGCACCGGCCGCACCGGCCGCTGCGAGGGCAGGCACGCGGCCAGCACCAGACCGATCAGCACCGCACCCGTGGCGATGACGAACGAGATCCGGAACCCCTCCATGCTGGGCACCTGGACAGGACCCATGGCCACCGAGGTGTTCGCCAGCACCATGCCGATCACCGCACTCGACACCGAGGTGCCGATCGACCGCATCAGCGTGTTGAGTCCGTTGGCCGCGCCCGTCTCGGACGGATCGACGGCCCCGATGATCAGGGCGGGCAGCGAGGAGTACGCGAGACCGATCCCGGCCCCGAGCACCACCGCGATGACCACGGTCTGCCAGGCCGCACTCATCAGGCCGAGCCCGGCCCCGTACCCGATCGCGATGATCAGCATGCCGAGCATCAGCGTCGCCTTCGGCCCGCGACGGGCCGAGATGCGGGCGTACACCGGGGCGACGAACATCATCGTCAGACCCAGCGGCGCCACGCACAGCCCCGCCGTCACCATCGACTGACCCAGCCCGTACCCGGTCGAGGCCGGCAGTTGGAGCAGTTGCGGCAGGACCAGCGAGACCGCGTAGAAGGCGACGCCCACCATGATCGAGGCGAGGTTGGTGAGCAGCACCTCGCGGCGGACCGTGGTGCGCAGATCGACCAGCGGCGCGGAGGTACGCAGCTCGAACAGGCCCCACAGCAGGAGGATCAGCAGGGCCGCGCCGATCAGCCCGAGGGTCGTGCCGGAGGTCCAGCCCCAGTCGCTGCCCTTCGTGATGGGCAGGAGCAGACAGACGAGACCGAGCGAGAGCCCGAGTGCGCCGATGGTGTCGAAGCTCCCGGGGGCGCGCAGCGGAGGCTCGGGGACGACGAGGACCGTGAGCACCATGGCGACCACGCCGAGCCCGGCCGATCCGAGGAAGAGGGCGTGCCAGTCGGTGTGCTGCGCGACCAGTGCGGCGGCGGGCAGGGCCAGTCCGCCGCCCACCCCGATCGACGAGCTCATCAGGGCCATCGCGGACCCGAGCCGCTCGCGAGGCAGCTCGTCGCGCATGATGCCGATGCCGAGCGGAATGGCGCCCATGGCGAAGCCCTGAAGGGCGCGACCGACGATCATCACGACGAGGTCGTCGGTGAAGGCGCAGACCAGCGAGCCGACGACCATGACGGCGAGGCTGGCGAGCAGCATCCGCCGCTTGCCGTAGAGGTCGCCGAGCCGGCCCATGATGGGCGTGGACACGGCCCCCGCCAGCAGGGTCGCCGTCATCACCCAGGTGGCGTTCGACGGGGTGGTGCCGAGGAGTACGGGCAGGTCCTTGATGACGGGGACGAGCAGGGTCTGCATCACCGCGACGGTGATACCCGCGAAGGCGAGGACGGGGACGACGCCGCGGCCTGCCCGCCCCTTCCGCGGATCGGGGAGTTCCCCGGCGAGCTGTTCGTTCGTCGTCCTTGGCATACGTGCGGCCTCCGGGCAGCGCTCACCACCCGGGCTCCCCCCGAAGTGTGTGCATACGGAACGCTTCCGTACCCCCGTGGTATTCCGGTGAACGTGCCCTGTCCGACTCAAGGCGCTGACGTCACGCGGTCTGCGCCGCTGACCCGAAGCCGGCCGGAGCCGTTGCTCAGGGTCAGCGAGGGGTCAGGAGGCAGAACTCGTTGCCCTCCGGGTCGGCCAGAATCGTCCAGGAGATGGCGGACTGGTCGATACCGGGGTCGGTGGCGCCCAGGGCGCGCAGTCGGGCGGCCTCTGCGGCCAGGTCGTCACCGGGGTAGGGGCAGACGTCGAGGTGGACGCGGTTCCACACGCTCTTGGTGTCGGGGGTGCGGAGGAATTCCAGGTAGGGGCCGACGCCTTCGGCGGAGCGCATGGTCGCGTGGTCGTCGGTGACCTCGTGCAGCGTCCAGTCCATCGCCTCGCCCCAGAACCGGGCCATCTCTCGCGGGTCGGCGCAGTCGACCACCACCGCGGCGATCGGCCCGGTGTCCCGGTAGACCGGGCGGGGCTCCAGGACGCAGAACTCGTTGCCCTCCGGGTCGGCCATGACCGTCCAGGGGACTTCGCCCTGACCCACGTCGGCGAGCGTCGCGCCGAGATCCTTCAGGCGTGCGACCAGCTCCGCCTGATGGGCGGTCGAGGTGGTGGCCAGATCAATGTGAACCCGGTTCTTGACCGTTTTGGGTTCCGGGCGGGCGATGATGTCGATGCAGACGGCCACGGGGTCGGGGTAGGCGAACCCCACGGGTTCGAGGTTGGTCACGCCGGGGCCCTCGCTGTCGACACCCCAGCCGAGTGCCTCCGCCCAGAACCGGCCGAGCAGGGAGTCGTCCTGGGCCTTCATGTTGATCTGCACAAGTCGCGTTGCCATGCCGCAGATCCTAGAAGCTGCCGTCGGCCCGAAACGACCGCTCTTCTGACCTTCCGTCAGAATGGAACGTGTTCTACTCTTGCGCCGTTCCAGTGGCTGCGACCGGCGAGGAACCGCATGGGTATCGGCATCACCGAAGAGCATCGCGCCTTGGCGCGGGCCGTACGCGGCGGGCTGGCCCGCGCCGTCCCGCCGCAGGAGATACGCGCACTCCTGGACGCGGACCCTCGATCGGACGCGGACCCTCCACCCGCGTGCCGCACCCGGCCCGCCCACTGGGACGCGCTCGCCGGACAGGGCCTTCTCGGCATCCATCTGCCCGAGGACTACGGGGGAGGGGGCGGCGGTCTCCTCGACCTGGCCGTGGTCCTCGAAGAGGCGGCCCACGCCTCGCTCCCCGGCCCGTACGCGGCATCCGTCCTGGCCTCGGCGGTCCTGCACCGGGCGGACGCCTCGGGCCAGGGGGGCGCCGCGGGCCTCGTCAAGGCCCTCGCGACCGGCGACCGTATCGGAGCGGCGGCACTCGGCGCGGGCACCCTCACCGCCGTGGAGAGCGAGGGCGGTCACATCCTCGACGGCGCAGCCCCGCCCGTACTCGGCGGCGCCGACGCCGACCTGCTGCTGCTCGCCGCGACCTCGGCCACCGGCACCCTGTGGTTCGCCGTCGACGCCGATACGGAAGGGCTGACCGTACGCCCGCACGGCAGCGTCGACCCGACACGCCCCACCGCCGAGGTGCACGCCAGAGGCGTCCGCGTCCCCGCCCACCGGACCGTCGCCACCGACACCTCGGCCGTCCGCGACCTCGCCGCCGTCCTGCTGGCCGCCGACGCCTGCGGAACCGCCGCACGGTCCCTGCACACCGCATCCGAGTATGCGAAGGTCCGCGAACAGTTCGGCCGCCCCATCGGGCGGTTCCAGGCCGTCAAGCACCTCTGCGCCGACATGCTCGTCCGGCTCGAACAGGCCCGCGCCCTCACCTGGGACGCCGCGAGGGCCGCCGACGAGACTCCCGACGTGACTTCCGACGTGACTTCCGAAGTACGGGGGATGACGGCGGCCCTCGCCGCCGCCACCGCGCTCGACGCCGCGTACACCTGCGCGAAGGACTGCATCCAGATCCTCGGCGGCATCGGTTTCACCTGGGAACACGACGCCCACCTCCAGCTGCGCCGGGCCGTGGTGGCACGCCAACTGCTCGGCGCCGGTGACGCCCACCGGCTGCGCGCTGTCCGCCTCGCCGGGAGCGGCGCCCGCCGCGAACTCACCCTCGAACTCCCCGCCGAGGCGGCCGGCCACCGCGCCGACGCCCGGCAGGCCGTCGCCGCGGCCCGCGGCCTCGACCCCCGCGCAGCCCGGCGCGCCCTGGCCCCGGCCGGCTACGCCGCCCCGCACCTGCCCGCCCCGTACGGCCTCGGAGCGGGCCCGGTCCAGCAGCTCGCCGTACAGCAGGAGCTGAAGGCGCAGGGCATCAAGGTGAGCGACCTCGGGATCGGCACCTGGGTGGTGCCCTCCCTTCTCGCGTACGGGACCGACGAGCAGCAGAAGCGCTTTCTGATGCCCACCCTGCGGGGCGAACTCCTCTGGTGCCAGCTCTTCTCCGAGCCGGGCGCCGGCTCCGACCTCGCCTCACTCCGTACGAAGGCCGTACGCACCGAAGACGGCTGGCGCGTCACCGGCCAGAAGGTCTGGACGAGCGCCGCCCAGTGGGCCGACTACGGCATCCTGCTCGCCAGAACCGACCCGGACGCCCCCAAGCACCGGGGCCTGACCTACTTCCTGGTCGACATGAAGAGCGCCCGGGGAATCGACATCCGGCCGCTCAAGGAGATCACCGGCGACTCGCTCTTCAACGAGGTGTACTTCGACGACGTCCTGCTGCCCGCCGACGCGGTCGTCGGCGAGGTCGACGACGGCTGGCGGGTCGCCCGCAACACCCTGGGCAACGAACGCGTCCACATGGCCGACCAGATGACGTTCGACACCGGACTCGAAGCGCTGATCGACCGCTGCGCCGACCTCGACGGAGCGGCCAGGACCCGCGTCGGCGCACTCGCCGCCGAGGCCCACGCCCTGGCCTGCATCGGGCTGCGGACCACGCTCCAGCAGGTCTCGGGCCTGGAACCGGGCGCCGGAGCCTCCGTACGCAAGCTCGTGCAGACCGCCCACCAGCAGAAGGTCGCCGAACTCACCCTGGAACTCCTGGGACCCGAGGGCGCGACCACCGAGGGCGCCGCCGAACGGGCCGTGCACGGCTTCCTGATGTCGCGCTGCCTGACCATCGCGGGCGGCACCACACAGGTCCAGCTCAATGTCGTCGCCGAGCGCATCCTCGGCCTCCCCCGTGACTGAAGGAACGCAACCATGAAGGCGTACATCGTCGGCGTCGGAATGACGAAGTTCGAGAAGCCCGAGACCCGCGACTGGCAGTACTGGGACATGGCCAAGGAGGCCGGCACCAAGGCCCTGGACGACGCGGGCATCAGCTACGAACAGGTCGAGCAGGTCCCCGTCGGCTACTGCTTCCAGCCCTCCACGGCGGGACAGCGCGCCGTCTACGAACTCGGCCTGACCGGGGTGCCCGTCTACAACGTCAACAACAACTGCGCCACCGGCTCCACCGCGCTCATGATGGCCCGCCAGTTCGTCGAGGGCGGCAGCAGCGACTGCGTACTCGCCCTCGGCTTCGAGAAGATGACGCGCGGCTCGCTCGGCGGCGGAGGAGCCGACGGGGGCGCGGCGGCCCGCGGCGGAGCCGCTAATGTCGGGGGCAAGACGTCACCCGTCGCCCGGCACTACGGAATCATGGCCGCCGCCCACGGCTTCGAGATGTCCCCGCCCACCGCCCAGATCTTCGGCAACGCGGCACGCGAACACATGGAGCGTTACGGGACGACGGAGGCCCAGCTCGCGGCGGTCGGAGCCAAGAACCACCGTCACTCGGCGAACAACCCCTACGCCCAGTTCCAGACCCCGTACACCGTCGCCGAGATCCTCGCCGCCAGGACCGTCCACCACCCCCTGACCAAACTCCAGTGCTCACCCACATCGGACGGCTCGGCCGCCGCCGTCGTCGTATCGGAACGCTTCGTCGAGCGGCACGGACTCCGGCACAAGGCCGTGGAGATCGTCGCCCAGGCCATGACCACCGACACCGGCGACTCGTTCGCCTCCGGCACCTGCATCGACGCCGTCGGAGCGCCCATGTCACGGGCCGCGGCCCAGCAGGTCTACGCGGCCTCCGGGCTCTCGGCCGAGGACCTCGACGTCATCGAACTGCACGACTGCTTCTCCATCAACGAACTCCTCACCTACGAGGCGCTGGGCCTGTGCGGGGAGGGCGAGTCCGGCAAGCTCGTCGAATCCGGGGCCACGACCTACGGAGGCCGCTGGGTCGTCAACCCCTCCGGCGGCCTGATCTCCAAGGGTCACCCCCTGGGCGCCACGGGCATCGCCCAGGCCGCCGAACTGACCTGGCAGCTCCGGGGCGAGGCGGGCGCCCGCCAGGTACCCGGCGCGCGCACCGGGCTCGCCCACAACATCGGACTGGGCGGCGCGGCGGTCGTGACGGTCCTACGTCGCTAGGGCCTGTCCGGCGGATCATGGCCGGGGTCACGGCGTCTGGCACGGCACCTCGCCGCGTTGCCGAAACGCCCGCATAGCTCCTTCCCCAAGCTCTCAACTTCGTTCGAGCAGGGGAGACCCCACCTGAGGACGCTCCGGCGCCTTGCGATGCACCGCACCAGACGCCGCGCCCTATCCGGCCCTGATCCGCCGGACAGGCCCTAGCCCTACGCACACTCCGGCCTCAAACCGATGTACGGACCACCGGCCGCCTGGGACCATGACAGCCATGGCTGACGTCTCGACACCCACGCGCATACCCGCCCGGCGAACGACCAGCACGTGGGCCGTGGTGCTCGCAGCCTGCACCGGCCAGTTCCTCGTCGTCCTCGACATGTCGGTCGTCAACGTCGCCCTGCCGTCCATGCGCACCGACCTGGCGCTGAGCGCCGCCGCGCTCCAATGGGTCATCAACGCCTACGCGATCGCGTTCGCCGGATTCCTGCTCCTCGGCGGACGGGCGGGCGACATCTACGGCCGCAAGCGGATGTTCCTCATAGGGCTCGGCGTGTTCACCGCCGCATCGCTGGCGGGCGGACTCGCCCAGGAGGGCTGGCAGTTGCTCGCCGCCCGCGCGGCACAGGGCCTCGGCGCCGCCGTCCTGTCCCCGGCCACCCTCACCATCCTCACCGCCGCCGTCCCCGACGGCCCCGCCAGGACCAGGGCCATCGGCACCTGGATGGCGGTCGGCGCAGGCGGCGGCGCGGCCGGCGGGCTGATCGGCGGGGCGCTCACCGAAGCACTCTCCTGGCGCTGGGTGCTGCTGATCAACGTGCCCATCGGCGCCCTCGTCCTCATCGGCGCCACGCTCAAGCTCGCCGAGGGCCGGGCTGGAGTCCGGCGGCGCGTCGACCTGCCCGGCGCCGTCCTCGTCACGGCCGGGCTCGCCATGGTCGCGTACGGCATCGCGCAGACCGAGGCGGAGGGCTGGACCGCCGCCGCCACTCTCGTACCCCTGCTGTCCGGGCTCGCGCTGCTCGCCGTGTTCGTGCTGGTCGAGGCCCGGACGGCTGTCCCGCTCATGCCTCTGCGGGTGTTCGGCGTACGAGCGGTGTCGTCGGCGAACGTGGCCATGTTCATGATGGGGTCCGCGACGCTCTGCATGTGGTACTTCGTGACGATCTACGCGCAGAACGTGCTCGGATACAGCCCGCTCCAGGCCGGACTCGCTCTGATGCCCACGTCCGCCGCCGTCATCATCGGCTCCAAACTCGCCCCCCGTCTCATGGTGCGCATGGGTGCGAAGAGCCTGGCCGTGGTCGGGGTTCTGATCACCGCCGCGGGCTTCGGCTGGCAGTCGACGATGAGCGTCGACGGCTCGTACCTCACCGCGATCTGCCTCCCCGGCCTGCTGATGATGGGCGGCGCGGGCCTCGCATCCACCCCACTGGCCACCCTCGCCACATCGGGCGCGGAGGCGGAGGACGCAGGACTCGTATCGGGACTGGTCAACACCTCACGCACGATGGGCGGCGCGCTCGGCCTCGCCGTACTGTCCACGGTCGCCGCCGCCCGCACCGGCGGCTCCACGGCGACGGCCGAGATCACCGCCGGCTACGCCCTGGCCTTCCGGTCCGCCTGCGCGGTGCTGCTCGTCGGCGTGGTGCTCATGCTGCTGTGGCTGCCGAACCACCGCCCCACGAAGCGCTGAGTCACGCGTCTCTACAACCAGCCCTGCTGCCGCGCCGCCCGCACCGCCTCCATGCGGTTGCGGGTGCTCGTCTTGCCGATGGCGGACGACAGGTAGTTACGGACCGTCGACTCGGACAGCCGCAGCTTCACCGCGATGTCCGCCACCGTCGCCCCGTCCACAGACGCGTTCAGCGCATCGCGCTCTCGCGCCGTGAGCGGACTGGGCCCCGCCCCGAGGGCCGCCGCGGCGAGCGCCGGATCGATCACGGTCTCGCCGCGCAGCACCTTCCGGATCGCCTCGGCAAGCTCCTCGACGGGCCCGTCCTTGACCAGAAACCCGGCGGCACCGGCCTCCATGGCACGACGCAGATATCCGGGACGCCCAAAGGTCGTGAGGATCAGCACCCGGCAGTCGGGCACCTCGTCCCGCAACAACGCGGCGGCGTCCAGCCCGCTCATCCCCGGCATCTCGATGTCCAGCAGGGCCACATCGGGCCGCGCCAGCAGAGCCGCCCCCACGACCTCGTCCCCGGCCCCCACCTGCGCGACGACCTCGATGTCCTCTTCCAGCCCCAGGAGCAGGGCGAGGGCGCCACGCATCATGCCCTGGTCCTCGGCGAGGAGCACTCGTACACAGCGTGCCGGACGGTGATCCTGCGGCATCTCGTTCACCGGAACAGGTTATGTCCGGAGCCCGATGATCTGTCGGCCGCACCGTCGCAGAGGCCCACCGGGTCGCCAGGTCACACCACACTCTCCGCGGACTCCACCGGCTCCGGCACCGGCAGTTCGGCGGTCACCCGGAATCCGCCGCGTTCCACCGGACCCGCTTCCAGTGAACCGCCCGCTGCCGCGAGGCGTTCGGTGAGGCCCGTGAGGCCGGTGCCGGTGCGACCCGGCGGGCTTCCCTCCGATGGCATGCCGGGCCCGTCGTCGGTGATCTTCAGGCGGACGCGTTCGGCGGAGCCCTCCACCTCGATCTCGCAGCGGGAAGCGGCGCTGTGCCGTACCGCGTTGGTGACCGATTCCCGTACCACCCAGCCGAGCAGCGCCTCGCTCTGCGCCGGGAGTGGTGGCCCCGACTGGCGTACGACGGGGTCTATCCCGGCGGCGGAGAGTGCCGAGCGGGCCCGGTCCAGTTCGGTGGCCAGGCTGCCTTCGCGGTAGCCGGTGACGGCCTCGCGGATCTCGGTGAGGGCCTGGCGGCCGACCGACTCGATGTCGGAGATCTGCTCCAGCGCCGAGCCCATGTCGCGCGGTGCGAGCCGGCGGGCGGCCTCGGACTTCACGACGATCACCGACAGGGTGTGGCCCAGCAGATCGTGCAGATCGCGGGAGAAGCGCAGCCGCTCCTGCTCCACCGCCGAGCGCGCCAACTCCTCGCGGGTTTCCCGGAGTTCCTTGACGGTCTCCGAGAGCGCGAGGATCGCGGCCGTCACCATCGCGGAGATGAACGTGCCGTACGCGATGTTGATGGCGCCCCAGCCGTCCCGGAATCCCGCGATCAGTCCGGCCAGCGCGCTCAGGCCCAGGACGACCGGGCCGAGGTGCCTGCCCCGCACGACCGAGCCGGTGGCGAGGCCGAGAAGCATGAAGAAGAGCAGCCAGCTGCCGCCGTACGCGAGGGCGAGGGTGCAGGTGACCACGCCCATCGCGACCAGGGCCCAGCGGGTGCTCGGAGCCTCCCGTGCCCGTTTGTCGAAGGCCCGGAACACCACATAGATGTAGAGGGAGTTGAAGGCGACGATTCCGACAATGCCCACCCAGGGGTTGGGTGTCTTTCCCTGGACGAGGTTGGAGAAGGAGCCCATCCCCATCAGCAGCCACGGCAGCAGCGAGAGGCCGTTGGGCGGCCCCATGTGCTCGGGGCTCCTCCCGGTCCGCTTCTCCGCCTTCCGGCACGCCTTGGCCCTCTTCGCCCGGAAGTCGGCCTGACACGCGGCGTACTGCTCGCTCAACACCCGCATCGTCACTCCTGTTTACGCGGTCCGGCCGGCCCTGCGGTACGAGACGACAGCGTACGAGCCGAAGATCAGGAGCCAGCCGGTCAGGACGGCGATCGTGGCCGGGCCCGGAGCCGATCCGTCGGTCACCGCCCAGCCGAGCTCGGCGAAGCGGTTGGCGGGGGTGTACGCGGCGACGGATGCCAGCCACCCGGGGAACAGCTCAAGGGGGAACCAGAGTCCGCCGACGACCGAGAGTCCCATCAGGCCGACCGTGTTCGCCACGCCCATGGTCTGGGGGCTCAGCCGGTAACCGTTGCCGAGCCCGAGCAGGGTGAAGGGGAGCGCCCCGGCCCACAGCACGAGGGTGAGCGCCGCCCACTGCCAGGCCTCCAGCCGTACGCCGTTGATCAGCGCGCCCGCGGCGAGCACCGCGACGATCCCGGGCAGTACGGTCACCGAGCCGCTGACTGCACGGCCCGTCACCACCCGTGAGGGGGCGAGCGGGGTGACGCGCAACTGGCGAAGCCAGCCGATCGACCGGTCAGTGGAGACCCCGACGCCCGCGCTCATGGCGGCGCCGAGCGCACCGTACGCCGCCATGCCGACCATGGCGGTGACCCGCCACGGCGCGGAGTCCTCGCCGCCGGTCCCGATGTTGGTGAAGAGCAGATACATCACCACCGGCATGCCGATGCCGAAGACCACGAACATCGTGTCGCGGAGGGTGCGGCGCATTTCGAGCTTGATGTACTCCAGCATCAGACCGTCTCGCTTTCGTGTGCGGTGAGGGAGAGGAAGGCGTCCTCCAGGCTCGCGGGGGACACCTCCAGGCGGCGGAACGCGCCGCGCGCGACCAGGGCCGTGACCGTGGCGTCCGAGTCGTCGCTCCGGAGCCGCGCACGGTCCCCGCGGATCTCGACGGACGTGACGCCGGGCAGCCGGGCGAGCCCCTCCGTACCCCGCCCGTCGAGGTCGAAGGCGACCAGGCTGCCGCCGACCGACTGCTTGATGTGCTCACCGCTGCCGTCCGCGACGATCCGGCCCTCGTCGAGCACGACGATGCGGTCGGCGTTCTCGTCGGCCTCCGTCAGGTAGTGCGTGGAGAAGAGCACGGTGTTGCCCCGTCCGGCGTACGAGCGCATCGACGCCCAGAACGCCCGCCGGGCCTCCACGTCGAGCGCGGCGGTCGGCTCGTCGAGGACCAGCAGTTCGGGGTTGCCCGCCAGCGCCACTGCGAAGCGCACACGCTGCGTCTGGCCGCCGGAGAGCTTGTCGACGCGTCGCCCGGCGAACTCGGTGAGTCCGGCCAGCGCCAGCGCCTCGGTGACCGGCATCGGCCGCGGATACGTCGACGCGACGAACGCGATCAGCTCGCGCACGGTGACCCGGGGCACCCCGGAGCCGTCCTGGAGCATCGCCCCGACCTGGCCGGCCCGCACCGCCCGCGCGGGGGTGTCCCCGAAGAGCCGCACCTGTCCGGCGTCGGGCTCGTTCAGGCCGAGGAGGAGGCCGATGGTGGAGGACTTGCCCGCGCCGTTCCGGCCGAGCAGGGCGACGGTCTCGCCTCGCCGTACGGCGAGGTCGATGCCGTCCACGGCCCGTACGGCGCCGTAGTGCTTGACCGCCCCGTCGAAGCTCACCGCGGGTGCGAAGTCCGGTGTCTGCGTCATGCCTTCGACGGTACGGAGCGGGCGGGCACCCCCGGCAGATGCGGATGTACGGACTCGGCGGTGACAAATGTACTGGCCCCCCGCACTCGTATCTGACGTGGTGTCAGCGGTATTCACAAGTGCTGGGGCTTGCGTTATACATAAGGCCATCGGCCCTAGAACACGTTCTAGAAGAAGACCGGGCCGGTCCGCGCACGACCTCGGTGCGGCCGACGGTGCGGACGGCCGTGCCGGGGTCTCTCCGTCAGCAGGGCGCCCGCATGACGTCCGCATGATTAACCATCAAGGAGCAGCATTCCCATGCCCATTGATGCCGTGAAGGCGGTCGCCGCCGAACCGAGGACCGCCGAGATCCGCTGGGACCACAAGGACATCCAGCTCTACCACCTCGGCCTCGGCGCCGGCACCCCCGCCACCGACCCCGGCGAGCTGCGCTACACCCTGGAGTCCCGGCTCCACGTGCTGCCCACCTTCGCCACCGTCGCGGGCTCGGGGAAGGGCGTCACCGGTGTCGTCTCGCTGCCGGGCATCGACATCGAGCTCGCCGCTCTCCTGCACGGCGCCCAGTCCGTACGGGTGCACCGGCCGATCCCGGTACAGGGATGCGCCGTACAGACCTCGAAGGTCGCCGCGGTGTACGACAAGGGCAAGGCGGCCGTCATCGTGCTGCGTACCGACGCGGCCGACGACGACGGCCCCCTGTGGACCAACGAGTCCCAGATCTTCGTACGCGGCGAAGGCGGCTTCGGCGGCGAACGCGGCCCCTCCACGAAGTTCGTCCATACGGCCGTGGCCCCCAACTACACGGTGGAGCGGCATGTCCGCGAGGACCAGGCACTGCTGTACCGGCTCTCCGGGGACTGGAACCCGCTCCACGCCGACCCCGACTTCGCCGCGCTGGCCGGTTTCGACCGGCCGATCCTGCACGGGCTGTGCACCTACGGCATGACGCTCAAGGCCGTCGCCGACACCGTGCTCGGCGGAGACGTCTCCAGGATCCGCGCGTACAGCACCCGCTTCGCCGGAGTCGCGTTCCCCGGAGAGACCCTGCGCATCCAGATCTGGGGGAGTGGCGAGGGCGGGTCGGTCGGGTTGACGGTGAGCGCCGTCGAACGGGACGGCGCCACGGTCCTCGACAGCACGCGAGTCGAATTTTCCTGAACAACTCCATGAGGGGAGCCGCACCATGCGCGCAGCCGTACTGCACGAGATAGGCCAGGACAAGCTGGAAGTCCTCGACGACGTCGAGGCGGTGGGCTTCGGCCCGGGGAAGGTCAAGCTCCGCATCCGGGCCACCGGCCTCTGCCACTCCGACGTCTCCGCGATGAGCGGGGTGCTGCCGCAGCCCGCCCCCTTCATCCCCGGGCACGAGGGCGCGGGCGAGATCATCGACATCGGCGACGGCGTGACCGGGCTCGCCCAGGGGGACCGCGTCCTGGTCTGCTGGCTGCCCGCCTGCGGCACCTGTCCTTCGTGCAAGCGCGGACAGACCCACCTCTGCCTGGCCGGCTTCATGAACGCGGGCACCCCCAACTTCAAGCGCCCCGGAGGTGACGTCTTCGGCTTCGCGGGGACCGGCACCTTCACCGAGGAGGTCGTCGTCGGCGCGGGCTGCGCCGTGCCGATTCCCGACGACGTGCCCTACGACATCGCCGCGCTCATCGGCTGCGGTGTCACCACAGGGCTCGGGGCCGCCATCAACACCGCGCAGGTCGAGGCCGGTTCGTCGGTCGCCGTGATCGGCTGCGGAGGCGTCGGCATCTCCACTATCCAGGGAGCGCGGGTCCAGGGCGCCGCCCAGATCGTCGCCGTCGACCCGGTCGCCTCGCGACGCGAGGCCGCGCTGCGGTTCGGTGCGACCGAGGCGGTGTCACCGGACGAACTCGCCGACGCGAAACAGCGGATCACCGGCGGCGAGGGCTTCGACTACGTCTTCGAGGTCGTCGGAAAGTCGGTGACGGCCCGCACGGCGTACGACAACACCCGGCGCGGAGGCACGCTCTGCGTCGTCGGCGCGGGCGCGATGGACGACAACTTCCAGGTCAACATGTTCGAGCTGTTCTTCGACGAGAAGCGGATCCTGCCCTCCATGTACGGGGGAGGGGATGTGCTCCGGTCCTACGAGCGGGCCATCGCGCTGTGGCGGGCGGGCCGCATCGACCTCGAATCGATGATCACCCACCGGGTACGGCTCGAAGGCATCAACGACGCCCTGGACCAGATGAGGACCGGCGAGTCGCTGCGTACCTGCATCGAGCTCTGAAACATCCCCACGGACCTACCGAGAAGGACGCTGAGGACTGCGATGTCACATCCCCTTCCGCTGGAGGGCCTGGCCGCGATCGTCACCGGTGCGGGCCGCGGCCTAGGACGCGCCGAGGCCCTGGAACTGGCCCGGCTCGGCGCGGCCGTCGTCGTCAACGACTACGGGCAGCCGGGCCGCGACGGCTCCGGCGAGGCCTCGGCCGCCCCCGCCGACGAGGTCGCCGCGGAGATCCGGGCCGCGGGCGGCCGGGCGGTCGCGCACCTCGGCGACGTCTCCGACCACGAGCAGGCCCGCGCGCTCGTCGAACTGGCCGTGACCACCTACGGAAAGCTCGACATCCTCGTCAACAACGCGGGCATCCTGCGCGACCGGATGGTCTTCTCGATGACCGAGGACGAATGGGACTCCGTCATCAGAGTCCACCTCAAGGGTCACTTCAACACCACCCACTTCGCCGCGTCCCACTGGCGTGCCCGCTCCAAGGAGGCCGGGGGGCCCGTCTACGGGCGGATCGTCAACACCTCGTCCGAGGCGTTCCTCGCGGGCTCGGCGGGCCAGCCGAACTACGCGGCGGCCAAGGGCGGCATCGTCGGCCTCACCACCTCCACCGCCCAGGCCTTGGCCAGGTACGGGGTCACGGCCAACGCCATCTGTCCTCGTGCCCGCACCCGGATGACCGAGGACGTCTTCGCAGGCTTCCAGGAGCCCGCCGACGGCAGCCTCGACGCACTGGCGCCCGAGCATGTGTCGCCGCTCGTCGGCTACTTGGCGTCCCCGGCGGCGGCCGGGGTCAACGGGCAGCTGCTCGTCGTCCACGGCGGCATGGTCGCGATCGTCGAACGGCCCAGGGTGGCGGTCAAGTTCGACTCGGCGAAGGAGACGTTCACCTTCGCCGAGCTGGACGGGCTGATCA
Organism: Streptomyces sp. NPDC055749; assembly: GCF_053617235.1. Lineage (NCBI taxonomy): Bacteria > Bacillati > Actinomycetota > Actinomycetes > Kitasatosporales > Streptomycetaceae > Streptomyces > Streptomyces sp. NPDC055749. The sequence continues at coordinate 121 of NZ_JBSHFH010000058.1, read as the reverse complement.
CCCCGTACTACGAGGACCGGCCGCCGAAGGAGACCTTCGCGGCGGTGGAAGTCCTCGGCCTGAAACGGGAGTAGTCAGGAACGGAACGAGGGGAGGGCCGCCACAGCCGAACGGCTGTGGC
>NZ_JBSHFH010000057.1:0-51340 GCF_053617235.1 Streptomyces sp. NPDC055749 | reverse complement strand
AGCTCTCACCTTCACCGCGTAACCGGTGCAGTCGAGCGCAGGACGCAGCCGGGTCCATCGCAGCCAGCGATGGTCACGAGCAGCAAGCCCGAGACTTCAATCCGGGTCGGTGACAAGCGTTGACGAAACATTCGGGCAACGCTAGCTTCATCGCGTCGTACTTCGTACGTCATATATGAGACGCGATACGCGAGATGCGAGAGCCCTTCACTCATGACCTTTGCGCCCACCCCGATTCCGTCCCGCACCCAGTACGTGCTGGAGGCGATCAAGCACGCGATCCTCACCGCGCAGCTGAGACCAGGGCAGGCGCTCGTGGAGACCGAACTCGCCGCCCAGTTCGGGGTGTCGAAGACCCCGGTGCGGGAGGCGCTGAAGACGCTGGCCGGTACGGGGCTCGTCGTCATGAGCCAGTACAAGGGCGTCACCGTACGGCTCGTCGACGCGACCATGGCCCGCGAGGTCTACGACGTCCGCCTGCTCCTGGAGCCGGAGGCGCTGCGCCGCTCCATCACGCGCAGAGCCTCGCTCGACGAGGCGCAGGAGGCCCTGGAGCGGGCCGACTCGGCGCAGGACAAGGCCGAACGCTCCCTGGCCAACCGGGACTTCCACCGGGCGCTCTACCTGCCCTGCGGAAACCCGCTGCTGTCCCGGATGCTCGACGAGATCCGCGACCAGGCCGCCCTCGTGTCGACCGTCGCCTGGTCGGCCATTCCGACCTGGGAGCGGGAGGCGGCCGAGCACCGGGAGATCCTGCGGCTCGCGCTCGCCGACGACGCTCCGGCGGCTGCCGGGGCTCTGCACGACCACATCGCGTCGTTCGTGCGCCGCGCCTTCCCCGACGACGTGGACGGGGGTGACACGGCGTGAACCACCAGCACACAGACGAAAGGCGTGTCCCCATGGACCTCACTCCGCTGAAGGCGGCCCTCGCAGATGTCGTGGCCATCCCGGTGACCCCGTTCGCCGTGGACGGGACCATCGACACGACGGCGCACCGCGCCCTGCTGCGACGGCTGCTCGACGGCGGTGTCCGCATCCTCACCCCGAACGGCAACACCGGGGAGTTCTATGCGCTCACGCCCGACGAGCGGCGGGCCGTCACCGAGCTGACCATCGACGAGACGGCCGGCCGCGCCACCGTCCTGGTGGGCGTCGGCCACGACGTGCCGACCGCCGTGGCCGCCGCCGAGCACGCCAGGGACGCCGGCGCCGAGATGGTGATGGTGCATCAGCCGGTGCACCCGTACGTCTCGCAGGACGGCTGGATCGACTACCACCGGGCCATCGCCGAGGCCGTACCCGAGCTCGGTGTCGTCCCGTACATCCGCAATCCGCTGCTCGGCGGTGAGGCGCTGACCGCGCTCGCCGACAGCTGCCCCAACGTCATCGGTGTGAAGTACGCCGTGCCGGACGCGGCCCGCTTCGGTGCCTTCGCCCGGGACGCCGGCCTCGAACGCTTCGTCTGGATCGCGGGTCTCGCCGAGCTGTACGCCCCCTCCTACTTCGCGACCGGCGCGACCGGCTTCACCTCCGGCCTCGTCAATGTCGCCCCCGGCGTCTCGCTGGCCATGCTGGAGGCGCTGCGGGCCGGCGACTACGCGGCGGCCATGAAGGTCTGGGAGCAGATCCGCCGCTTCGAGGAGCTGCGCGCCGACCGGCAGTCCGCCAACAACGTGACGGTCGTCAAGGAGGCCCTGGCCTCGCTCGGTCTCTGCCGCCGCGATGTCCGCGCGCCCAGCAGGGTGCTGCCGGAGGCGCAGCGCGCCGAGGTCGCCGACGAGATCGCCGGGTGGTCCATATGACCGGCCGGATCACATCCGAGGAGCTGCGCAGCCACCAGTGGTACGGGACGGACGGGCTCCGCTCGTTCAGTCACCGTGCCCGTACGCGCCAGCTCGGCTACCTTCCCGAGGAGCACCTGGGCAAGCCGGTCGTCGCGATCCTCAACACCTGGTCCGACATCAATCCCTGCCACGTCCATCTGCGCGACCGTGCGCAGGCGGTCAAGCGGGGTGTCTGGCAGGCGGGCGGCTTCCCCCTCGAATTCCCGGTCTCCACCCTCTCGGAGACCTTCCAGAAGCCGACGCCCATGCTCTACCGCAACATGCTGGCGATGGAGACCGAGGAGCTGCTGCGCTCCTATCCGGTCGACGGTGCCGTGCTGCTCGGCGGCTGCGACAAGTCGACGCCCGCCCTGCTGATGGGCGCCGCCTCCGTCGACCTGCCAACCGTCTTCGTTCCCGCGGGTCCCATGCTGCCGGGCCACTGGCGCAACGAGGTCCTTGGCTCGGGCACGGACATGTGGAAGTACTGGGACGACAAGCGGGCCGGGCTCATCGGTGACTGCGAGATGGCCGAGCTGGAGAACGGTCTTGCCCGTTCGCCGGGGCACTGCATGACGATGGGCACCGCGTCGACCCTGACGGCCGCCGCCGAAGCGCTCGGCGTCACCGTCCCGGGCGCCTCGTCGATCCCCGCCGTCGACTCCGGTCACGACCGGATGGCGGCGCAGTCGGGCATCCGGATCGTCGAACTGGTGTGGCAACAGCTGACCTTGTCGAAGATCCTCACGGCGGATGCGTACGAGGACGCCGTCGCCACGGTCCTCGCGCTCGGCGGCTCCACCAACGCCGTCATCCATCTCATCGCCATGGCGGGCCGCTCCGGGGTGAAGCTCACCCTGGACGACTTCGACCGCATCGCCCGCACCGTGCCGGTGCTCGCCAACCTCCGGCCCGGCGGGAAGTACCTGATGGAGGACTTCCACTTCGCCGGCGGGCTGCCCGGATTCCTGGCCCGCCTCACCGACGTACTGCATCTGGACCGTCCCACCGTCTCGCACACCTCGATGCGCGAGCAGCTCGACGGGGCGCTCGTGCACGACGCGGACGTCATCCGGGAACGGGACAACCCGCTCGCCGACGAGGGCGGCGTGGCGGTGCTGCGCGGCAACCTCTGCCCGGACGGCGCGGTCATCAAGCACATCGCCGCCGAGCCGCACCTGCTGCGCCACACCGGTCCCGCGGTCGTCTTCGACGACTACAAGGAGATGCAGCGCACCATCAACGACCCGGCCCTGGCCCTCACTCCGGACCATGTGCTGGTGCTCCGCAACGCCGGACCCAAGGGCGGCCCCGGCATGCCCGAGTACGGCATGCTGCCGATCCCCGACTATCTGCTGAAGCAGGGTGTACGGGACATGGTGCGGATCTCCGACGCCCGGATGAGCGGCACGAGTTACGGGGCGTGCGTGCTGCACATCGCGCCCGAGTCGTACGTAGGCGGGCCGCTCGCCCTCGTCCGCACCGGTGACGCGATCACCCTGGACGTCGGGGCGCGCCTGCTCCACCTCGATGTCTCCGATGAGGAGCTGACCCGCCGCCGCGCGGAGTGGACGCCGCCGCCCAACCGGTACGGGCGCGGTTACGGGGCGCTCTACCAGGACCAGATCACCCAGGCCGACACCGGTTGCGACTTCGCCTTCCTGGCCCGGCAGGGAGAAGTGCCCGACCCCTACGCGGGCTGAACGGCGGAACGGAATTCACGCGCACCGCCCCGTTCGGTATACCGAACGACATGCGGGAAGCGCTTGCGCACTACACGCACCACACCCGCACATTCGGAGAGAACGGAGACGCGTCATGGCCCAAACCGCAGCCGTGGCCACACCGCCCAAGGTGCCCCGGCGCCGCTCGGCGACCCCCCGCCGACTGCCGTACCTGCTGATCGCGCCCGCCGGTCTGCTGATGCTGGGCTTCATCGCCTACCCGGTGATCAGCGTCTTCTACTACAGCCTGCAGAACTACAACGTCACCAAGCCGTGGCGGAACGGCTTCGCAGGACTCGACAACTTCACCCGGCTCTTCACCGAGGACGACCAGTTCTGGACGACGCTCGGCTTCAGCGCCCAGTGGGTCGTCGTCCAGGTCGCGCTCCAGCTCACGCTGGGCCTCGCACTCGCGCTGATCGTGAACCAGAGCTTCATCGGCCGCGGCATCTCCCGCGCCATGGTCTTCTCGCCCTGGGCCGTCTCCGGTGTCCTGACCAGCACCATCTGGATCCTGCTCTACAACTCGTCGACGGGCTTCAGCCGTTACCTCGCGGACGCCGGAATCGGTGAGTACGGCACCTCGGTGCTCTCGGACACCGGCACCGTCTTCTGGGCCGCCACGATCGCCGAACTCTGGCGTGGAGTCCCCTTCTTTGCCATCCTCATCCTCGCCGACCTCCAGTCCGTTTCGAAGGAGCTGTACGAGGCGGCATCGGTCGACGGCGCCGGGCGGATGCGCCAGTTCTTCCACATCACCCTGCCGCACCTGCGGGACGCGATCATCCTCTCCACCCTGCTGCGCGGGGTCTGGGAGTTCAACAACGTCGACCTGCTCTACACCCTCACCGGCGGCGGACCGGCCGGCGAGACCACCACCCTGCCGCTCTACGTAGCCAACACCGGCATCGAGGGCCACGACTTCGGTTACGCCTCCGCGCTCACCACCGTCGCGTTCGTGATCCTCCTCTTCTGCTCGATCGTCTATCTGCGCCTGAGCAAGTTCGGAGGCGACCACAAGTGACTGCCGCACTGGCCGAGAAGCACACGGGTACCGTTCCGGAGCCCGTACGGAACAGCCCGCCGCCCCCCGCACGCCGCCGTCCCCGGCGCGAGCGCGCCTTCGACGACGTGCCCCGGTGGCAGATCTACGTGCCGCTCGGCATCTATCTGCTCTTCACCCTCATCCCGTTCTACTGGATGTTCCTCTTCGCCGTACGGCCCGCGGGCTCCACCTCGTTGGTGCCCTGGCCGATGACCGGCGAGCACTTCTCCAAGGTCTGGAACGAGCGCAGCTTCGCCGTCTTCTTCCAGAACAGCATGATCGTCGGGGTCGCCACCCTGTTCACCACGACCCTGGTGGCGCTGGCCGGCGGTTACGCCCTGGCCCGCTTCGACTTCAAGATCAAGAACGCGTTCATGCTGGCGCTGCTCTGCTCCCAGTTCATCCCGGGCGCGCTGATGCTCGTACCGCTCTTCGAGATCTTCAAGAACCTCCAGATGATCAACTCCCTCGGGAGCGTCATCATCGCCGAGACGGTCTTCCAGCTGCCGCTGTCGATCATCCTGATCAGCGGCTTCATCAAGAACGTGCCCATGACGCTGGAGGAAGCGGCCTGGGTCGACGGCTGCTCGCGCTTCCGCGCCTTCTGCGCGGTCGTGCTCCCGCTGCTCAGGCCCGGACTGATCGCCGTGGGTTCCTTCGCCTTCGTCCACAGCTGGAATCACTTCCTCTTCGCCCTGATGTTCCTCAGCGAACAGGACAAGCAGACGATCCCGGTCGGCCTGAACACCCTCATCGGCGCCGACAGCGTGGACCTGGGCGCGCTCGCCGCGGGCGGTGTCATCGCCGCCGTACCCGTGGTGATCGTCTTCGCCTTCATCCAGAAGTGGCTGATCACCGGCTTCAGCGCCGGCGCAGTGAAGGGCTGACGCGCATGACCTCCCCCATGACCGCACCACGGCCGCGCACCGGCCGCCGCGCCGCCGCCGCGCTCGCTCTGCTCATCGGCTGCCTGGCCCTTCAGCCGGGAGCCGAGGCCGCCACCCCCTCGGCCCCGTTGCCGGCCCCGTTCAAGGACCTGGGCCGGGAGGTCCTCGCCGCCGACGACGGCTGGGCCGCCGAGGGCGCCGGGACCACCGGCGGTTCGGCCGCCGACGACGCCCATGTCCTCACCGTACGGAACCGGGCCCAGCTCGTCGCCGCGCTGGACGGCGGCAGCGCCGTACCGAAGATCATCCGCATCGCGGGGACCATCGACGCCAACACCGACGACGAAGGCCGCGCGCTCGACTGCGCGGACTACGCCACCGACGGCTACGACCTGCCGGCCTACCTCGCCGCGTACGACCCCCGCACCTGGGGCGGAGCCAAGCCGTCCGGACCGCAGGAGGAGGCCCGCAAAGCATCGGCCGCCAGGCAGGCCGAACGCGTCGAACTGCGCATCGGCTCCAACACCACACTCGTCGGCCTCGGCCGCAGCGCCGTGCTCAAGGGCGCGAGCCTCCAGGTCAGGGACGCGGGCAACGTCATCGTCCGCAACCTCGAACTCCGCGACGCCTACGACTGCTTCCCCGTCTGGCAGCCCAACACCGGCGGCCTCGGCGACTGGAAGACCGCGTACGACACCCTCTGGCTGCGCGGCGCCACCCATGTCTGGGTCGACCACGTCACCGCGAGCGACAAGGGCCACCCCGACGAGAAGGAACCCACGTACTTCGGCCGCAACTACCTGCGCCACGACGGGCTGCTGGACATCACCAACGGCTCCGACCTGGTCACCGTCTCCTGGAGCCGGTTCGCCGGCCACGACAAGGCGATCCTGATCGGCAACGGCGACAACGTCACCACCGACCGCGACAAGCTCCGCGTCACCCTGCACCACAACGAGTTCGACGCCGTCACGCAGCGCGCGCCGCGCGTCCGCTTCGGACAGGTCCACCTCTACAACAACCGGTACGTCGTCCCGGAGGGCGCCGCCTACCGGTACTCCGTCGGCGTCTCCACCGAGTCCCGGCTCTTCGCCGAGAACAACTCCTTCACCACCCCGGGACACATCGAGGCCGCCGACCTGCTGAAGAGCTGGAACGGCAGCGCGCTGGCACAGAGAGGCAACGAGTTCAACGGCTTCCCCGTCGACCTGCTCGCCATCTACAACGCGTACAACTCCGGCAGCGAACGCGACCTCACCGCCGACGTCGGCTGGACACCCACCCTGCACGGACCGGTCGACAGCGCGGCCCGCGCCGCCACCGACGTGGCACGCGGCGCCGGAGCGGGGAGGGCCGGATGAGCACGACCGCCACCCCCCTCCCGATCGTCCTCGCGGGAGCCCGCGGCCACGGCCGCTGGCACCTCGCCAACATCCGCCGCCTCCAGCACCTGGGCCTCGTCCGGCTCGCCGGAATCTGCGAACTCACCCCGCTCGACCCCACGGAACTCGACGCGTTCGCCGGGGAACTCCCCGCGCAGTCCGCCGACTTCGGGGCGCTCCTCGACTCCACCGGCGCACGCGCCGCCGTCATCTGCACCCCGATCCAGACCCACACCGAACTGGCTCTCACCGCCGCCGCCCGCGGGGTCCACCTCCTCCTGGAGAAGCCACCCGCCGCCACCTACGCCGACTACACACGCATGACCGACGGGGTACGGGAATCAGGCGTCGCCTGCCAGATCGGCTTCCAGTCCTTCGGCTCCCACGCCGTACCCGCCATCCGTGAACTCATCCGCACCGGCGCGATCGGCACCGTCCAGGGCTTCGGCGCCGCAGGTGCCTGGGTCCGTGACGACGCCTACTACCGGCGCGCGCCCTGGGCGGGACGCCGCAGAATCGGAGACACCGACGTGGTCGACGGGGTCCTCACCAATCCCCTCGCCCACGCCGTCGCCACCGCACTCGAACTCGCGGACAGCGGGACCGCCGAGGACGTGGCGCACATCGAGACCCAGCTGTTTCGGGCCAACGACATCGAGGCCGACGACACCTCCAGCATCCGGATCACCACCACGGGCGGAGTGCCGGTCACCGTCGCCGTCACCCTCTGCGCCGAACGGGCCGCCGAACCCTATGTGATCGTCCACGGTGACCGCGGCCGGATCACCTTCTGGTACAAGCAGGACCGGGTACTCGTCCAGCGCGCGGGCCGCGGCCCCGAGGAGACCGTCCACGGCCGGACCGACCTCCTGGCGAACCTGGCCGACCACCTCACCACCGGCAGCCCGCTCCTCGTACCCCCGCACCGCACCGGCGCGTTCATGCGCGTCGTCGAGGCCGTGCGCACCGCGCCCGAGCCCACCGCGCTGCCCGCCGACGCCTGGTACACGGAGCCGGCCACGGCCACCACGGGCGAGCGGCGCGTCGTGCGCGGCATCGATGGACTGGTCGCCGCGGGCGCCGACACCCTCACCCTCTTCTCCGAACTCGGCGCCCCCTGGGCGCACCCCAGCGAGGTGAGTACACCGTGACCACCGCACTCCTCAGCTGCGCGGGGCGCCCCGTCGGCCGCTACAGCCGTCCGCCCGCCGCCCACGACGGCCGCCCCTACCTCCACCCCGTCACCACCCTGGCCGGCACCCCCGTCACCGAGGAGCGGCCCGCCGACCACATCCACCACCTCGGCGCCTCCGTCGCCGTGCCCGACGTGGCCGGATACAACTTCTGGGGCGGACGCACCTTCGTACGCGGCCAGGGACCCACCGCACTCGACAACCACGGGGTGCAGCGCCACCTCGGCTGGAAACTCCGCGACCCGGACGGCTTCGTGGAGGAGCTCAGCTGGGAGGCCGAAGGCACCGAACTGCTCCGCGAGCACCGCACGGTCGCCGTCACCGGGCTCTCCGGCACCGCCTGGGCGCTGGACTTCTCCTTCTCCCTCACCAACCGGGGGACCACCGCCCTCTCCATCGGCAGCCCCGCAACCAACGGCCGCCCCGGCGCCGGATACGGCGGCTTCTTCTGGCGAGCCCCCAAGGAGCCCGCGGCCCCCGCCGTGTTCAGCGCCGACCGGGACGGTGAGGACGCCGTGCACGGCAGCACCGCCGACTGGCTGGCCCTCGCAGGGGACGGCTGGACCCTCGTCTTCGCCGGGGCGACCGAGGAGACCCGGCGCGATCCCTGGTTCGTCCGCAGCACCGAGTACCCCGGAGTGGGCTCGTCCCTCGCCGCCGACCGCCGGCTGACCGTCGCCGCCGGAGCCACCGTCGTACGCCGGATCGTCACCGTCGTCGCCGACGGCACACTCGACCGGGAGACCGCCGATGGGTACGTCCGCAAGGTCGTGACGGCATGAGCGGTCCCTCGAAGCTCCGCTCCGCCGACCTCGGCGACGGCACCTACCGCAACCCCGTGCTGGACGCCGACTGGTCCGACCCGGACATCGTGCGCGACGGCGACGACTACTACCTGACCGCGTCCAGCTTCGGCCGCGTCCCCGGGCTCCCCCTCCTGCACTCACGCGACCTGGTCAACTGGAACCTCATCGGGCACGCCCTGGAGCGCCTCGAACCGGCCGCCGACTTCGCCGTGCCGCGCCACGACTGCGGGGTGTGGGCGCCCTCCCTGCGCCACCACGCGGGCCGGTTCTGGATCTTCTGGGGCGACCCGGACCACGGCATCCAGCAGATCAACGCCGAGGACATCCGGGGCCCGTGGAGCGCACCGCACCTCCTCAAGGCGGGCAAGGGGCTGATCGACGCCTGCCCGCTGTGGGACGAGGAGACCGGCGAGGCGTACCTCGTGCACGGCTGGGCCAAGTCCCGCTCCGGGATCAAGAACCGGCTCACCGGCCACCGGATGAGCCCCGACGGGCGCGAACTGCTCGACGAGGGCAGGATCCTGGTGGACGCCGACCGGATACCCGGCTGGTTCACCCTCGAAGGCCCCAAGCTCTACCGCCACGAAGGCCACTTCTGGATCTTCGCCCCGGCCGGCGGGGTGGAGAACGGCTGGCAGGGCGCCTTCCGCTCACGGGACTTCTTCGGCCCGTACGAGGAACGCGTCGTCCTCGCCCAGGGCAGCACCCCGGTCAACGGACCGCACCAGGGCGGCTGGGTGCGTACGGCACGGGGCGAGGACTGGTTCCTGCACTTCCAGGCCAAGGGAGCGTACGGGCGCGTGGTCCACCTCCAGCCGATGCACTGGGACGCCGACGGCTGGCCCGTCATCGGGGCCGGGGGCGAACCCGTCTCCGTACACCCCAAGCCGCTGGCCCCCGCTCAGCCGCCCGAAGTACCGGCCTTCGACGACGACTTCCCCGGCGGGCGCTTCGGCCGCCAGTGGCAGTGGACGGCCGCGCCCCGGCCCGGCTGGACGGTCGAGCACGCCGACGACGGCCTGCGGCTCAGCTGCGTACGGACCGAGTACGCCCACGATCTGCGGGCCCTGCCCAACGTCCTGGTGCAGCGACTGCCCGCCGAGACGTTCACCGTCGAGACGGGTCTCGTACTGAACAGCTACGAGCCGGGCGCCAAGGCCGGAATCGCCGTACTGGGCGACGCGTTCAGCTGGATCGGCCTGGAGGCCGGGGCCGACGGGGCGCCTCGGCTCGTGCACCGGTACGCCGAGACCGTCGCCGAGCACGAACGCGACGCCGAGCACCCCCGCCCGGCCCCGGATGGCCGCGTCCGCCTCCGTATCGAGGTCACGGCCGGCGCCCGCTGCCGCTTCTTCGCCGACACCGGCGACGGCTTCCGCCCCTCGGGTCAGGTCTTCGCGGCCACGCCGTGGCGCTGGGTCGGCGCCCTCCTCGGACTGTTCGCCACCGCACCGGCCGGGTCGGGACCCGCCGGAACGGCCGGCTTCACCGCCTTCCGCACCGCGGACTGAACCTCCGCACCCACATCTGCACCTGCCTGTATGGGAGCCGCAACGATGCACCTCCGTACCAAGCGCACCAGAGCCGGAACCTTCGCCACGGGCTTCGCCCTGGCCGCAGCCCTCCTCGTGCCGAGCGCACCGGGCCCGGCCGCCGTGGCGGCCGTCGGCGCTCCGCACGGCTTCCCCTGGCAGGAGGCGCGGTTCGGCGAGTACCGGACGTACGGACCCGGCGCCGGCATCACCGGCGACCGGCCGCAGATGTCCGAGCGGGACGCCGCACACCACGACGTGGCCGACTACCTCGCAGGCGAGGACGGCTGGGCCCCCCACCGCACGCAGCACTGAACCCCCCTCACGCACACGCGCACACACCGAATTCCGAGAGAGAAGAGCCGACCATGAACATCTCGAAGACGAACCGGGGGCGTGCCGCGGCAGCGGTCTCCCTCACGGCAGTGCTCGCGCTGACGGCCACGGCCTGCGGTGACGACGGCAGCGGCTCGGGCAACGAGGGCAGCGGCAAGGGCGAGATCACCTTCTGGGACAACAACGGCGGCCCGCGCACCGCCATCTGGACCGAGATCATCAAGGACTTCGAGAAGAAGAACCCGGACATCAAGGTCAAGTACGTCCCGATCCCGATCGCCGACGTGCAGTCCAAGTACGACACGGCGATAGCGGGCGGCGGGCTGCCGGACGTCGGCGGCGTCGGCACCGCGTACCTCTCCAACATCGTCTCTCAGGAGGCCCTTGAGCCGGTCAACGACCGGCTCAAGGGGTCCCCGCTCGACGGCAAGCTCGTCCCGTCCATGGTCGACAGCGTCAAGGACGCGGGCGGCCGGGGCGACGACATGTACACCGTGCCGACCTCCGCGAACAACGGCACCCTCTGGTACCGCACCGACCTGTTCAAGGCGGCGAACCTCGAAGCGCCCACCACCTGGGCGAAGTTCTACGAGGCGGCCGAGGCGCTCACCGAAGCCAAGGACAACAAGTTCGGATACACGATCCGCGGCGGCGCGGGCTCCATCGCGCAGGCCATCGACGCCGCGTACGGCCAGTCCGGCATCACGGAGTTCTGGAACGGCGACAAGACGACGCTGAACGACCCGAAGAACGTCGCCGCCCTGGAGAAGTACGCCGCCCTCTTCAAGAAGACGACGCCGGCCGCCGACGTCAACAACGACTTCACCAAGATGGTCGCCCAGTGGGACACCGGCACCATCGGGATGCTCAGCCACAACCTCGGCTCCTACCAGGACCACCTGAAGGCACTGGGCCCGGACAAGTTCGCCGGTATCCCCAACCCGATCGGTGACAGCGGCACCCGGGTCGGCGTCTCCAACCCCGTCGACGGACTCGGTCTGTTCCGGGCGAGCAAGAACAAGACGGCGGCCTGGAAGTTCATCGAGTTCGCCGCCTCCCACGAGTCCAACAGCAAGTGGAACGAGGCGGCCGGGGCCATCCCCGCCAACACCGAGGCGGCGCAGGACCCGTGGATCGCCGCGGCCGAGCCGACCGCACTCGGCGCCAAGTCCCTCACCGACGGATCCACCAAGATCGTGCAGCTGCCGTACTACCTGCCCGACTGGAACAACATCAGCAAGGCCGACAACGAGCCGGAGTTCCAGAAGCTGCTCCTCGGCAAGGTCACGGCCGAGGAGTTCCTCGACAAGATCGCCGAAGAGCTGAACGCCGCCCAGAAGGAGTGGAAGGCGCTGGGCAACGGCTGACCGCGCCGCCCCTGTTCCCCCTGACCCGGGACCGGCGGCGGTACGGGTCGCGCCCCGCCGCCGGTCCCGCTCCACGCACAACCACCACCCCTGAGAGAGGCAGTCCCCCCATGTCCCTCACCCGCAGACACGCGGCAGCCGCGCTGCTCGCGCTGCCCGTCGCCTTCGCCGCCGTACCCGCCACCCCCGCCTTCGCCGAGAGCAGCAGCAGCGGCAGTGGCAGGGGCGGTGGCCGCCCGAGGCCGCGGACCGTGCACATCGCGGGCGACTCCACCGCCGCCCAGAAGTACGCCGACGCCGCACCCGAGACCGGCTGGGGCATGGCCCTGCCCTTCTTCCTCGGCCATGGCGTCGAGATCGCCAACCACGCGGTGAACGGCCGCAGTTCGAAGAGCTTCATCGACGAGGGCCGCCTCGCCGTGCTCCTGGCCGGTGTCCGCGAGGGCGACCTCGTGCTCGTCCAGTTCGGGCACAACGACGAGAAGACCGCCGACCCGGCCCGTTATACGGAGCCCTGGACGACGTACCAGGACTGCCTGCGGCAGTACATCGAGGGTGCGCGGGCCCGCGGCGGGCTGCCCGTCCTCGCCACCCCCGTCGAGCGCAGGAGGTTCGACGCGGGCGGTACGGCTCTGCCCAGCCACGGCGAGTACCCGGCGGCGATGCGGGCGCTGGCCGGAGAAGAGGACGTGGCGCTGCTCGACACCCAGGCCCTGTCGATCGCGCTGTGGCAGAAGCTCGGTGTCGAGGAGTCCAAGGCGTACTTCAACTGGACGGCGACCGAGCAGGACAACACCCACTTCAACCCGCCGGGCGCGATCGCCGTGGCCCGGCTCGTGGCGGCCGGGCTGCTGGACCACCGCGCGCTCGACCCGCGCGAGGTGCGCCGCCTCGACGACGAGATCCCCGAGTCCTGGATCACCTGGCCCCAGGCCTGAGCCACACACGCCTCCGAACGGAAGAGAGCCGCACAATGAGAACCCCGATATGTCATGGGCGCGTCATAACCACGCTCATCGGCTGCACCGCCCTGGTACTGGCCGCCACCGGAACCACCCAGGCCGCGGGCCGCCCCGACCTCGGCCGCCAGACCCTCGCCGCGCAGGACGGCTGGGCCTCCGAAGGCACCGGCACCACCGGTGGTTCGGCAGCCGACGCCGACCACGTCTTCACCGTCACCACCTGGGCCGAGTTCAGGGCCGCCCTCGTCGCCGCAGCCGGCGCCCCGTCGATCATCAAGGTCAAGGGCACCATCGACGCCACCTCCGAGGGCTGCGCTTCCTTCGAGGCCCCCGGCTACGACTTCGACCGGTACCTCGCCGACTACGACCCCGCGGTCTGGGGCCTCGACGCCCCGCTCACCGGCGAGCAGGAGGAACTGCGCGCGGCCTCCTCGGAGAACCAGAAGCTGGGCATCATGGCGTACGTCCCCGCGAACACGACCGTCGTGGGCGTGGGCCGGGACGCCGGGATCAGGGGCGGCAGCCTCCAGATCAAGGGCGTCGACAACGTCATCGTCCGCAACCTCACCATCGAGGCCCCGCTGGACTGCTTCCCCGCCTGGGACCCGACCGACGGCCCCACCGGCGCCTGGAACTCCGAGTACGACGCGGTCGTCGTCCACGGCTCCGAGCACGTCTGGGTCGACCACAACACCCTCACCGACGGCCGCTACCCGGACTCCACGCTCCCCTCGTACTTCGGCGAGATCTACCAGCAGCACGACGGCCTCCTGGACATCGTCCGCGGCGCCGACCTGGTGACCGCCTCCTGGAACGTCCTCACCGACCACGACAAGACCCTCATGATCGGCAACAGCGACAGCGCGGGCGCCGACGACCGGGACAAGCTGCGCGTCACGCTCCACCACAACCACTTCGACGGAGTCGTCGAGCGTGCCCCGCGCGTCCGCTTCGGCAAGGTCGACGCGTACAACAACCACTTCACGGTGACCGCGGACCAGAAGTACGGCTACTCGCTCGGTATCGGTATCGAGTCCCGGCTCGTGGCGGAGAAGAACTCCTTCACCCTGCCCGCCTCCGTGCAGGCGGGCGCGATCCTCAAGAAGTGGAAGGAGGCCCCCGTGACGGCCTCCGGCAACTACGTCAACGGCGCCGCCACCGACCTCGTCGCCGTCCACAACGCGCAGTACCCGGCCGAGCAGCTCGCCTCCGGCGCGGGCTGGACGCCCGAACTCCGCACCAAGGTCAACGACTCGCGCGCACTGCCCGGCCTCGTCGCCAGGAACGCCGGCGCGGGCAAGGTCTGCTGACCGCGCCACCCCCGCCGGGGCGGACAGGCCGAGCCACGTACACCGCCCGCCCCGGCCCCTCCCTCACCTGCGCAGCAACGGAGGTACCTCCCGCATGACCTCGTACGTCCCCCTCGCCCGCCGCTCCTTCCTCGCGGGCGCACTCGCCACCGCCGGACTCGCCCTCGCTCCCCGGGCGCACGCCGGGGGAGCGGCCCCCTTCGGGCGGTACGGATCGCCGTCCGCCCGCCTCACCGAGCGGACCCTGTACGTCGATCCGCTCGGCCGGGGCGACCACACCACCGTCCAGGCCGCCGTCGACGCGGCCTCCGACACCGGCGCCACCCTCGTCCTGGCCCCTGCCGAGTACCGCGAGACCGTCACGGTCACCGAGGCGCGCGCCGGCCTCACGCTGATCGGCGCGAGTGAGAACCCGCGCGACACGGTCATCGTGTACGACAACGCGGCGGGCACCCCCAGGCCCGACGGCACCGGCACCTACGGGACCAGCGGATCGGCCACCACCACCGTCAGGGCCGCCGGCTTCACCGCCCACCGGATCACCTTCGCCAACGACTGGCTGCGCGCGGACCATCCGGAGATCTCCGGTACCCAGGCCGTGGCCATCAAGGTCATGGGCGACCGCTCGGCCTTCCACCACTGCCGCTTCCTCGGCCACCAGGACACCCTGTACTCCGACACGCTCTCGCTGTCCGTCTTCGCCCGGCACTACTTCTCGCACTGCTACGCCGAGGGAGACGTCGACTTCGTCTTCGGCCGTGCGACGACCGTCTTCGAGCACTGCCGCTTCCACGCCCTGGACCGGGACGTCGACTTCACGCCGAAGGGCATGTACTTCGCCCCTTCCACCGCCCGCGCCAACCCGTACGGCTATCTGGCGGTGCGCTCCCGCTTCACCAGCGGCGCCGAGGACGCGGCGTACAAGCTGGCCAGACCGTGGGTGCCCAGCTCGGACCCCACCGCCCGGCCCTCCCTCGTCGTACGCGATTCCGTCATCGGCCCGGGGACGGACGCCACCGCCCCGTACACCAACATGGCATCCGGATACCCGTGGCAGGACCAGCGCTTCGCCGAGTACGCCAACACCGGCCCGGGAGCCCGCGTCACGGTCCCCGAGAACCGTCCTCAGCTCACGCGCGAACAGGCGGGGCTGCACACCCGCGCCGCGTATTTGGGGGACTGGCACCCGTACTCCTGACCCCGGTAAGGCGCGCGAAAGTCCAAGAGTTCCCCCTGTCGCGGGTGATCACAGGGAAACGATCACCGCGTACTGTGCTGCGCGGCTCATCCGTCACTCAACACCCGTTACGAGGGGGACTCTTCGTGCGCAAGATCGCTACCACCGCGCTTGTCTTCGCCGGTGTCATATCCGCGGCCACCGCCGTGCCCGCCACCGCCGCACCGGGCAGCGAGACACCCTCCGCTCCCGCCTCCTCCTCCTCCGTGCAGAGCACCGACATCCGGGAGCAGTTGGAGAGGACCCCCGGTCTGACCGTCACCTCGGTCGCCGACAAGGGTGGATATCCCCTCTACTCGCTCACGATCACTCAGCCCGTCGATCACACCGACCCGGCCCGCGGCACCTTCGAGCAGCGCTTCACGCTCTGGCACAAGGACGCGGCCAGACCGATGGTCCACTACACCGGCGGCTACGGACTCTCCTCCAGCACGCGTGAGATCACGAACATCCTCGACGCCAACCAGGTCAGCGTCGAGCACCGCTACTTCAACGTCTCACGCCCGGCCACGTACGACTGGGACGACGTCACCGTCTGGCAGGAGGCCAGCGACGAGCACGCCATCGTCGAGGCGCTGAAGCCGATCTACCGGGCCAAGTGGCTGGGCACGGGCGCCAGCAAGGGCGGCATGACCCAGACGTACCACGAGCGCTACTACCCGCAGGACCTGGACGCCGTCGTCGCGTACGTCGCACCCAACGACGCCAACAACCGTGACGACAGCGGATACGAGAACTTCTTCGCCACCGTCGGCACCCCGGAATGCCGGGCAGCCCTCGACGCCGTACAGCGCGAGATGCTGGTGCGGCGCGAAGCCATGCTGCCGAGGTTCGAGGCCACGAGCCGCGAGGAGGGATACACCTTCGACTACCTCGGCGGCGCGGACCGCGCCTTCGAGTTCTCCGTACTCGACCAGGTGTGGAACTTCTGGCAGAGCGGCAGCTACGTCAACTGCCCCGCCATCCCCGACGCGAAGACGGCCGGTGACGACGAGCTGTACGCCTGGTCGCTCGCCAACGGTCTTTCGATCTACTCCGACCAGGGCCAGGGCGCCGAGGGCAGCGGACCGTACTACCGGCAGGCCGCCTCCCAGCTCGGCTGGGCCGACCTGAAGTTCAAGCACCTCAAGGACGTACGCAACTACCCGGACATCTACCAGCCGAACTCCGTCCTGCCCTCGGACATGGAGACCTCCTACGACGGCCGGGCGATGCGCGACGTCGACAGCTGGGTGAAGACGCGCGGTGAGCGGATGATGTTCGTCTACGGCCAGAACGACCCGTGGAGCGCCGAACGCTTCAAGCCGAGCAAGAACGACTCGCACCTCTACGTGGCGCCCAACACCAACCACGGCGCGCTGATCTCCAAGCTGACGCCCGAGGAGCGGGACGAGGCGACGGCCACCGTGAAGCGCTGGGCCGCCCCCTCCTCCTGACCCCGGCAGGTCAGTGGGCGGGGGCGAAGTCCCCGCCCACCACGACCTGTTGACCGGCGGCTCGGGCGCGGGCCGTGTAGTCGTCGTCCGAGGCGTCCCGGGCGCCCTCGGCGTGGTTGTACTGGCCCGCGAACGTGTGCGTGCCGACGGGCACGGTACGTCCCGGCTTCAGCGTCCAGCGGTAGACGAGGAAGCCGCTCTCCTCCCGCGCCGAGACGGCGAAGTCCTGCGCCGGGAGGGACCGCCAGGACCCGGTGGTGTTCACCCCGCCCGTCAGCGCGATCCGCAGCTCGACGGTGAGCGCCGCGAGCGGATCCCCGGTCCTCACCGTCACCTCGCTCTGCGCCCAGTAGCGGTTGCTGTGCGGGTCCACCGAACTGTCCGACCGCAGGGGTCCGGCCTCGGCCGGCAGAGCGCTGCCCCGCTCGGACGCACCGGCTGTCGAAGCGGACGGTGCCGGCGGCCCCGCCACCCGCTGCCCGCCCCCGTCTTCGCGGACCGCGGAGGTGACCGCGAGCGTGCCGACGGCGAGCACTCCGCATACCGCGACCGTCGCGCCCACGACCCGAAGCCACGGCATCGGAGCACCGGCGGGGCGAGGCGCCCGTCCCGGGGGCTCCTGTGCCATCCCGCGCTCCACCCGGGCCAGCATCCGTTCCCTGTCGGGCCGGTGCGCCAGCGCCGCGTCCCGAAGCCGGCCCCGCAGCTCGTCGTCCATCAGTTCCTTCCTTCGCCGCGCTGCGCGCCGACGGCCGCCCGCACCTGCTCGGCGCCGCCCTGCGGGCCGAGCAGTCGCTGCAGCTCCGCGACGCCGCGCGAGGTCTGGCTCTTCACCGTGCCGACGGATATCCCGAGGACCAGTGAGGTGTCCCGCTCGGACAGGTCGAAGGCGTGCCGCAGCACCACACACGCCCGTTTGCGGAACGGCAGCCTGCGCAGCGCTCCCTGCACATCGACGACCGCGGGCACATCGGGATCGTCCACCGCGTACCCGTCCCCGCGCGGCGCCCAGAACAGGGCGATCCTGCGGCGCTCCCGCACCGCGCCGCGAATCCGGGTGCGGGCCAGATTCGCGACGACCCCGCGCGCGTACGCCACCGGGTGGTCGGCGGCCCTGACCCGGTCCCACCGGTGCCACAGCGCCATCAGCGCATCCGCGGCCAGATCGTCCGCGGCATCGGCCTCACCGGTCAACAGGTGCGCCAGCCGGGCCAGTTCGGCGTAGTGCGCCTCGAAGAACTCATGGAACTCGGCGGCAGCGGCATCGTCGGCCGATGTGCCCACGGGTACCTCCCTCTTCGGTCGAATCCTCGCACCCGCCGACGCTCAACGGGCGGGCGGGAACTTCGACCAGAAGTGGTCCAGGATCTCTTCCAGGTAGCGCAGACCCGCCTCGCCCGATGCGGACGAGCCGCCGGCCCTGCTCAGGGTCGCCGTCATCAGAGCCTGGTACTCCTGGTGCATCTCGCGCAACGGGCCGGACAGTTCGCGGCGGTCCGCGGACAGCAGCCGGGCGATCGAGCGGGTGTGGGCCTGCCAGCGAGTGCCGACGGCGTCGTGCAGCAACTGCGTCAGTTCCCCGTCCAGGCCGGTCACGGTGATGAAGTCACGAGGATTCAGCGCGAGGGCCGCCCCGAGCGCCGCGGACTGGCGGCTGGTGCCGGTCCATTCCCCGGTCGACTCCATCTGCTGGTAGGCGTGCACATCCAGGCCCGTGGCGCGAGCCATGTCCTCGACGGCGAGCCCGCGCGCGAGGCGGTGCTCCCGCAAGGTCCGAGGGGCCCCGATCAGCTCGCTCGGCGCGCACCACAACGCCCCTGCCAGTGCGGCGAGTTCGGGAGCGGAGGGGAGGGCTGTGCCGCGTTCCCAGGCGCTGATGTGATCCGAGGTGATGTGGGTCATCCCGTAGGAGGCACGCATGCCGTGGGCCACGTGCCCGGGAGCCATTCCCAGGCTTTCGCGCAGCACCCGCGCGGCGCGCGAGTTGAAGGGGGGTGCTGGTTCGGCTGAGGGGGGATGATGCACCGCCACAGGCTAGGCGGTGAACGCCGCATGTGCGATCGCACGTATGGCCAGTTTCCGGATTTCATGTGAATGCGTTCACTGGACTCTGTAGGAAACGACAAGGCGAGGTGCTGGAGTGCGGTATCCCGTAACGCTCCGACCGCCTGAACCGGCCGCGCCCGCACGGGAATTTATGAATCGCACGCGCGTATGATCCGCACACGCCTGCCGCGTCTGTGTTCGTTTCCGACGCCCGCCGTGCGGCAATCGGCGTATCCCACAAGGGTGTCGACACCTCCGTGCCGTACGACGGCGCAGGGATGCGGGCCCTCGCACCTCATCCGTGAACACAGGAGAAACCATGCAGACCAGCGCGACCGGCAAGGCGGATGCCAGACCGCCCGCCGTGGGATCCGGATCGGCGGTGGACCGCTTCTTCCGCATAACGGAGCGCGGTTCGACGTACGCGACGGAGATACGCGGCGGCTTCGCCACGTTCTTCACGATGGCGTACATCCTCGTCCTCAACCCGATCATCCTGGGCAGCGCCAAGGACAAGTTCGGCGACCAGCTCGACGCGGTCCAGCTCGTCACGGCCACGGCTCTGGTGGCCGCCGTGATGACAGTGATCATGGGTGTGGGCGGCAATCTGCCGCTGGCCCTGGCGGCCGGACTCGGGCTCAACGCCGTCGTCGCCTTCCAGATCGCGCCGCTCATGAGCTGGGACGACGCGATGGGTCTCATCGTGCTCGAGGGCCTGCTGATCTGCGTGCTCGTCCTGACGGGTCTGCGAGAGGCGGTCATGCACGCCATTCCGCAGCCGCTCAAGCAGGCCATCAGCGTCGGCATCGGCCTGTTCATCGCCTTCATCGGCTTCGTCGACGCCGGATTCGTCACGCGCATCCCGGATGTCGCCGGGACCACCGTGCCGGTCCAGCTCGGCACCGGCACGCTGAGCGGCTGGCCCATGCTGGTCTTCTGCGCCGGACTGCTCCTGACGATCGTGCTGCTCGCGCGCAAGGTCAAGGGCGCGATCCTCATCAGCATCGTCCTGATGACCGTGGTCGCCGTGGCGGTCAACGAGCTCGCCGACGTCAAGTCCTGGGGTCTGACCGTGCCCCAGGTGCCTGACAAGATCGTCGCCTCGCCGGACTTCGGGCTCCTCGGCAACTTCGACCTGTTCGGCGCCTTCGGGCAGGTGAGCGTGCTGACTGTGGTGCTCCTCGTCTTCACCCTGATCCTGTCGGACTTCTTCGACACCATGGGCACCGTCGTCGGCGTCACGGCCGAGGCCGGACTGCTCGACGAGCGTGGCCAGGTCCCGGGCCTCGGCCGGGTGCTGCTCATCGACGGCGCGGCCGCCGTAGCGGGCGGCGCGGCCTCCGCCTCCTCCGCCACGACCTACATCGAGTCCGCCGCGGGCGTCGGCGAGGGCGCGCGCACCGGATTCTCCAACCTGGTCACCGGCGGCCTGTTCGCGCTCGCCCTCTTCCTTACACCGGTCCTGACCATGGTGCCGATGCAGGCAGCGGCGCCGGCACTGGTCGCGGTCGGCTTCCTGATGATGACCCAGGTCAAGCACATCGACTGGGACCGTTTCGATGTGGCCATCCCGGCCTTCCTCACCATCGCCGTGATGCCGTTCACGTACTCCATCACCAACGGCATCGGCGCCGGCTTCATCGCGTACGTCGTCATCAAGGCGTGCCTCGGCAAGGCGCGCGAGGTGCACTGGCTCCTGTGGGGCACCTCGGCCCTGTTCGCGCTCTACTTCGCGATCGACCCGATCGAGCAGCTGCTCGGCGTGAAGTAGGACCGGGCCCGGCACCGCCCACCCATGGGCGGTGCCGGACCCCCCCGCCGCTCAGCCCTTCAGCGCCGCCTTCATCATCTTCTGGGCGATCGGAGCGGCAAGACCGTTGCCGCTGACCTCGGACCGGGCCGAGCCCGAGTCCTCGACGACCACGGCCACCGCGACCGACTTCCCGGTGGACCTGTCCTTCGCGTACGAGGTGAACCAGGCGTACGGGGTGTTGCGGTTCTCCACCCCGTTCTGCGCGGTGCCCGTCTTGCCGCCGACCTCGGCGCCCGCGATCCTGGCGTTCGTGCCGGTGCCCTCGTCGACGACGGTGACCATCGCACTGCGCAACTGCTCAGCCGTCGACTCCGACACGACCCGCTCGGTGTCCCCGTCGGGGAACTCCTCCAGCGTGCCGCCGTCGGAGTCCGTCACCTTCGAGACCATGTGCGGGGCCGCCAGCTCGCCACCGTTGGCGAGGGCGGCGGAGACCATCGCCATCTGCATCGGGGTGGCGGTCACCTCGAACTGGCCGATGCCCGTCAGCGCCGTCTGGGCCTTGTCCATGCCGGTCGGGTAGACGCTCTCCGAGGCCCGCACCGGTACGTCCAGGTCCTTGGTGCCGAAACCGAAACGGTCCGCCATCGCCTTCACCTTGTCCTGGCCGAGATCCGCGGCGGCCTTGGCGAACACGGTGTTGCAGGAGTACTTGAGCGCGGTGCGCAGGGTGGCGTCCTCGCAGGGGGCCGCGGAGTTCTCGTTCTTCAGGACCGTGGTGGTCCCGGGCAGGGTGTACGGGACCGGGCTGTCCGTCGGCTCGTCGACCGAGCCGTACAGACCGTCCTCCAGCGCCGCCGCGGCGACCACCAGCTTGAACGTCGAGCCCGGGGCGAGAGACTGCCGCAGCGCCCGGTTGACGAGCGGCTTGTCCTTGTCGTCCAGCAGCTTCTGCCAGGCGTCGCCGTCCGCCGTCCCGCTGATGTCGGAGGGGTCGTACGAGGGGGAGGAGACCATGCCCAGGATCCGGCCCGTCTCCGGGTCCATCGCGACGGCGGCGCCCATGTCGTCGCCCAGTGCCTCGTAGGCGGCCTTCTGGACGTCCGGGTCGATCGTCGTCAGCACACTGCCCGGCGTGGTCTGCCTGCCGGTGATCACATCGGCGGGGTTCTTCAGCCGGTCGTCGGTTCCGTCGAGGACATCGCTGTAGATGCCTTCGAGCTGGGTGGCGCCGTACGCCTGGGAGCTGTAGCCGGTGACGGACGCGTACAGCTCGCCCTGCTCGTACGTGCGCTTGTACTGAAGGTCGCCGCCGCTCGTCCTTTTCGATCCGGTGACCGGGGAACCGGCCACGATGATGTCACCGAGCGGCTGCGCGTACTGCGCGATGGTGTTCCGCCGGTTGTGTTCGTCGTCTGCGAGCGCCCGGGCCTCGTACGCCTGCACCCAGGTCGCCCGCACCAGCAGGGCGAGAACCATCAGCAGACAGAAGACCGAAGCGCGCCTGATCGTCTTGTTCATACTGCTGGGGGGACGAGCGGGGACGTGCGGGGCGTTCCCGTCTGTGCCCCTTCTCACCCTTTTCTCACCCGTCGCTCACGGGCTGGCGCGGCCGGTCAGCCGGGGGTGATGAACCCCGACTCGTACGCCGCGATCACCGCCTGTGTACGGTCCCGGGCACCCGTCTTCGCGAGCACGGCCGCCACATGGCTCTTCGCCGTCGCCGCCCCCACCCCCAGCCGTCCGGCGATCTCCGCGTTGCTCAGGCCGGCCGCCATCAGCCGCAGCACCTCCGCCTCCCGGTCGGTGAGCCGCGCCACCCAGGGCGCGGCCGGCGCCTGCCGACCGCCGTACCGGTCCGCGAGACTCCGTACGGCCGCGGGGAACAGCAGCGAGTCGCTGCGGGCGACCAGCCGCACCGCCTGGACCAGCTCCTCGGCCGCGGCCCGCTTCAGCAGAAAGCCCGCGGCTCCGGCGCGCAGCGCCTCGTACACGTAGGAGTCGTTCTCGAAGGTGGTGACGACGACGATCCGCGGGGGCGGGTCGAGCGTGCCGAGGATCTGCTCGGTGGCCCGGATTCCGTCGATCTCCGGCATCCGGACGTCCATGAGCACCACATCGGGGCGCAGCTCCCGCACCACCGACACCGCTTCGGCGCCGGTGGCGGCCTCGCCGACGACCTCCAGGCCGTCCTCGGCGTCCAGGATCACGCGCAGCGCCGTACGGACCATGCGCTCGTCGTCGGCGACCACGATCCGGACCTTCTCGCTCATCTGCTCTCCTTTTCGGGTCGGTGGCCGGGGAGGCGGGCGGTCAGCCGCCACACCCCTCCTTCGCTCGGCCCGGCCTCGGCAGAGCCGCCGAGCAGCATGGCCCGTTCCTCGATGCCGCGCAGCCCGCGGCCTCCTCCGGGCCGCACCACCGGCGGCCGTTCGGGCAGCGGGTTCTCCATCGTGATCTCCACGCCTTCGTCGCGCACCGCGATACGCAGTTCCACCGGAGCGCCGCCCCCGCCGTGCCGCAGCGCGTTGCTCAGCCCCTCCTGCACGATCCTGTACGCCTCCCTGGACACCGGCTCCGTGACCGCGCCGGGGTCGCCCTGCGCCACGTACGAGACGGGGACCCCGCAGTGCGCCAGCAGACCGTCGAGCGCGTCGAGACCGGGACCCGCCGCACCCTCCGCGCCGTCCTCCCCCTGCCGCAACAGGCCGAGCACGGAGTCGAGTTCACCGACCGTGCGCCGGGTGGTCTCCTCGATGGCGGTCAGTGCCTCCCGTACGAACTCCACATCGCTGTCCAGGACCCTGCGTGCCGCTCCGGCCTGGAGGGTGACCGCGCTGAGCGCATGGCCGACGGAGTCGTGCAGTTCCCGGGCGAGCCGGTTGCGTACCGCCAGATCTGCGGCCCGGCGCTCGGCGGCGGCCAGCCGGTCGTCGGGCGTCGGACCCAGCAGCGCCGGAGCCCTCCGGGCCAGCAGCGCCCCGGCCGCCGCCGCGCAGCCCGCCATCGCGGCCAGCAGCGCGAGGCCGACGGCCGGAGCCAGGGCCAGGAACCACGGTCGGTCCAGCGCCTCGGGCAGCCGGAGTGCCTGGGAGGTGCGCACCGTCGCGAAGAAGGGCGCCACCATCACGGCCACCGCGTACGGCGTCAGTGCCAGCGTCAGCCCGCTGATGATGCCGCCGAGTCCCAGGTGCAGCGTGTACCAGCCGGCCGCCCGGAGCTTCGCCTGCCGGGTCCTGGCCGGCCCGTCGGCGAGCAGGTCCGCGCGGACGCCGCACAGGGCGCGGGCCGCCGCGACCGACAGGGGGCGTACGAGCGGGAAGAAGCCGGTGACCGCTGCCATCGGCAGGGCGATCGCGAACGAGGTCAGCTGGGCGGCGGGGGAGGTGAAGAGGTCGCTGTCCCCGCTGTACGAGCCGACGATCACCGAGCCGACGAGGAAGTACGGCATGAGCAGAGCGCCGCCGATGATCAGGTGCAGCCAGCGCAGCCGGGCCCGCCGCCCGATGAGCAGGGTCACCGGCCCCGGCCGGACGGCCGCGCCACCGCGGCGGCCCGCTCGGCGAAGAAGTACGCACCCTGGGTGACGACCAGCGCTCCGACCAGCATCTGCACAGCGTAGAGGAGGACCATGCCGGTGGTCGGCTGGTCGCCGATCTCCTGTACCTCGGTCAGTGAGGCGATGCTCATCCAGCCGCCCCAGCAGGCCAGCGCCCCCGAACCGCCCCAGGCCAGGGCGAGCGGCACCCACAGGGGGAGCTTTCCGCGGCGGCGGAAGGCGAGCAGCAGCACCCCGGTGACGGTCGCGGCGACGAACAGCACGTCGACCGCCTGGAGCGCGTAGAAGCCGCTGGTGCGCTCGTCGACCCGGGTCGTGTTGAGAGCGGCCGTGCCACCGGCGGCCCACACCACATGCATCGTGCCGGGCATCAGGGCGAGCACCGCCGCCACCACGGCGCCGAGACGCAGGACGGGGGTGGTGGGACCGTCCTGGAGGTCACGCAGGGCGCCCTGCCAGAGATGGCCCCAGCGGTCCCTGGCGTAGAGGACGAACAGCGTGCCGAGCGTGAGCCCCTGGACGATGAAGCCGGTGTAGACGACGCCGAAGACCCAGTCGTCGAGGAAGGCGCGCCGCCCGGCGTTCGCGGTCGACGGTGTCCCGCCGCCGAGGAGCCCGACCAGGAGCTGAACCGGGAAGCCGGTCATGATCGGCAGGAGCAGCCCGGTCGCGACCCACATCGGCAGAGCCATCAGCCAGGCGGGGACGCGCATCCCGCGGGCCTGGGTGAGGAGCAGGGCGATCAGGACGACCGATCCGTCCATCAGCATGGTCGCGCCATTGGCGACGATCATCGTGGTGCGCTGGTCGAGCAGCGAGCTGCCGTCCGGGATGCCCACGTGACTGCCCGCGATCCAGGCGGTCTTGAGCGTGAGGTAGGGCAGACAGGACGCGATCGCGATGTTCCTGAGCACGGTGCGGGCGCGGCCGGGGCCGGCGGGTGGTGCGACCGGGGACTGGGGGCGGGATTCGAGCGGTGTCTTCGTCATGACACCCACGCTTCCGCGCCTGGCGCACGGGCACGTCGTGCCCCGTGACGATCCGTCTCCGCCGCGCGGCGGAGACGGCCCTCGTTCCCCGAGATCCCGCTCAGGTGTCCAGGGTCAGCAGCAGCTCGGCGATTTCCTCGCCGCGTGCCTGGGCGAAGCCCCGGTCCCGGCCCGTCACGACGAACCCGCACTTCTGCAGGACCCGGGCCGAGCCGACGTTGTCGGCGGCGGCCCGTGCGTGCAGCGGACGTTCGGGCACGAGGTCGAGCAGCGAGCGCAGCGCGGCGGTCGCGAGACCGCGCCCCCAGTGCGCCCGGTCGATCCAGTACGTGACCTGGCGGTCGTCCGGCGGCCCGTACACCCCGGTGTTGCCCACCACCACGCCGTCGGCGAGCACGGTCCGCATCAGTATGTGCTCGGCCGCGCGGATCCGGGCCCAGTGGGCGTCGAACGCGGCCCGGTCGGTGGGGTCCTCGCTGGTGAAGGCCGCGACCCGGGTCGCCTCGGGGTCACTCATGTACGAGAAGAAGAGGGGCAGGTCCCCGTCCCGCACCTCGCGCAGTGTCACGTCCATGGGTCAGAGCCTCCGCGTCGCGAGGGTCAGCCGGTCGCGGGCGTCGAACAGGGCGTCCTTGACCATCTGCTCGTGCGCGGGGGTGAGCCGGGCCACCGGGACCGAGCAGCTGATCGCGTCACGGGCGGGGGTCCGGTAGGGGATCGCGACGCCGAAGCAGCGAAGCCCGAGGGTGTTCTCCTCGCGGTCCACCGCGTAACCCTGCTCCCGGATGACGTGCAGCTCCTCGATGAGCTTCTCGCGGTCGGTGAGGGTGTGTTCGGTCAGCGCGGGCAGCGTCTCGGGGAGCATCTTGCGGACCTGCTCGTCGCTGTGGGTGGCCAGCAGCGCCTTGCCGAGCGAGGTGGA
This sequence comes from Streptomyces sp. NPDC055749, assembly GCF_053617235.1. NCBI lineage: Bacteria > Bacillati > Actinomycetota > Actinomycetes > Kitasatosporales > Streptomycetaceae > Streptomyces > Streptomyces sp. NPDC055749. The sequence continues at coordinate 25,028 of NZ_JBSHFH010000057.1, read as the reverse complement.
GTGCGCGGGCAGCCTGCGGCCGACGCGGGTGAAGGGGCGCAGATAGTGCTGGGACTGCCGGGTGGCGAGATAGACGACGTTCGTCCCGTCGAGGCGGGCGAGGTGGATGGTCTCCGTGGTGTCGTCGGAGAGCCGGTCCAGGGTGGGGCGGGCCGCGGCGACGACCTCGTCCCCGTCGATGTACGAGGTGCCGACGAGCAGGGCCCGTACGCCGATCCCGTACCGCGTGCCCGTGGCGTCCGTCTCCACCCAGCCGAGCTCTACGAGCGTCCGCAGCAGCATGTAGAGGCTGGACTTGGGGTAGCCGACGGCCTCCTGCACGGAGGCCAGCGAGTGCATACCGGGGCGCCCCGCGAAGTATTCGAGCAGCTCAACCGTCCGTACCGCGGACTTGACCTGCGCCCCACCAGACTCGGCAACCGACATGCCCTACGCCCCTTCCAGCCTTCACACCAAAACCCTGCGACTTCTTGGACCCGTGTTCTTGGACCCGCGACTTCTTGCCAACACTGATCGCCCGGAAATAGAGTCCCCATAAGTTCACGACCAGGAACGCTGTTCAGAATACCGAACAACTCGTGGTTGTGCGGCAGAGGAGCGGGAAGGAAACACGGTGGCAGCAGCACCAGTCTGGAGCGTCGACCCCCGAACCGGGAACCCGCGTGAGCAGGTTGCGGTGGAGGCTACAGCGGAGGAGGTCGACCGAGCGGTCCGGGCCGCCCACGCCGTACGCGGCTCGCTCGCCGACCGCACGGTGCGCGCCGCGTTCCTGCGTACCGCCGCCGACCTGCTCGCCGATGTGGGGGAGCACGTCATCGAGGCCGCCGACGCCGAGACGGCGCTCGGCCCGACCCGGCTCACGGGTGAACTCGCCCGCACGGCAGCCCAGTTGAGGGCGTTCGCCGAGGTCGTCGAGGAAGGCGCCTTCCTCGACATCCACATCGACCACGAGGACGCGACCCGGACCCCGCCCTGGCCCGACCTGCGCCGCTACAAGATCCCGCTCGGTGTCGTCGCCGTCTACGCGGCCAGCAACTTCCCGCTCGCCTTCTCCGTCCCCGGCGGCGACACCGCCAGCGCCCTCGCCGCGGGCTGCCCCGTCGTCGTCAAGGCGCACCCGGACCACCCCGCCACCTCCGAACTCTGCGCCTCCGTACTGCGCAGGGCCGCGGCGCAGCACGGTCTGCCCGAGGACGTGGTGACCCTGGTGCACGGCTTCGACGCGGGCGTCGAGCTGATCAAGCACCCGCTCGTCGCCGCGGCCGGCTTCACCGGCTCGATCCGCGGCGGACGCGCCCTGTTCGACGCGGCGGCGGCCCGGCCCACCCCGATCCCGTTCCACGGCGAGCTCGGCTCCCTCAACCCCGTGGTCGTCACCGAAGCCGCAGCCGCCGAGCGCGGCGAGCAGATCGGGGCGGGGCTCGCGGGGTCGATGACCCTGGGCGCGGGACAGTTCTGCACGAAGCCCGGCTTCGTCCTCGTCCCGGCAGGCGGGACGGGCGACCAACTGCTGAAGTCCCTGACCGACGTGGTCAGCGACAGCGGGTCCGCGGTCATGCTCGACCACCGTATGCGCGACGCTTTCGTCGAGGGCGTACGTGAACGGGCCGGACTCCCGGACGTGACGGCCCCCGTCACCCCCGGCGCCGGCAGCGAACACACCGTCTCCGCGGGCTTCCTGACCGTACCGGCGCAGCGACTGGCCGCCGACGGCCCGCACGACGCGCTGCTGGAGGAGTGCTTCGGCCCGGTCACCGTCGTCGCCCGCTACGAGAACGAGGACGAGATCACCGCGGTCCTCTCCCGCCTCCCGGGCAACCTCACCGCCACGCTCCAGACGGCCACCGAGGAGACCGACGAGAGCGCCGCACGGCTGCTCGCCGCGCTCACCCCGCTGGCCGGACGCGTCCTGGTCAACGGCTGGTCGACCGGCGTCGCCGTCGCCCCCGCCCAGCACCACGGCGGCCCGTACCCGGCGACCACCTCGACCTCCACCTCGGTCGGCGCGACGGCGATCGAACGCTGGGTGCGCCCGGTCACGTACCAGACGACGCCCGACGCCCTGCTCCCCCCGGAACTCCGCGAGGCCAACCCGCTGGGCCTGCCCCGCCGCGTGGACGGACACCGCGAGTAGCTGCCCCCACCCTCCGGCCCCGGCCGGAGGGTGGAACGGCTCCATGAGTCGGACATCGTTCCTCCAGTACGGGACGCTGCTCACCGCCGCGGCCATGATCCTCAGCTACGCCTGAACGGCACGTCACCGCGCCGGCGGTCGGTCGCACCGGCCGCCGCGGTCCGCAGCGCGTCGAGCATTCCGCGCAGTGCCGGCTGTCCGGCCGGGGCCGACTCCCGTACCGCCGCATAGATCGACCTGACCGGCTCCGGGGCCCGGACCGTGCGCACGGCCACGGCGGGGTGGCGGTTGCCGAGGCCCAGTTCCGGGATCAGGGCGATGCCGAGCCCGGCGGCCACGAACGCCTGCGCCGTGGCGTGGTCCTCGCTCTCCACCACGAAACCCGGGCTGAAGCCGGCCGATGCGCAGGCATCGAGCACCGGGTCAAGGCAGGGGCCCGGACGGTCGCTGCTGATCCACGCCTCGTCGGCGAGCTCGGTCAGCTCGATCTCCGGCTTCGCGGCGAGCCGGTGGTCCTCGGGCAGTACGGCGAGATACCTGTCGTCGAGCAGGGGGACGAACCGGATCCCGTCGACGGACAGCTGGTTCCGCGGCCGGACCACCAGGGCGATGTCGGCGCGGCCCTCCTTCACCTCCGGCAGCGGGTCCTCGGGGTCGCTCATCTTCAGGTCGACCTGTACGCCGGGCTGCTCGCGGCGCAGCCGTGCCAGCGCCGGTGCCACCAGGGTGGCCCCCGCCGTGGCGAAGTAGCGGACCACGACACGGCCCGTGCGCCCGGCCCGCAGATCGGCCAGCGCGGTCTCCGCCTCGGCGACGTGATGGCCGATGACGGTCGCGTACTCGTTGAGCAGCCGGCCGGCATCCGTCGGCCGTACGCCCCGTCCCGTCCGTTCGAGGAGGGTGATCCCGGCCTCCTTCTCCAGGGTCGCCATCTGCTGGCTGACCGCCGAGGGGGTGTAGCCGAGGTTCCGGGCCGCGGCGGTGACCGACCCGCTGGTGATCACCGCTCGCAGAATCTGCATGCGCCGCATATCAAGCATGTAGCCCAGCTTAATGCTGCATGCAAACTTTTTCGCTTGTCTTACGACCGGCGCCGGGGCACTGTACAGATCCGGACCCCGTCGGGAGGCGCACAGTGCTCAGTGGCCAACGAGGAGCCCTCATCCGCATGGCTGTCCTGGCCCTGCTGTGGGGCTCAGGCTTTCTCTGGATCAAGATCGCCCTGAACGGCGGTCTGCCCCCGCTCCACATCACCGTCATCCGCTGCGCGCTCGGCGCGGCCGTCCTGCTCGTGCTCGCCTGCTCGGCCGGTCAGCGTTTCCCGCGCGACCGCAGGACATGGGGGCACCTCGTCGTGGCGGCGTTCCTCTGCAACGCCCTGCCGTTCTTCCTCTTCAGCGTCGGCGAGCAGACCGTCGACTCCGGCGTGGCCGGCGTCCTCAACGCGACAACACCCCTGTGGTCCATGGGCATCGGTCTCGTACTCGGTACGGAACGCGGCTGGCACCCGGTCCGCCTGACCGGCCTCCTCCTCGGCTTCGCCGGGGTGCTGCTCATCTTCGCCCCCTGGCAGCAGAGCGGTCTGACCAGCTGGGGCGCGCTGCTCCTGCTGGCCGCCGCCATGAGTTACGCCGTCGCCTTCGCCTACATGGCCCGCCATCTCATCGGCCGGGGGACCGGGCCGCTCGCCCTCTCGGCGGCCCAGCTCATCGCAGCGACGGGCCTGACCACGCTCGCTCTCCCCGCAGGCCCCCCGGCCCCGACGGATGCCACGCTCACGGCGGTGATCGCCGTCGTCGTGCTGGGCATCCTCGGCACGGGCGTCACCTTCCACCTGAACTCCCGGCTCATCGCCGACGAGGGCCCCACCGCCGCTGCCACCGTCGGCTATCTGCTGCCCGTCGTCTCGGTGGTCCTGGGGGCCGTCGTCCTCGACGAGCGGCTGAGCGCCCGCGTCATCGCGGGCCTGGCCGTGGTGCTCATCGGCGTCGGCCTGACCCGCAGCCACCAGCCCGGGGGCCCGGCCGGCGGAGCCGGGGCCGCCGCGCCGCGCAGCATCGGATCCACCACCGGATGAACGGACCCGGCGGCGGATCACCAGGTCCAGCGCCCGGCCGCGGCAACCGCCGACCGGAACCACGCGTCCCTCCCACCATGATCAGAACCGCTACGCCGGCCGACCTCGACGCCATCGTCCGGCTGCACACCGAAGCCCGCGCCACCTACTACCGCGACCACCTTCCCGCCGAGGAGTACGAGGGGGTGGCCGAGGTCGCCCGCAGTCGGGAAGGCTGGGCCCGGGCCGTCGAGCGGTCCGATGTCACCGTCCTCTGCGCCGAGCGGGACGGCGTTGTCGTCGGCATCGCTGCCTTCGCCGTACGCGACGGAGTCATGGACCTCACCCAGCTCCACGTCTCGCCCTCCCAGTGGCGTACGGGCATAGGCACCGCCCTCCACGCCGCGTGCACCGACGCCTGGCGGAGTGCCGGAGTGCGGGCCGCCCGGCTGGAGGTCTTCGTCCACAACACCCGCGCGCAGGCCTTCTACGCGCGCCACGGCTGGGCCCCCGACCCGGACGGGCCACGTGCGGGCAGCCATCTGGTGCTCCGCTTCGACGTGGGGAATCAGCCCGAGCCGTTGAATGTTGAACGGGGGTAGCGGAGGGTCCCTCCGAAGTGCCCGAGATCCTGGAGAGAAGAAGAGACATGCGCGTCGAGATCTGGAGCGACATCGCCTGCCCGTGGTGCTACATCGGAAAGGCCCGCTTCGAGAAGGGCCTGGCCGGCTTCGCGCACCGCGACGAGGTCGAGGTGGTGCACCGTTCCTTCGAGCTCGACCCGGGACGGGCCAAGGGCGACACCGCGCAGGTGATCGACATGCTGGCCCAGAAGTACGGGCGTACGCGGGAAGAGGCCAAGGCCATGGAGGCCAATGTCGCGGCCAACGCGCAGTCGGAGGGGCTCGGCTACCGCACCGAGGGGCGCGACCACGGCAGCACCTTCGACATCCACCGGCTGCTCCACCTGGCCAAGGCGCGCGGACGGCAGGACGAGCTGCTGAACCTCGCTTACCGCGCGAACTTCGCCGAGGAGCGCTCGGTCTTCGACTCGGACGTGCTGGTGGACCTCGCCGTCGAGGCGGGGCTCGGCGAGGACGAGGTCCGCGCGGTGCTCGCCGACCCTCGCGCGTACGCGGACGAGGTCCGGGCCGATGAGCGCGAGGCGTCCGAGCTGGGTGCCAACGGTGTGCCGTTCTTCGTGCTCGACCGCCGGTACGGAATCTCCGGCGGCCAGCCGTCCGAGGTGTTCCTCCAGGCGCTGGAGCAGGCGTGGAAGGACCGCCCCGTCACCGCGCTCACCGCGCTCGGAGACGACGCGGCGGCCTGCGGCCCCGAGGGGGCGTGCGAGGTTCCGGCGGCCGGCAGTGCCACCTGACCGCACCCGACCTGCGCTGATAAGCGTTGCTTAGGGGCACCCCTCGACTTTGGGTAATTGACTATGAGTTGAGGGGGCTCCAGGGTGGGCGTATGGAGATCTCTTCGCTGTCACGCGCCGTGCACGCCGAGTTCGCGCCGGAGACCACGTACCTGAACACCTCCACCTGTGGGCTGCTGCCCCGCCGCACCGTCGCGGCGGTGACGGCGCTCGCCGAGGGCAGTGCCTCGGGCCGCAGGACCGGCTCGGGTGACGCCGACCTCGTGGACGCGGCCAGGGCCGGGTTCGCGCGGCTGGCCGGTGTCGGCTCCGACCGGGTCGCCGTCGGCGGCTCGGTCGCCGTGCATGTCGGGCTGATCGCGGCCTCGCTGCCCGCAGGGGCCGAAATCCTCTTCCCCGAGGGCGAGTTCAGCTCGGTCGTCAGCCCGTTCGCGCTCCGCGGTGATCTCGAGGTGCGCTACGTTCCGCTGGAGGGGCTGGCCGACGCGGTGCGGCCCGGCACCGCGCTCGTCGCCTTCTCCTCGGTGCAGTCCGCCGACGGCAGGATCGCCGATCTGGACGCGGTGCGGGCGGCGGCAGGCGCCCACGGCGCCCGTACCCTGCTCGATGCCTCGCAGTCCGCGGGCTGGCTTCCGCTGGACGCCGGGACCTACGACTACACCGTCACCGGAGCCTTCAAGTTCCTGCTCTGCCCGCGGGGTACGTCGTTCCTCACCGTCACCGAGGAGGCCCAGGAGACCCTGCCGCCCCTCTTCGCCGGAATGGCCGCAGCGGAGGACCCCTGGGGCAGTACGTACGGGGCGGTCACCCGGCTCGCGCCCGACGCCCGGCGCTTCGACGCACCGCCCGCGTTCCTGTCGTACCACGGGGCCGAGCGCTCTCTCGCCCTGCTGAGGGAGGTCGGCGTCGACGCAATCCACGCCCACGTCACCGCGATCGCGGACCGGTTCCGGTCGGGCCTGGCGGGGCTGGGGCACGACGTCGTCCCGAGCGGGTCGGCGATCGTCGCCGTGCCAGGACTCGGCGACCGTGAGCCGGAGCTTGCGCGGGCCGGGGTGATGGTCTCCAACCGGGCCGGGAATCTGCGGGCGGCCTTCCACCTCTACAACACCGAGGCGGATGTGGACCGGGCGCTGGACGTGCTGAGCGGCTGACGCTCCAGAGGCTCAGGTCCGCTAGCCTCAGGTCCGCTCGGGGCAGTCCGCCGTCTCCTGGCAGAGGTTCTCCTCGACCTTGGCCAGCAGCCTGGCGAACTCCGTGCGCTCGGCGGGGTCAAGACCCACGAGGGTGTGCTCCTCCAGCGTCCCCCACGCGGCCCGTACGTCGGAGAGCAGCGCGCAGCTGTCGTCCGTGGCCTCGACCAGGACGGCCCGGCGGTCGTCCGGGTCGGGGCTGCGGCGGACGTGCCCCGTCTGTTCGAGGCGCTGGAGCATCTTCGTGACCGTGGACGGGTCGAGGTCCACGGCCTTGATCAGGGCCGACTGGCGCACGGCCCCGGAGTCCCACAGGTGCATCATCAGATGCTCCTGACCGGGATAGAGGCCGGCCCCCTTGAGCAGCTTGCCCGCCGCGATCCGGTGCAGCCGCGCGACCCGCGAGAGGGCATGACTGACCGGCCCACGACGGGCTGCTTCGGGCAGCAGGCCCTCCGTACAGGCGGGATCGGGCAGCGGGCCGTCGGTACAGGCCGGATCGGTGGCGGCTGCGGAATCGGCCTTCATCGGGACTCCTCGGGGTGGCGCTCGGGGTGCTGCGCGGGGTGGTGCAGGGCCGGATCGTGTCGTTCCGGGCCGCTTACCGGAAACTTTACCTTGGTCGGCCAAGTATTGCGCTACAGTGGCGAACGGCGCGATTACTTGGCCGACCCAATATTGGTCGGCCACATATTTCCGGGAGCTTTCATGACCACCGTGTTCGACCCCATCGACCTTGCCGGTACGCAGCTCGCCAACCGCATCGCCATGGCTCCGATGACCCGCAGCCGGGCCGGTGAGGGCGGCACGGCAACCGATCTCACCGTCGAGTACTACACGCAGCGGGCCTCGGCCGGGCTGATCATCACCGAGGGCATCCAGCCCTCGCCCGTGGGCCAGGGCTACCCCTTCACGCCCGGGCTGCACAACGCCGAGCAGGTCGCCTCCTGGCGCAAGGTCACCGAATCCGTCCACGCGGCCGGCGGCCGGATCTTCGCCCAGCTCATGCATTCGGGCCGGATCGGCCACCCGGTGCTGCTCCCCGACGGGCTGGTGCCGGTGGGCCCGTCCCCGGTCGCCGCTGTCGGCCAGGTATACACGCACGTGGGCCCCAAGGACTTCGTGGAGCCCCGCGAGCTGACCGATGCGGAGATCCGGGAGACCATCGCGGACTTCGCCGCCGCGGCCCGTAACGCCGTCGAGGCAGGTTTCGACGGCGTCGAGCTGCACGGTGCCAACGGCTATCTGATCCACCAGTTCCTCGCGCCCGGCACGAACCTGCGCGAGGACGAGTGGGGCGGCTCCGATGAGGCCCGTATCCGCTTCGCCGTCGAGGTCGTCAAGGCCGTCGTCGCCGAGATCGGCGCGGAGCGGACCGCGCTGCGGATCTCGCCCTCCAACCCGTACAACGGCATCGAGGAGCCCGCGCCGGACGCCGTCTACACCGCGCTGGTCCGCGAGATCGAGCCGCTCGGCCTCGCCTACCTGCACGTGCTGGAAGGCGTGGACATCCGCGAGCTGACCCTCGCGCTGCGCAAGCAGTTCACCGGCACCTTCGTCCTCAACGCGCTGACCGAGGGGCCGACCGGCCCCGACGACCACACGGTGATCGACGACGGGATCGCGGACGTCATCTCCTACGGCGCCCTGTTCCTCGCCAACCCGGACCTGCCGGCCCGGCTGAAGGCCGGCGGCCCCTTCAATACCCCCGACGCCTCGACCTTCTTCGGCGGGGACGCGAAGGGATACACGGACTACGCGGCGCTCGACGCCTAGGACGCGGGGGCGGGCGCTACGCCGAATCCCGGCGCACCAGCTCCGTGGGGAGTATCACCGCCGCCGGGTCCTCACCGCCGATCTGGGCCAGCAGCACCCGTACCATCTCGGCGCTGATCCGGTCCCACGGCTGACGGATCGTCGTCAGCGCCGGGCGGGACGCGAGTGCCGCGGGGGAGTCGTCGAAGCCGCCCACGGCCACATCCTCCGGCACCCGCCGCCCCGCCTTCTCCAGTGCGGCGAGCACCCCCTGTGCCATCAGGTCGGACGCCACGAACACCGCGTCCACATCGGGGGCCCGCTCCAGGAGCAGCGAGGCGGCGGCCTGGCCGCCCGCCCGGCTGTAGTCGCCCGGGACGATCAGCGAGTCGTCGGCCGGCAGTCCGCAGTCGGCGATCATCTCGCGGTAGCCCGCGAGCCGTTCCACCCCGCCCGGGGTGTCCAGGGGGCCGCTCACCGTACCGATGCGGCGGCGCCCCGACTCGTACAGGAACCGCACCATGTCGCGGGCGCCGTCGCGGTCGGCCGCCGCCACATAGCTCACCTTCGAGCCGTGCCCGAGCGGCTTCCCGCAGGCCACCAGGGGTACTCCCGCCTCGTGCAACTGGGCGGAGACCGGGTCCCCGGAGTGGCTGGAGACCAGCAGGACACCGTCCACATGACCGGCGATGTACCGCATGTTCCTGCGGCGCTCCGCCTCCGTGCCCGCGATCATCAGCAGCAGCGGAATGTCGTGCGCGGCCAGCGCGGTGGTGCAGCCGCGCAGCAGTACGTTGAAATTCGGGTCCTCGAAGAACCGCTCCTGGGGCTCGGTCAGCAGGAACGCCACAGAGTCGGACCGGCCGGTGATCAGCGAGCGGGCATGCCGGTTGACGGTGTACCCGGTCTTACGGATCGCGGAGTTGACCGCGTCCAGGGCGGCGGGGCTGACGTTGTGACCGCCGTTGAGCACCCGGGAGACCGTGCCACGGGAGACCCCGGCCTCCCGTGCGACATCGTGGATCGTCGGCGGGCGGCGGCGTCCCGTGCCGTTCTGTTCTGTGCGGCTCATGGTGCATGATCTTTCGTCAAATGAAGCCCTGTTGAGGAGCTGTCAGGACTTTACGGCGCCGGAGAGCAGGTCGAGGCTCCAGAACCGCTGGATGACCAGGAACAGGGCGATCAGCGGAATGATCGCCAGTACCGCCCCGGTGATCACCAGCGTGTAGAGCGCCGGGGTGCTCGCGCCCTGCTGGAGAAGGGTGAAGAGACCGAGCGTCACCGGGAACTTCTCGTCGTCGCCGAGCATGATGTAGGGCAGCAGGAAGTTGTTCCAGACCGCCACGAACTGGAACAGGAAGACCGTCACGAGCCCCGGCAGCATCATCGGCAGCGCGATCGTCCGGAAGATCCGCCACTCGCCGCCGCCGTCCATCCGCCCGGCCTCGATCACATCGGCGGGCACCGCGGCGCTCGCGTAGATCCGGGCGAGATAGACGCCGTACGGGGAGAGGATCACCGGCAGCAGCACCGAGAGGTACGAGTCGGTCAGGTCGGCCTCGGCCAGCAGCAGGTACTGCGGTACGGCGAGGATCACCGGAGGCATCAGCACCCCGGCCATGAGGATGTTGAAGATGCTCTCGCGCCCCCGGAAGCGGTACACGGCCAGCGCGTACCCCGAGACCGCGGACACCGCCGTGGACAGCAGGGCGCCCACCCCGGAGTAGAAGGCCGAGTTGGCCATCCAATTCCAGTACACCCCGTCCCGGTACGCCGACAGATCGGCGACGTTGTCGGCGAGGCCGGTGCCCGGCAGGAAGGTGAAGGTGGAGAAGAGCTCGCTGCCGGACTTGGTCGACGCGACCAGCACCCAGGCCACGGGCAGCAGGCAATACAGGGCGCCGAACAGCAGCGCGGCCGTCGGGACGAGCGGGAACCGGCGGGGGCCGGTGGCGAGGGGCTGCGTACTCATCGGGAATCTCCCTGCTTCGTACGGGAGTTGGCTGCGCGGAGGAAGCCGAAGGAAAGGGCCAGGGTGGCCACGGCGATGATGACCGCCTGCGCCGCGGCCGCGTAGATGTCGTTGTTGACGAACGCGTCCTGGTAGACCTTCATCAGCGGACTCCACGTGGTGGAGAGCGAGTTCGTCAGCGGCTTCAGGGTCGTCGGCTCGCTGAACACCTGGAGCGTGGCGATGATCGAGAAGAAGAACGTCAGCACCAGCGAGGGCGCCACCATCGGGATCTTGATGCGGAGCGCGATCTGCAGCTGCGAGCAGCCGTCGAGACGCGCCGCCTCGAACACCTCCACCGGGATCGCCCGCAGCGAGGTGTAGATCACGATCATGTTGAAGCCGGTGCCGCCCCACACCGCGATATTGGCCAGGGCGAGATACAGCGGCCCGCCGTCGAGCAGATCGGGCTGCGGCAGCCCCGCCTTGTCCAGCAGGTAGTAGAACGGGCTGACGTCCGGCAGATACAGGAAGCCCCACATCAGCGCGGCGACGACGCCCGGAATCGCGTACGGGAGGAAGATCGCCAGCCTGGAGAAGCCCCGGAGACGGATCCGCTCGGTGTCCAGGAGCAGCGCGAACAGCAGGGCGAGGCCGAGCATCACGGGGACGACGATCACGCCGTACCCGAGGATGCGCAGCGCTCCGTGCAGCAGCTCGGAGTCGGTGAGCGCGTCGGTGTAGTTGGCGAGACCGGCCCAGATCTCGGTGCGTGCGCCCTTGCCCAGACCGAGGCCCGAGACCTCGGTCCTGCGGAAGCTGAGGTAGAGCGCGTAGCCGATGGGCAGGGCGAAGAAGAGCAGGAAGAGCAGGGTGGCGGGGATCAGGAACGCGTACGGGGCGCTCTTGACCCCGTACGGCGTCCTGCGGCGTGCGCGTGTCACTCGGAGACTCCGAAGCCCTGCTTCTTGAGGTCGGCGACGGTCGCGTCCTGCATGGCGGTCAGGGCCGCTCCGAAGCCGGACCTGTTCTTGGCGGCCTGTGCGAAGTTGTCCTTGAAGGCGGTGTACGCGACGTTCACGTTCGGGCCCCAGGCGGCCGGGGCCGTGCCCTTGGCGATCTCGGCGGCCGCGGCGTAGAAGTCCGGCTGGTTGGGGAAGAAGCCCGGCGCCTGGGAGAGCGTGCCGCCGGTCTGCGCGGCCGTGGCCGCCGGGTAGATGCCGCTCTCCTTCACCAGGGCGGCGAGGGCCGTCTCATCCGTGTTCAGCCACTTCGCGAAGGTCGCGGCGGCCGCCTTGTGCTTGGAGTCGTTGGTGACGGCGGTGGAGGAGCCGCCCCAGCTGCCCGTGGCGTTCTGCCCGGCCGTCCACTGGGGGAGGGGGGCCATGGCCCACTTGCCCTTGGTGTCGGGGGCCGCCGTGGTCAGGGTGCCGGGCGCCCAGACCGCGCTGACCCAGGCGACCTGCTTGCCGGTGTTGAGCGCCTTGTTCCAGGCCGGGGTGTACATCGGCTGGTTGTCGATGGCGCCCTCCTCGACCAGCCCGCCCCAGAAGTCGGCGACCTTCCGCGTGGCCGGGTCGTCGATCGCGACCTTCCACTTGTCGTCGCCGGTGGTCCACCACTGGGCGCCGGCCTGCTGGGCGAGACCGGCGAAGAGGCCGGAGTCGTTGGACGAGAACGTGGTGAGGTCCTTGTCCGGCGCCTTCTTCTTCAGCGCGCGGGCCGTCTCGGCGAACTCGTCCCAGGTCGTCGGCACCGACAGGCCGTACTGCTTGAACAGGTCCTGGCGGTAGTAGAACATCAGCGGGCCCGAGTCCTGCGGCAGCGCGTACAGGGCGTCCGAGCCCAGCGTCACCTGCTGCCAGACGCCCTCGGCGAACTCGCCCTCGGCGTCACCGGCCTCCTTGGATATGTCGGCCAGCACATCGTTGGAGACCAGGGTGGGGAGCGCCTGGTACTCGGCCTGGACCAGGTCGGGGGCCTTGTGCGCCTTGGCCGCCGTGATGATCTTGGTGACCAGGTCGTCGCCCGAAGCCTGCTTCTTCACCGTGACCGTGATGCCGGTCTTCTTGCCCTCGCCCGCGTTCCAGATGTCCGCGACCTTGTCCAGGCCGGGCGCCCACGCCCAGTAGGTGAGCTCGGCCGGGCCGGAGGCGGCCGGGGTGCCGCCGTCCTTGTCCGACGAGCCGCAGCCCGAGAGCAGAGCGGTGGCGGCGAGCACGGTGGCCGTGGACGCCGCGGCGATGCGGTACTTCATGGATTTCTCCCCTGGCGAGAAAGCGGGCTGCAGCGACGACGTGCGCTGTGAGCGTTCACAGTAGAGAAACGAAACCGACACTTGTCAATGGTTGTTGCTGTGCGGTTATGTTGGCTCTGCGCCACCGAGAGGGCGTGTGCACGTTCCCAGAAGTTGTACCAAGAGCCCACCAGAAGTCGTACCAAGAGCCCAGGAGACACCCATGCCGCACCCCGCCAGCGCGAGCGCCCCGCTCGGCCTGCACAAGCTGGCCTTCGGCGGTGACTACAACCCCGAGCAGTGGCCGGAGGAGGTCTGGCACGAGGACGTACGGCTGATGCGGGAGGCCGGCGTGACCATGGTCAGCGTCGGGATCTTCTCCTGGGCACTCCTGGAACCCGAGCCCGGCGTCCACGACTTCGGCTGGCTCGACCGGCTCCTGGACCTCCTGCACGTCAACGGCGTCCGCGCCGACCTCGGAACCCCCACCGTCGCCCCGCCCGCCTGGTTCTACCGCGCCCACCCCGACGCGCTGCCCGTCAGCCGCGACGGTGTGCGGTACGCCTTCGGGTCACGCGGCGCCATCTGCCACAGCTCCCCCGACTACCGGGCGGCGGCGGCGGACATCACCGAGCGGCTCGCCCGCCGGTACGCGAACCACCCGGCCCTCGCGATGTGGCACGTCCACAACGAGTACGGCGTCCCGGTCGGCGCCTGCTACTGCGACAACTGCGCCGTCCACTTCCGCCGCTGGCTCACCGAGCGGCACGGCTCCGTCGACGCCGTCAACGAGGCATGGGGCACCGCCTTCTGGGGGCAGCGCTACCGCAGCCTCGACGAGATCGACCCGCCCCGCACCACCCCGACGGTCGGCAACCCGGCCCAGCAGCTGGACTACGCCCGCTTCGCCGACGCCACCATGCGGGAGAACTTCCGCGCCGAGCGCGACATCCTCCACCGGCTGGCCCCCGGCGCCCCCGTCACCACCAACTTCATGACGGCGCTCAGCCAGTGCGACTCCGTCGACTACTGGGCCTGGGGCCGCGAGGTCGACCTCGTCAGCAACGACCACTACCTGATCACCGACGGCCGCCGCACCCATGTGAACCTCGCCATGGCCGCCGACCTCACCCGCTCGGTGGCGGGCGGCGCCCCCTGGCTGCTGCTGGAACATTCCACGAGCGGCGTCAACTGGCAGCCCCGCAACCCCGCCAAGCGCCCCGGCGAGATGGCCCGCAACAGCCTCGCGCACGTCGCACGCGGCTCGGAGGGCGCGATGTTCTTCCAGTGGCGCCAGTCCCGCCGCGGCGCGGAGAAGTTCCACTCGGCGATGGTTCCGCACGCCGGGACCGACTCCCGGGTGTGGCGCGAGGTGAGCGCGCTCGGCGCGGACCTCGGCCTGCTGGAGGGCATCCGGGGCACCCGTACCGTCGCCGACGCCGCGATGGTCTGGGACTGGCAGTCCTGGTGGGCGCAGTCCCTGGAGTGGCGCCCCAGCGAGGAGCACGACGCCCGCGAGCGCGCCGACACGTTCTACGCCTCGCTCTACGACCGCCACCTGACCGTCGACTTCGCCCACCCCGAGGCCGACCTCTCCGCCTACCCGCTGGTCGTCGTCCCGGCGCTCTACCTCGCCACCGAGGACACCGGCCGCAATCTGCGCCGTTACGTCGAGGGCGGCGGCACCCTCGTCGTCTCGTACTTCTCGGGCATCGTCGACACCGATGACGCCGTGCACCCGGGGCCGTACCCCGGTGTCCTGCGGGACGTACTGGGCCTCCACATCGAGGAGTTCGCGCCGCTCGGCGAGGGCGGCACGGTGCGCCTGATCACCCCCGAGGGCGCACCCGAGGGACCCGATCTGACCGGTGACCTCTGGTCGGACGTGGTGATCCCGCGCGGCGCCGAGACCGTCTGGTCGTACGCCGACGGCATCCCCGCCGGCCGCCCCGCCGTCACCCGCCACCGCCTGGGCGATGGCACCGCCTGGTACATCTCCACCCGGCTTTCGGGCCCCGGCCTGGACGCCGTCCTGGACCGGGCCTGCGAGGACGCGGGGATCGCCCCGCGCACCTCGCTCCCGTACGACGTCGAGGTCGTACGCCGCACCGGCGAGAGCGGCACGTACCTCTTCGCGATCAACCACACCGAGGGCGACACCGAAGTGCCGCTGGACACCCCCGGCACCGAACTCCTCACCGGCGAGCCCGCCAAGGACCACCTCGCCGTCCCGGCGGGCGCGGTCCGCGTCGTACGGCTCGACGTCTGAGGCCGACAGAACATTACCCGCACCGCACAATGGTCGAAGGGACATCGACGATGTACGGAACGTCGCAAGGAAAGCTGAGGGCCGCCGCGGCGGCGGCCCTCGGAGGGCTGCTGTTCGCCGCTCTCCCCGCCCAGACCGCACACGCGGCCACCACCCCCGCCAACCCCGGCTTCGAATCCGGGAGCACCGGCTGGTCCACCTACTCCGCGGGCGGTCAGAACGCCGCCTCCTTCACCGAGGCGGGCGGGCACGGCGGCAGCACCAGGCTCAGCCACTGGGCATCATCGGCCTACAAGGTGGAGACCTACCAGTACCTCACCGGTCTCACCGACGGCACGTACACCCTGAGCGCCTGGGTCCGTTCCGGCGGCGGGCAGAACTCGGCGTACATCGCCCTGCGCAACTGTGGCAGCGCCGAGCAGCGCACCGACCTGCCGCCGACCGCCAACGGCGCCTGGATACGCCTCGTCACCTCCGTCAAGGTGACCGGAGGCGCCTGCACCATCAGCCTCAACTCCGACGCGCACGCGGGGGAGTGGGCCAACTTCGACGACATCACCTTCACCGCGGGGACGACCGGACTCGCCGTCAGGGGCGGAGATCTCTCGACCCTCCCGAAGAACGAGGCGCACGGCGCGACGTACCGCGACGCCGCCGGTGCGACCGGCGACGCCATGAGCATTCTCAAGAACTCCGGGATGAACTACGTACGCCTCAAGGTGTGGGTGAATCCCGCCGACGGCTACAACGACAAGGCCCGCGTCCTGGCCATGGCCGAGCGCGCCAAGGCGCTCGGCATGAAGGTGCTCGTCGACTTCCACTACTCCGACGCCTGGGCCGACCCGGGCAAGCAGGTCAAGCCCGCCGCCTGGGCCGGACACGGCTACGCCCAACTCCGCACGGACGTCTACACCCACACGTACGACGTGCTGAACGCCCTCAAGGCCCAGGGCACCACCGCCGACATGGTGCAGATCGGCAACGAGACCAACGCCGGGATGCTCTGGCCCGAGGGCTCCACCGACAACTGGTCCCAGCTCGCCGGCCTGCTCACCTCCGGTGCCAACGCCGCCAAGGCCGTCTCCCCGGGTACGAAGGTGGCCCTCCACCTCGCCAAGGGCGGCGACAACGCGGGCACCCGCTGGTGGTTCGACAACGCGGTCGCGCACAAGGTGCCGTTCGACGTCATCGCGCTCTCGTACTACGGGTACTGGCACGGCCCCCTGTCCGACCTCCAGACCAACCTGGACGACGCGGCCGCACGGTACGGGAAGCCCGTCCTGGTCGCCGAGACGGCCTACGCCCACACCCTCGCCGACGACGACGGCCTGGAGAACAACGTCGCCACGGCCGACCAGCTCGTCACCGGCTACCCGGCGACCCCGGCCGGCCAGGCCGCCAACCTGCGCGACGTCATGAACGTCGTCGAGGCCGTACCGAACGGCCGCGGCCTGGGCGCCGTCTACTGGGAGCCGTCCTGGACCGCCGCCACCGGCAGCGGCTGGGACCCGGCCGACCCGTCATCCGGCAACGCGTGGGAGAACCAGGCGGTGTTCGACTACAACGGGAAACTGCTCCCGGCCGCCCGCTGGTTCTCCCACCGGTAGCGGCTAGGACTTCCCGTCGAGCGGGGCGCCGTGCCACTTCCACGAGGTGACACGGTCGCGGCCCGCCAGCTCGGCGCGGCCGGTGGACCAGAGCAGGACGGTCCACCGGTCCTCGTCGGCCGGGGCGTCGGGGAAGAGCCGGGCCAGGACCCGGTCGCAGAGGCCGGCGGGCGGGGTCCAGGAGATGCCGAGACCCTCGGCGATGTCGTGGGTGTGCACGAGGGTCTCCACGATGCCCATCGCGGCGAAGCCCTCCGGGTCGGAGACGCCGTACGAGTGGTAGGAGCGCAGAGCGGGCGAAGCCGTCCGCACCATCGCCGACAGCAGCGCGCCGCTCGCCTCCAGCGTCTGGAGAAGCCCGGCGGTTCCCGCCTCCGGATCCGCGAAGACCGCGTTCCACGGGCCGCCCTCGCGCTCCGGGGCCCAACGGTAGGGAACCTCGTTCTCCAGCGGGGGCTTGCGCGGACCGAGCTGGACGGCGTACGCGAAGAGGTCGTCGCTCAGATGCTCCACGGTCTCCCAGCAGTCCCAGGTGAGCGTCCCCGCCGGAATGTGCCAGTCGTCCGCCGGGGACTCCTGGAGCGCCGCCACCGCGAGACGCACCGCCGAGGTCACGTCGTCCGCGGTGACCGGCAGCCGGGCCCCGGTCAGCCGCGCGCGCTCGGCGGCACTGGCCTCGACACAGAACTCGTTGCCCTCCGGGTCGGCCAGGGTCGCCCAGCCCCGCCCGTTCGGCTTGCGGTGATCGCCGACCAGTGTGGCGCCGAGCGCCAGCAGCCGCTCGACCTCCTCGTCCCGGGTGCGGTCGTCGGGCTGGATGTCTAGGTGGACACGGTTCTTGATGCTCTTCGCCTCGGGCACGGAGACGAACAGCAGGGCGGCGCCCGGGGCTTCGACGAGCGCCTCGGGATCGCCGGGCTCGTCCTCGTCGGACACGGGGGCACCCAGCACCTCGGCCCAGAACGTCGCCAGCTTGTAGGCGTCGGCGCAGTCGATGGTGATGTGGCGTACATGGGAAGTCATGGGCGCCACTGTCGCCCGTCGGGGCCCCCGGGTCCAGTCGGTTTCGCAGGAGGGCGAAGTCCTCCGCCGAAACCGTGCCGGTGCGTCACTTCACCGGAGTGAAGTCCCGCGCGCCGATGAACTCAGGGCGGTGGATCGGGGCCGAGAAGGGCTCCTGCGCCGCGTTGTCCACACTGTTGAAGACGATGAAGACGTTGCTGCGCGGGTACGGGGTGATGTTGTCGCCCGAGCCGTGCATGCAGTTGCAGTCGAACCAGGTCGCCGAACCGGCCGCGCCCGTGAAGAGCTTGATGCCGTGCCGGTCGGCCATCCTCGTCAGCGCCTCGTCCGACGGGGTGCCGGCGTCCTGCATCTGCAGGGACTTCTTGTAGTTGTCCCGCGGTGTCTCGCCCGCACAGCCGAGGAACGACTTGTGCGAACCGGGCATGATCATCAGCCCGCCGTTGGTGTCGTGGTTCTCGGTCAGCGCGATCGAGACGGACACGGCCCGCATGTTCGGCAGGCCGTCCTCGGCGTGCCAGGTCTCGAAGTCCGAGTGCCAGTAGAAGCCCGAAGCCCCGAAGCCCGGCTTCACGTTGATCCTGGACTGGTGGACGTACACGTCCGAGCCGAGGATCTGGCGGGCCCTGCCCACCACCCGCTCGTCGGCGACCAGCCGGGCGAAGACCTCGCTGAGCCGGTGGACCTCGAAGACGGAACGTACCTTCTGGGACTTCGGCTCGATGATGGAGCGCTCGTCGGCCCGCACCGCGGGATCGGCGATCAGCCGCTCCAGTTCGGCGTGGTACGTGGCGACCTCGTCCGGAGTGATCAGCTGGTCGACGGTGAGGAAACCGTCCCGCTCGAAACCCTGCAGGCCCTTCACGGTGACCGGCCCGGGTGCGCCGGGCGCGGACCAGATGACCGGGTCCTGGCGGGGAGTGGTCATCTCGGCGGCGCCGCGCGATGGGTACAGGTCTGCGCGAACTTCAGTGGTCATGGTTCAGCCCTCCTCGGTCAGCAGCGGGTAGACACCGTTCTCGTCGTGGTCCTCCCGTCCGGTGACGGGAGGGTTGAAGACGCACACGCAGCGGAAGTCGGTCTTGGGCCGCAGCGTGTGGTGCTCGTGGCCGTCGAGCAGGTACATCGTGCCGGGGGAGATCCAGTGCGTCTCGCCGGTCTCGTCGTTGGTGAGCTCGGCCTCGCCCTCGGTGCACAGCACGGCCTCGATGTGGTTCGCGTACCACATCGACGTCTCCGTGCCCGCGTAGAGCACGGTTTCGTGGAGCGAGAAGCCCACCTTCTCCTTGGCGAGCACGATGCGCTTGCTCTCCCAGGTGCCGGAGGCGGCCTTCACATGCCGGTCGGTGTTCTCGATGTCACTGAACGATCGGACGATCACGGTGGGTTGGTGCCTTTCTCTCTGCGGTGGTGCTTCTTCGGGCCCGGCCCGGGGTCTGTCCGGGTCAGGCGGTCTCACGGACGGAGCGGGCCAGCGTGCGCAGGCCCTCGTCCAGCTCGTCGGGGGTGACGGTCAGCGGCGGAAGCAGCTTCACGACCTCGCTCTGCGGACCCGAGGTCTCCAGGAGCAGCCCCAGTTCGAAGGCGCGGGCGCAGACCTTCGTGGCGCGCGAGGGGTCGGTGAACTCCAGGCCCCAGACGAGGCCGCGGCCACGGAACTGCCCGCCGGCGGCGGGGTTCTCGTCACAGATCGCCAGCAGTGCCTGCTCGACCTGCTCGCCGCGGGCCAGGGTCTGCTTCTCCATCTGGCCGTCCGCCCAGTAGGCGTCGAGCGCGGCTGCGGCGGTCACGAAGGCCGGGTTGTTGCCGCGGAAGGTGCCGTTGTGCTCGCCCGGCTCCCAGATGTCCAGCTCCGGCTTGAACAGGCAGAGGGACATGGGCATGCCGTAGCCGCTGATGGACTTCGACAGCGTCACGATGTCCGGCGTGATGCCGGCCTCCTCGAAGGAGAAGAAGCCGCCGGTCCTGCCGCAGCCCATCTGGATGTCGTCGACGATGAGCAGCATGTCCTGGCGGTGGCACAGCTCCTGGAGCGCGCGCAGCCACTCGGCGCGGGCGACGTTGATGCCGCCCTCGCCCTGGACGGTCTCCACGATCACGGCGGCGGGCTTGTTGAGCCCGGAGCCCTGGTCCTCCAGGAGCCGCTCGAACCAGAGGAAGTCCGGCACCTGGCCGTCGAAGTAGTTGTCGAACGGCATCGGCGTGCCGTGCACCAGCGGGATACCGGCGCCGGCCCGCTTGAACGCGTTGCCGGTGACGGCGAGCGAGCCGAGCGACATGCCGTGGAAGGCGTTGGTGAAGGACACGACCGACTCGCGGCCCTTGACCTTACGGGCCAGCTTCAGCGCCGACTCGACGGCGTTGGTGCCGGTCGGGCCGGGGAACATCACCTTGTACGGGAGGTCGCGCGGGCGCAGGATCACGTTCTGGAAGGTCTCCAGGAAGGCGCGCTTGGCGGTGGTCGCCATGTCCAGGCCGTGGGTGATGCCGTCGCGCTCGATGTAGTCGATCAGCGCGCGTTTCAGCACCGGGTTGTTGTGGCCGTAGTTGAGTGAACCGGCACCGGCGAAGAAGTCGAGGTAGGAGTGGCCGTCCTCGTCCGTCAGCCGGGCGCCCTGCGCGCGGTCGAAGACCGCGGGCCAGCTGCGGCAGTAGCTGCGTACTTCCGATTCCAGAGTCTCGAAGACGCTCAGTGCGGGCGGGGTGATGGTCACAGCGGATCTCCTGCGTGAGAGGGGGGTGGACTGACGGGCTGCGCTCGGCACGGTGCCCGGGGTGCTGCGGGGATGACCGGCGGCGCGCTCAGGCGTGGAACGGGCCGATGCGGTACAGCACTTCCGGCAGGTGTGTTCCCTCGGGGAACAGACCCCCGTCGAAGAGCACCTCTTGCTCCAGGGCCACGTCGTGGCGCTGGGCATAGGAGGTGAACAGCCGGTCGGACGCGGTGTTGTCCGGGGTGACGGTCGTCTCGACCGATGCCAGGCCCTGGTCGGCGGCGACCCGTGCGGTCAGCGCGTCCAGCAGGGTGGCTGCCAGCCCCTTCCCGCGGTGCCCGTGGTCGACGGCCACCTGCCAGACGACGAGTGTCTGTGGACGGTCCGGGCGGATGTATCCCGTCACGAAGGCGATGGCGTCGCCGTTCTCGTCGCGGGCGACCACGGAGGTCGCCGCGAAGTCACGGCACCACAGCAGGTAGCTGTACGAGGAGTTGAGGTCCAGGACCTCGGAGTCGCGGGCAATGCGCCAGATCGCGGCTCCGTCCTCCACTCGCGGGGTGTCGATTCTAAGGAATTCGCTTCGGGCACTTGCAAAATCTGCTGGTGCTGCGGTCATGCGAATTGAATTTACCCAGCAAAAATCGAAATTGCATCGCGGGAAGGGGTTGGGTGAACGGACTCGTTGTGTTATCACGCGGGCGCGTGCCTTCGCGCGAATCGGTGGCGTCTTGTCACCATTTGACCGGAATTTATCCGGCATAACGCCTGCCGTGTGGAGTCGGTCACAGGGTTGTAACTCTAGGGAGACCTGTCCGAATTACGAAGATCGAGCTTGTTGAAGCTCTAACGTTTAGGGTCGGGGAAAGCGGGCAGAAGAATGCGGGGAGCTGTTCTCGATAAAGCGGCTCCCCGCATTCATGAATTCCTGGAATTTATTCGTTGGGCCAGGTTTCCGACACGGCCTTGCGGGCAGCCTCGAAATCGACCTGCCGGCCCGTGCCGGCGAGCGCCGACCCCAGAGCCGCGAGCGAGGACAGCACCACGCCCCGCGTCGCGTCCACACCGTAGTGATTGACCCGGATCATCTCCTTGGACAGCGCCCCGCCACCCGCGATCAGCGGCAGCGAGGGATCGGCCGCGAGCGCCCGCGCGACGAGCGAGGCGGCGTCGACTCCCGCAGGGGCGCGCAGCGTCGTGGCGACCGGCGCCGCCTCGCGCGCGTCCACGACATACGGCTCCAGGCCCCCGCCGAGCGCCAGGGCGCCCGCACGGGTCGCCGCCGCCGCCGAGGCGTGGCGGGAGATCAGCGCGTCCAGGCCCTCGTTCTCGATCCGCTCCACACAGGCTTCGAGCGCCAGCATCTCCAGCTGCGCGGGCGCGTGCAGCAGCGTGGTGCGGCCACCGTTGATCCAGCGCTCCTTCCAGTCCAGGAGCGAGAGGTAGGACCGGCGCGGAGCCTGCGGATTGGCGGCGATGCGCTCCCAGGCGCGTTCGCTCACCGACACCGCGGACACCCCGGCGGGCCCGCCCATCGCCTTCTGCGCGCCGATCACGCACAGGTCGACGCCCCAGGCGTCGGGCAGCAGCGGCTCGGCGCCCACCGAGGCGACGGCGTCCAGCATGAACAGCGCGCCGTGCGCCCGGACCACCTCACCGATCCCGGCGACCGGGTTGGTGTTGCCGGTCGCGGCCTCGGCGTGGACCAGCGACACGAAGTCGATCTCCGGGTGCTCGGCCAGCGCCTGCGCGACCTGCTCGGCGGTGACCGCCGTGTGGAAGGGCACCGTCAGGTCGACGACCGCGGCCCCGCAGTCCCGCAGCCAGTTCCCGAAGGTCTGCCCGTAGGGCCCCGTAACGATGTTCAGCGCGGTCGAACCGGGCCGGGCGCCGCCCCGGATGCAGCCTTCGAGAGGCAGCAGCGCCTCGCCCTGCATGATCACGACGTCCTGCCGGGTCGCGAGGAGACCGGCCACCCGCCGCTCGACGGCCGCGAAATGCGCGGCGGTGAGCGGGGCGAGGTCGAGGAAGGGGTGCGTCACGGTGGTGCTCTCTTCGGGTCGGTCAGTGGTTCGGTGCGCGGTCGGCCGACCGCGCGCGAACAGTGCTTGGCCGAGCCTACCGAGGGCCTCGTACAGTGCGGCATATGAGCGATCACGAAGAGCCGCAGGTGCTGCGGGTGAAGGGGCGGGTGCTCGTCGGCCCGGACGACGTCCGGGACGAACTGTGGGCGGTCGGCGGGCGGATCTCGTACGAGCGGCCACCCGGCGCCGACGACGCGGTGACCGTCACCGGCTGGGCGCTGCCCGGACTGGTCGACGCGCACTGCCATGTCGGCCTCGACCACCACGGCCCCGTCGACGAGGCGACCAGCGAGAAGCAGGCACTCGCCGACAGGGAGGCCGGCACGCTGCTCATCCGGGACGCCGGATCGCCGTCCGACACCCGCTGGATCGACGACCGCGAGGATCTGCCGAAGATCATCAGGGCCGGCCGTCACATCGCCAGGACCCGCAGGTACATCCGTAACTACGCCCATGAGATCGAGCCCGGCGACCTGGTCGCCTACGTCGCGCAGGAGGCCCGGCGCGGCGACGGCTGGGTGAAGCTGGTCGGCGACTGGATCGACCGGGACGCCGGGGACCTGACCGCGTGCTGGCCGCGCGGAGAGGTCGAGGCGGCGATCGCCGAGGCGCACCGGCTGGGGGCCCGGGTCACGGCCCACTGTTTCGCCGAGGCGGCGCTGCGCGACCTCGTGGAGGCCGGGATCGACTGCATCGAGCACGCCACGGGGCTGACCGAGGACACCATCCCGCTCTTCGCCGAGCGCGGCGTGGCGATCGTCCCGACCCTGGTCAACATCGCCACGTTCCCGGACCTGGCGGCGGGCGGCGAGGCGAAGTTCCCTCAGTGGTCGGCCCATATGCGCCGGCTGTACGAGCGCCGCTACGACACGGTGCGCGCCGCGTACGACGCGGGCATCCCGGTCTTCGTCGGCACGGACGCGGGCGGCTCACTGGCCCACGGCCTGGTGGCGGCCGAGGTCGCCGAACTCGTCAAGGCGGGCATCCCGCCCCTCGAAGCGCTGTCGGCGACGGCCTGGGGCGCACGGCAGTGGCTCGGCCGCCCGGTCCTGGAGGAGGGCGCCCCCGCGGACCTGGTGATCTACGACGAGGACCCGCGCGCGGATGTACGGGTGCTGGCGGCGCCCCGCAGGATCGTGCTGAACGGGCGCGTGATCGGCTGATCAGGCCACCGGGCCGGGTGCGGCGCCGTGTTGACAGCCAGTGACCGGTGCCGGTGCGTCTCGTTGGAACACTTCTGCGCGCACCCCGCTTCGTCAACCGCCGCGCCACCCGCGCTCCGTGAAAGGGGTGACTCCGGGGAACGCGCGTGCCGGAATATTCGAATACGCACACGGAAACCCCCCTTTGGGGTGAACTCACGTCAGGTATCCACCAGTTCACTCTCTGTGCGTAAAGATTCACGGAGTCGAGGCCACCGGCGCCCGCGATGTCCCCCATTGGGCGGCGCCGGTGGCTCCATGTCTCTTGTGGGGGTTCCACCATCTTGAACAGCAACACCTTCCGCCTCGCCGCCCTGGCGATCGCCGCCGCTCCCGTCGCACTGCTTGTCGCCGTTCCCGCGCAGGCCGCCACGACGACCACGGTCTCCGGCGACGGAAAGGCGAGCGCGGTCGTGCTCCGTACCGCACTCGATGTCTCACTCGTCAACAAGACGATCAACGTTCCGCTGAAGGCCACGCTCAACGAGGTGCAGGCTCCCGCGAGCGCCGAGAAGACCGCGCTCAGCGTCCAGCTGGACGGTGTGGACGGCGGAAACCCGTTCAGTCTCCTGAAGGCCGACGTGGCCACGGCGGAGGCGACGGTCGACGAGCACAAGGCCGAGGGTCGTTCCAACCTCGCGAAGGCCACGGTCCATGTGCCCGGGCTGCCGCTCCTCTCGCTGATCGAGGTCGAGAAGGTCACTTCCAGCGCCGTCTGCGAGGTCGGGGAGCAGCCGGTCGCCGAGTCGAACGTGCTCGGCCACGTCTCGGTTCTCGGCAAGAAGGTCACGCTCACGGCCGGCGGAACCACGCGGGTGGCGGTGCCGAAGGTCGGCGAGGTGACCCTCGACCTGTCGAAGACCTCCACCACCTCGCGTACCGCCGCAGCCGTCGCGTTGCAGCTCAAGGTGTCGGTGAACCCGCTCGACCTCAACGTCGCCGAGGTGTACGGCGAGGTGACGCTGGCCGAGGCGACCTGCGAGACGCCGAAGGCCCCCGAGAAGCCGGGCGGCACGGACGGCGGCACCTCCGGCAACGGCGGATCCACCGGCGGATCCACCGGCGGCTCCACGGGCGGATCGACCGACGGAGCCACCGGCGGCGACTCGGGCGGCTCCGGCGGCGAAGTGAAGCCGCAGACCGGCTCCGACCCCGCCCCGGCCGCCGAGAAGCCGAACCTCGCGGCCACCGGCGGCAGTTCCACGACGCCGTACATCGCGGGCGGCGCGGCGCTGCTGCTGGCGGCGGGCGCCGCGGCCACCGTGGTGGCCCGCAGGCGCACCCAGGGCTGACAGCCCCTTAAGACCGACCGGCAAATGGGGGGCGGCGTCGCGGGGCTGGGCACGCGCATCTGCGGC
This sequence comes from Streptomyces sp. NPDC055749, assembly GCF_053617235.1. Lineage (NCBI taxonomy): Bacteria > Bacillati > Actinomycetota > Actinomycetes > Kitasatosporales > Streptomycetaceae > Streptomyces > Streptomyces sp. NPDC055749. Next base: position 68 of record NZ_JBSHFH010000057.1, on the reverse strand, counting down.
GTTGTCGTCAATCAACAACGCTCCGCGTTGCCTCAATCCTCCGCCTTGCAGCTGCACGCACCCAGCCC
>NZ_JBSHFH010000056.1:0-52268 GCF_053617235.1 Streptomyces sp. NPDC055749 | reverse complement strand
TTGTTGGACGCCGCGGTGGCGACCGGGTCCTGGGCCATGCCGTCGAAGCTGCCCGCACCGTCCTTCGGGACCGACGCACAGCCCGGACCGAACGGGCCCGAAGCCTGCGCGGCGCCGTCCGCACTGTCCTCCGCCGGGGTCTCCTTCTCGGCCGAGGGGGTCGACGCCTTGTCCTTGCTGCTGTCGCTCTCGCTGTCGCCCATGCCGCAGGCGGTCAGAGCCAGGGGCAGCGTGGCGGTGGCGACGACAAGGGCAAAGGTGCGACGCGAGCGGGTGCTGAACATGAAGAGATCTCCTCGAATGGAATACGGGCGCCGTCGAGCGGCGCTTCTCACGGACTGCATTCGTCACCGAGGCCGATACGGATTGGTCGCGGATCGATCGAGTTTCGGCGGGGCACAAAAACGGCGTGCGAACCCATCCGCGAGGCCGGTTGATACGAATCAACCGAAAGAGCGGGAACCACCGGAGAGCCACTGACGGTGGGCCCTCGCTCACCCGTATCGCTGGAAAGGCCGGGCATGGGCACCCATCACACCGAGCTCCACCCCGCCGGCTCCGGCCGCGGGAGCGGACGCATGAGCGACGAACACGTGCATGTCCTCACCGGCGCCTACGCCTTGAACGCCGTGACGGACGACGAGCGCGAGATGGTCGAGCGCCATGTGCGGGACTGCACGGCATGTGCCCAGGAGGTACGGGAGTTGACGGCGACCGTGGCCCGCCTGGGCGTGGCCGTCGCCGCCGTGCCCCCTCCCGAGATGAAGCACCGGGTCATCACCTGGATCCAGGTGGTGCGCCAGCTGCCCCCGCAGGTCGCGGCAGTTGAGGGCGTACGGGGGCGGTCCGCCTTCCGCGCCCGGCATCTGCCCCGGCTGGTGCTGGCCGCGTGCGTGGCGGCTGCCACGGCGTTCGGGGCGACGGCGGCCTGGCAGTCGCAGGAGGCGGAGAGGGCCGGGCAGCGCACACAGCAGGCCAGGCAGGAGAGCGCGGACATGACGCGCGTACTGGCGGCGTCGGACGCCAGGACCGTCACCGGCAGCGTCAAGGGAGGTGCGCGCGCCACGGTGGTTCTCTCCCGCGGCGAGCGAACGGCCGTCTTCCTGGCCTCCGGGCTGCCGGATCTGCCCGAGGGCAAGACGTACCAGCTGTGGTTCGACGACGGCGGCGGCGCGATGATCCCCGCCGGTCTCATCGGACACGACGGTGCTGTGGTGATGCAGGGAGACGCGGCCGGGGCCACCGGCGTGGGTGTCACGGTGGAACCCGCCGGCGGCTCGGCCCGGCCCACCACCACGGCCCTGGCGCTGATGACGCTCCCCGCCTGAGCGCTCGATCGCGTGGGCGGCGACCGCGGAGACAGGGCCGGGTGCGCTCGGTTGGACTAACCGCGTAACCGCGTGTCGCCATCTTTTGTGCACAGCCGGTGATCGAATCTCACCCCCTGTCACCTGTGGTTTTACGGTTCGGGGACCGCCGGGCCCGGCCGGTGGGCCAGGAAAACCGGCTCCGGTGCGGCCTTCCGCATGGTTGTCTGCGCTTGCGCATCCACTGAGTGGTGATGCGCACGACCGGCGAGGACCGCACGTCCTCGTCAAAGCCGCCCGGACACATTCCGATGTCCCGCTCGCTGGGTCGACCGATCGCCACCCCCCATGTGATGAACCCACCCTTTTTCCGTACCCGAGCGGGGCATGCCGGGCGGGTACGCAGCCGAGAGGACCAGCCTTGACATCCCGTTCCGCCACGTCCCGTAAGCGCCGCGCACTCGACCAGTCGCTCGCCGCCCTGGGGGCCGGAGCTCTCGCCACCGGCCTGACCGTACTGACACTCGCCCCCGGAACGAGTGCCGCGTCAAGTCACCGCGAAGCCCCACTCATCGCGGGCGATCCGCGGGCGGACAACACGGACGTGTACGCGTTCACCAGCCCCGACCGCAAGGACACGGTGACGCTGGTCGCCAACTGGATTCCCTTCGAGGAGCCGAACGGCGGTCCGAACTTCTACCCCTTCGCGGACGACGCCCGCTACCACATCAAGATCGACAACACGGGTGACGGGCGCGCCGATGTCACCTACACGTGGTACTTCAAGAACAAGATCCGCGACGCCGCCGACCAGTTCCTCTACAACACGGGACAGGTCACCTCGCTCACCGACCCGGATCTGAATTTCCGTCAGGTCTACGACCTGACTGTCACCGACTCGAACGGGAAGACCCGCACACTGCTGCGGGACGCCCCTGTCGCACCGTCGCGCACCGGTCAGGCGTCCATGCCGAACTACGGTGCTCTGCGCGCCCAGGCCGTACGCGACACCCCTCGCGGGACCAAGGCCTTCGCCGGACAGGCGGAGGACCCGTTCTTCGCCGACCTGCGGGTCTTCGACCTTCTCTACGGCGGGGACCTGAGCAAGCGCGGCCAGGACACCCTGGCGGGCTACAACGTCAACTCCGTGGCGCTCCAGGTCCCCAAGAAGCTCCTGGCCCTGCGCGGCAACCCCTCGCGCAATCCGGTCGTCGGCGTGTGGTCGACGACCGAGCGCCGCGGCGCCGACGTCACCGACAGCCGGGGGAAGACGAACTCCGGCTGGCGCCAGGTCTCCCGCCTCGGCAACCCCCTGGTCAATGAAGTCGTCGTGCCCCTGAAGTTCAAGGACGCCTTCAACTCGATCTCGCCGGACCAGGACCGCACCGTACAGCCGGTCGTCGACAAGGTGTACGACCCGATCCTGCCCAAGCTGATCCAGAAGGTGTACGGGATTCCGGCGCCGGCGACCCCCCGCGACGACCTCGCGGAGATCTACCTCACGGGCATCTGCAAGGCGTGCGGGCCCATCAAGGCAGACCTCAACGCCCACCGGCTCAACAAGGACGCACCCCTGCGGAACATCGTGCCGGCCGAGGAGCTGCGCCTGAACATGGCTGTACCGCCCACCGCCAAGCCGCAGCGGCTCGGCGTCCTCGCGGGTGACCTGGCGGGCTTCCCCAATGGCCGTCGCCTTGCGGACGACGTCATCGACATCTCCCTCCAGGCGGTCGAGGGCGCCGCGCAGACCGGGGTGCTCGTGCCCGCACTCGCCGCAGGCGACAAGGTCAACACCAACGAGGTGTCCTTCGGCGGCAAGTTCCCGTACCTCGCACTGCCGCACACCAAGAACGTCAACCGCGGCCCGCAGGGCAGCGGCGTACAGAAGTCGTCGCTGAACACCTCCCACGCCTCCATGCTCGGAGGAGCGGGAGCTCTCCTGCTCGGCCTGGGCGGGTACAGGCTGCGCCGCCGCCGCGCCACCGCCTGAGAATCTCGCCCGAACACACTTCAGGCCGCGCGCCTGACGCCGGGCGGGCCCAGCCCGCCCGGCGCCCGATCCGGCTGCCGCGCCGAGGAGGCACTGTGCCGCCCCCACCCACGCCCGCCGCGAACCGCTCCCCGCGCCCCGGCCGCCGCAGACGGCTGCGCAACACACTCGTCGTACTCGCCCTGGGAGCGGCCCTGTTCATCCTGGGAGCGGTAGGTGTTCTACCGCAGGACATGCAGGCCACCGACGGCGCCCCCGCCGGACCGGCCCGTGCCGATGGCGCGGTCCGCGAGCAGTCCGTCGAGGGACTCGCAGCACGACTGCGGCGGCTGCCCGGCGATCCGGCCGGCTGGGCCGCGCTCGGCACGGCCTACGTGCAGCAGGCCGGCGCGACCGCTGATGCCGGTCTGTACGCGCGAGCGGAGACCGCCCTGCGCAAGTCCCTCGAACTCCAGCCGGCCGACAACTTCCAGGCCGCAACCGGCATGGGAGCTCTCGCCGCGGCCCGCCACGACTTCACCACCGCCCTCGACTGGGCCACGAAGGCGACGAAAGCCAACCCGAGCAGCCCCGAGGCGCACGCCGTACTGGCCGACGCCTATACCCAACTGGGGCGGTACGAGGAGTCCTACCGTGCCGTCCAGCGCATGACCGACCTGCGGCCGGACGCGGCCTCGCTCGCCCGCGCCTCCTACACCTGGGAGCTTCGCGGCGACACCCGCCGCGCACGAGAGCTCATGGCCAGGTCGCTCCGGGCAGCCGCGGCGACACCGGACAAGTCCTTCGCCCGCACACACCTCTCCCTGCTGGCCCTGGAGTCGGGTGATCCCACCACGGCACTCCGGGAAGCGGAGTCGGGGCTCCGCGCCGCGCCCGGGGACCCGGCGCTTCTGGAGGCACGCGCCCGGGCGCACGCCGCGCTCGGCAACACCCGGCGCGCCGTCGACGACTACACCGCCGCCGTCGCCGCCGCGCCCCTTCCGCACCACCTCCTGGGTCTCGGCGAACTCCAGCAGTCCCTCGGCCGCGAGCAAGAGGCCGAAGAACAGTACGAGTTGCTGCGCGCCCAGGAGAGGATCGACGTGCAGGGCGGGGGTACGCCGGACGTGGACGTGATCCTCTTCGAGGCCGACCACGGCGATCCGGCGAAGGCTGCCGCGATGGGCGCGCGCCTGCTGCGCGGCAGGCCCTTCATCGCCGTCCACGACGCCTACGCCTGGGCCCTGCACCGCGCCGGACGTGACGCCGAAGCACTCGAACAGGCCGACCTGTCCCTGGCGCTGGGCACGCGCAGCGCCCTGTTCCACTACCACCGCGCGAGGATTCACCAAGCGCTCGGCGACACGGGCGCCGCCCGCCGGGACCTCGATCGCGCGCTGACCATCGACCCGCACTTCCATCCGCTGCATGCCCCCGACGCGCAGACCACGCTTCGCAGAATCGACGGCACCCGATGAACCAGTACCTCCGCCGCGCCGTGCCCGGAGCCGCGGCGACCTTGCTCCTCTGCGCGGCCGCGGTCGCCTCGGCACCCGCCGCCGCCGCCCATCCCCTGGGCAACTTCACCGTCAACCACTCCACCGGGCTGACGCTCCACCCCGGTCGCGTCGACGCCGTCGTGGTCGTGGACCGGGCCGAGATCGCCGCAGCCCAGGAGCGCACGCTCGTGGACCGGGACCACGACGGCACCGTCAGTAAGGGCGAGGCCGGGGCGTACGCGCGCGGCAGCTGCGCGACGCTCGCCGGTCAACTGCGCGTGACCGCGGAAGGCAGTCCGCTCTCCTGGAAGCACTCCGGCAGCACTCTGACGTACCACCCGGGCGAAGCCGGGCTGAAGACCAGCAGGCTGCAGTGCGGGCTGACCGCCGAGGCCGATCTGCGGCGCCCGACGGACATCGAGGTCAGGACGGCCTACGACAGCAGGCGAGTCGGCTGGCGCGAGGTGACCGCCCGAGCCGTGGGCATCGCCCTCACCGGCTCCGACGTGCCCACCAGCTCGACCACCGACCAGCTGCGCCGCTACCCCGATGACCCCCTGTCCGCCCCGCTGGACCAGCGGACGGCCTCCCTGCGTGTGGAGGCGGGCCCCGGCAGCGCGGCCTCGGCCGTACGGGACGCACTGCCCCGGTCCGGCCCGGTCGGCGAGGCGCTCGCGAAGGTCTCCGGCACCTTCGGATCGCTGGTCGGCACGCGTGAACTGACCGTTCCGATCGGTCTGTTGGCTCTCCTGCTCGCCGCGGTACTGGGCGCTTCCCACGCGGCGCTGCCCGGCCACGGCAAGACGATCATGGCCGCCTATCTGGCCGGACGCAGAGGTACCCCGAGGGACGCGGTGACCGTCGGCGCCACCGTCACCGTCACCCACACGGCAGGCGTCCTGGCCCTCGGCCTCATCCTGCCCCTGGCCACCCACCTGGCCGGGGAAACGGTCCTGACCTGGCTCGGCATGGCCAGCGGTCTCCTCGTCACGGCCATCGGCCTGTGGCTCCTGCGCTCCGCGCTGCTCAACCGGCCCGCTCATGGCCACCACCACGGCCATACGCATCATCACGGCCACGGGCACGGCCACCACGGGCATGACCACGATCATCACGACCACGACCATCATCACGGCGACGGCACCCGGCTTCCCGGACAGGACGGGCACGAGCAGGAAGGCGAGGGCTCCGTGGCCCTGCTGACCAAGGGGCACGATCACCCGCACTCCCCGCCGGAGCAGGGGCCATCGGCCGGCTCCCCCCAGCGGGCGACGCGTGGCGGCCTGATCGGCATGGGGATCGCCGGGGGACTGGTGCCAAGCCCTTCGGCGCTCGTCGTCCTGCTGGGAGCGGTCGCTCTGGGCCGCACCGCTTTCGGGGTGCTCCTCGTGATCGCGTACGGCCTCGGCATGGCAGGCACCCTCACCCTCGCCGGACTGATCCTCGTGCGCCTGCGGGACCGCATCGAGGCCGGCGCGCGTGCGGGGGCGATCACCCGGTGGGGACCGCTGAGGCGACTCGCACGTCTCGGCCCGGTCGCCACCTCGTCGCTCGTCCTGGTCGTCGGCGTCGGACTCACCGTCCGTGCCGCCGTCGCACCGTGGTGAGGACGTAAGCCCTTCGGGTGCGGTGTGTGCGCCATACGGCGCCGGGGGCAGGTCCCCGCCACCGATCCCTGGTGCAGTCCGAGGTGGACACCCGTGCCGATCGGTACGGGAGGAGAGACGGGAAGACGATGGGTACAGAGCACATCGACACCAGGCTGCTGAGGGAGCTGACCGAGCAGTCGCAGGACCTGAACAGCGACGCGCTACGGGTCACGAACGAGGCGCTGGCGGACTTCGCGGAGGCGGCGGAGCCGTCGGGGCGCCGCTGGTGGCGGCGCAGGAGCGCTGTGCTGGGAGCGGCGGGAGCGGCGACCCTGCTGGGCGCAGGCCGCGCCGCCGCCGCGACGAGCAACGACATCATGGCGCTGCAGACCGCCGCGTCGCTGGAGAACCTGGCGGTGAGCGTCTACCGGACGGCCGCCGGGCTGCCGTTCATCAAGAACGGCAACAAGACCGTGGTGGCGTTCATCAGCAAGACCACCCAACAGCACACCGCGCACGGCAAGGCGTTCAACGCGGCCGCGACGAAGGCCGGCGGCAAGGCCCAGAACGATCCGGACCCGAAGTACGCGGCCATCGTCAAGGAGCAGCTTCCGTCGCTCAAGACCCCGGCGGACGTGGTCGAACTGGCCATCACCCTGGAGGACGTCGCCGCACAGACGTACACCAAGAACATCGGACAGGTGCAGGACACGAACCTCCGGCGGCTGTTCGCGTCCGTCGCACCCGTGGAGGCCCAGCACCGGGCCACGCTGCTGGCCGTCCAGGCACTGCTGGCAGCGGACATGCCCGAACTGATCGCGATTCCCACGGATGTCGCCAAGCTCCCCGCCGCCGCGGGCAGCGTCGGCTTCCCGGACGCCTTCTACCCCACCGAGAAAGCATCGCCGGTCAGCGAAGGGGCCGTGAAATGAGCAGGGGCAAGGGCGGCTGGGAGCTGCCGATCAGCGAGGGTGAACTGTCCAGGCTGACAAGGGAGATGGACGAGGCCCACCGGGCGACGCTCCCCGTGATGGCCGCGTCGGCACGCGAGTTCGGCGAGGAGCTGTCCGACCTCGAGGACGCCGCGCCGGACCCCGGGCAGGTGCAGCGGGTCCACCTGGCACGGCGCCGTTTCCTGGCCGGGGCCGGTGCGTCGGCTGCGCTCCTCGCGCTGGCCGCGTGCGGTGGCAAGTCGGAGCTCAACGCGGCGGGGCCCAGCGCCAGCCCGTCGAAGTCGCCTTCGCCTTCCGGGTCCGGCGCGTACACCGGAGACCTGAAGGTCGTGGCTCTGGCGGCAGCTCTGGAGAACCAGGCCGTCGCTGCCTACGCGGCGGCGCTCAAGGCGGCCAAGGCGGGCACGCTCGGCACCGTACCGCCGGTGTTCGCCACGTTCGGCCAGACCGCGATGGAGCAGCACCAGGATCACGCCGACGCCTGGAACGCGATCCTGACCTCGGCGGGAAAACCCAAGATCACCGGAACGCCGCTGTCCAACCACGACGACGTCACCCGGGCACTGGGTCAGGTCAAGGACGTCCCCGGGGTGGCGAAGCTGGCCCTGCAACTGGAGGACCAGGCGACCGAGACGTATGTCTTCGCGACCTTCAACGTGAAGAGCGCGGGCGGGATCACCACCGCCGCGACCATCGCCCCGGTCGAAGCCATGCACTCGGCGATCCTGCATTTCGTGCTGGGCCAGTACCCGGTCCCGGACGACTTCATCAGTACGGACAAGGCGGTCAGCACCGATCTCCTGACCGTCTGAAGCCCGGCCCGGGTGCGGCTCGCCCCGCACCCGGGCCCGCACTTCCTCCGGCTCAGCTCATCGAGGGCATCTCGCCCTCGGTGGTGGTGACGTCGATGACCGAGAACGACGCTCCCTGCGGGTCGGACAGTGCCGCGAACCGCCCGAACGGGCTGCTCATCGGTCCGAACCGCAGCACCGCGCCGCGCTCCGTCGCCTTCGCGACCGCCGCGTCGCAGTCCGAGACGGTGAAGTACACGTTGACGTACGACGGCACCTCGGGCGGGAACTCGTCCGTCATCCTCATCCGGCCGAGGGCGGCGTCCTCGCCCACGTTGTAGACGGCGAAGTCGATCGCGTCGTCGTCCATCTTCTTCACGCTGTACGGGAAGAGCCGGGGGAAGAAGGTGTCCGACTTCTCCGGCTCCCGGGTGAAGACCTCGGCCCAGCAGTACGCACCGGGCACGGCCTGTGCCTCGAAGCCCTTGTGCGTGCCCGGCTGCCAGACGCCGAACACCGCCCCGCTCGGCTCGGCGGCCAGTGCCATCGTGCCGAAGTCGCCGACCTGCATCGGCTCCAGCAGGACCTGGCCGCCGCTGTCGCGGACCTTGCCCGCGGCGGCGGAGGCGTCCGACGTCGCGAGGTACAGACACCACGCGGCAGGGCTGTCCTGGCCGGGCATGGGCGGCGACACGGCGGCCACCGCCTTCCCGTCCGCGTACGCCTGTGTGTAGTTACCGAACTCGGGCGACGCCTCGCCGTAGGTCCAGCCCAGCACGTCGCCGTAGAAGCTCTTGGCCGCTTCGACGTCGGGGAACATGGCGTCCGCCCAGATCGGCGTGCCCTCAGGTGTTTCGGCCATGACACTGCTCTCTCTTCGCTCGATGATGCGTCCGGCGTGATGTGCCCGGCTTGATGTGTCCGGTTTTTCACGCTAACCAACCATTCATCACCGTGCGCGTCGGAGCGTTCAGCGACCCAGCGATCGCTTCATGATCTTTCCCAGTTCGTTGCGCGGGAGGGCATCCAGGTAGCGGACCGTACGCGGGCGCTTGTGCGGGGCCAGCAGGCCCGCGACATGGCCGGCCAGCTCGTCCGCCGAAGGCGGTGAACCGGGCTCGGCCGGCACCACCCAGGCGACGATCCGCTCACCGAGATCCGCGTCGGGCTCGCCGGTGACGGCGGCCTCGCGGACACCCGGGTGCTCCAGCAGGGCGTTCTCGATCTCGCCCGCGCCGATCTTGTAACCGCCGCTCTTGATCAGGTCGGTCGCCTTGCGGCCGACGATCCGTACGTACCCGTCGGCGTCGGCCGTGGCCATGTCTCCCGTACGGAACCAGCCGTCCTCGGTGAGGGCGGCGGCCGTCGCGTCCGGCCGGTTCAGATAGCCGGTGAAGAGGTTCGGGCCGCGCACCTGGATCTCGCCGATGGCTGCGGGGTCGTCGAGCACCGTGCCGTCCTCCTCGACCAGACGGAGCCCTACACCGCGCAGGGGCGGCCCGACGGTCCCGGGGCGGGGCTCGCCGTCGGCGCGTACACCCGTGTTCATCAGGGTCTCCGTCATCCCGTACCGCTCGATGACCCGGCGGCCGGTCGCCGCCGCGATCCGCTCGTGGTCGTGGACCGGCAGCGCCGCCGAGCCGGAGACCAGCAGCCGGGCGCCCGCGAGCGCCTTCGTGAGCGCGGGGGAGCCAGCCGGGTCACCGAGGGCCTCGGCCAGCCGGTGGTACATCGTCGGCACGCCGAAGAGCATCGTGCCCCCGGACAGCAGTTCCCCCGCCACGCCCTCGACCGAGAAGCGGCCGAGATGGCGCACCGAACCGCCCCGGCGCAGCGGCCCCAGCACGCCGAGGATCAGCCCGTGCACGTGGAACAGCGGCAGGGCATGTACGAGTACGTCGTCGCAGGTCCACTGCCAGGCGTCCTCCAGCGCGTCCAGCGAGGCGGCGATCGCGCGGCGGGGCAGGACCGCGCCCTTGGGCGGGCCCGTGGTGCCGGAGGTGTAGACGATCAGCGCGGGAGCCTCGGGGGAGGGCTCGGGGAAGACGGCGCCGGGGGAGGCGGCAGCCGTCGTACCGGTGTCCAGACGCCTCAGCCCGGCAAGCGCCGCCGGGAGTACGTCGGCCGCCCCGGCGAGCACCGCCGAAGGCGCGCTGTCGGCGAGGATGTGCGCCAGTTCGCGCTCGCCCGTGCTCGGGTTGAGCGGAACGGCAGGCACCCCGGCCCGCAGCGCCGCCACCACGGCGACGACGGTCCCGGCGGTCGGTGTGGCCCAGACGGCGACCCGTCCGGCGCCCGCGATGCGGGCCGCGAGCGCGTCAGCGGCGGCGGCCAACTGTGCGTACGTCAGGGAATGTTCGCCGAACCGGACGGCTTCCCGGGAAGCCGTGGGGCCGGACAGGTCCGCGAGTGCGGGCAGGAGAGGCGTCACCCCACGAGCGTAGCGAGGGTGTCAGCCGTCCCGTTGGATCGTCCGCATCCGCCCGTAGGCGTACACGCACCCGGCCAGTGCCAGATCGGACAGCAGCATGAAGCCGATCGAGTACGAGTCCTTGGCGCTGAAGATCGCGCCCATCACCAGGGGTGGTACGAAGCCGCCGAGACCGCCCATCGCACCGACGATGCCCGTCACACTGCCCACCTTGGGCTGCGGTGTCACCTGCGAGACCAGGGCGAAGACGCTGCCGCTCGCGGTGCCGAGACCGGCCGCCATGCAGAGCAGCGCGACGGTGCCGCCCGGCACCAGCGGCGGGTCGAATGCCTGGACGATCGCCATCAGCGCGGCGACCAGCAGGGCCACCGAGGTGACCATCGCCGGGTGGACGCGGTCCGACAGCCAGCCGCCGATCGGCCGGAAGACGACCGTGACCAGGGCGAACCCGGCCGCACGCGTGCCCGCGTCGGTCGGCGAGAGGTCGTACCAGGTCTTGAGGTACGTCGGCAGGTACACCCCGAAGGCGACGATGCCGCCGAACCCGATCGCGTACAGCGCCGAGAGCTCCCAGGTGACCCGCAGCTTCCCGGCCTCTCCCAGGCGGTGGGCCAGGGTGTCGGTCGGGACCTTCCGGCCGGGGCGGTCGTTGATCAGTACGGCGGCGAGGATGGCGTAGACGACAAGTGCGCCGCCGACCACGAGGAAGGGCAGGTCGTCGCCGTGTTTCGCCATACGTGGGGTGAAGTAGCCGGACAGTGCGACCCCGCCCATGCCCATGCCGAACACCCCCAGGGCGAAGCCCCGCTTGGCGGGCGGGAACCAGGAGTTGACCAGCGGGACCCCGATGGCGAACGTGGTGCCGCCGAGCCCCAGCAGAAAGCCGACCGCGAGCATCGCGCCGTAGGAGTCCCTCGCCGGGATCAGCAGCAGCACGGGGATGACGGTCAGCGCCGAGATCAGCGGGAACATCAGCCGGGCGCCGTACTTGTCGGTGAGCGCGCCCACCGGGATACGGCCCAGCGAGCCGACGAGCACCGGCACGGCGACCAGGAAGGACTGCTGGAAGGAGCTGAGCCCCAGTCTGTCCTTGTAGTCGCCCGACATCGGGGCGATGAGATTCCAGGCCCAGAAGGTCAGCGCGAAGCCGACGGTGGCCATCACGAGGTTGCGGTAGGGGGCGACGGATGCCTCCGCTGCTGGCGTGGGGGGCTGCTCGACGACGGTATGCACGGCACCAGTCAAGGGCGCGGGGGCGTCATGGGCCTGCCGGGATGCTCCATGCGGGGCATGATCAGAACGACAGGCCCCAGCCGCCCGCGGACCGGTGTCCGGGCTCCGCGCAGTCGCTTTGCCCCACTTGCTGCGACAATCGCAGTATGGACAGGCTCGACAGAGAAATCCTCTCCGTCCTCCAGGAGGATGCGCGGATCTCGTACCGAGACCTGGGCGTACGCGTCGGACTCAGCGCCAACGCCGCGGGCGACCGGGTACGCCGTATGCGCCGCGACGGGGTCATCCGAGGTTTCACCGTCATCGTCGACCCGGCCGCCGACACCCGTTCGGGCCTGGTCGTCTTCATCGATGTGTCCCTGCGCCTCGACACGACGAACGAGGAGTTCGAACGCTCGGTGCTCATGCTGCCCGGGATCACGGAGGTGGTGCACGTGACGGGCGGCCACGACTACCTCGTCCGGGCGACCGCGGCCGACCCGGGCGCCCTGGACACCCTGCTGCGCCGGCTGAAACGGGAGGCGGGCGTCGCCCACTCCAACACCCGCATCGCCCTCAGAGCGGCGCCTTCCAGATGACGGTCGGCGAGCGCGTACCGTCCGCCTCGCGACCGTCGTCGGCGACCACGAGCCGCACCGCCGCGCCACCGGCGGGCTGACGGACCGTCGCGTCCACCTCCACCTCGATGGCGGAGACCCCGGCCCGCCGGTGCGCCGCGGCCAGGGCGCCGCGCAGTACGGCGAGGAGATCCGTGCCCGCGGGCTCCCCGACGAGCGTGTCGACGGCCCCCATGAAGTGCACCGACGGCTGGAAGCCGAGCACGGCAGCCGCGCCTCCCGTCTCGCGCAGGACCCGGCCACGGAAGGTGGTGGGTGACTCGGCGGGCGGCTGCTGGAGGGCGAAGATCGCGGTCCTGACCTCCTGGATGGTGGAGTCCAGCTCGTCCACGGCCCTGCCGAGCAGTTCGTCGGTCTCCGGGGCGGTGGCCCGGCGGCGCGTCGACTCCAGCATCATCTCCGTCGCGAACAGCCGCTGGACGACCAGATCGTGCAGATCGCGGGCGATCCGGTCGCGGTCCTCGTAGACCGCGATCTGCTCCCTGTTGTGCTGGGCGTCCGCCAGGACCAGGGCCAGCGCGGCGTGCGAGGCGAACTGCGAGGCGAGCGTCCGCTCCACCGCCGAATACGGGTGCGCGCCATGTCCGCGGGGCAGGGCGAGGGTGCCGATGAGCCGGCCCCCGCTCTGCAGCGGCAGCATCATGCTGGGGCCGAACCGGGACCGTACCGGCGTCGTCATGCGGGGATCGGTCGCCGAGTCGTCGATGAAGACGGGTTCGCCGCCCAGGAGCTGGACCAGGACGGGGGAGCCGGGCTCGATCACCGTACCGACGATGCCGGCCGGGTCCTCGGGCGTGGAGGCCGTGACGATCTCCATCCCGCCCTCCGGGGTCGGCTGGAGAATCACCCCGGCCGAGGCCCCGGCCAGCACCCTCGCCTGCTCGGCGACGGTCATCAGGGCGTCCGGCGCGTCGGTGCGGGTCAGCAGCGCCGTGGTGACGGCGGCGGCGCCCGCGATCCAGCGCTCCCGCTGGCGGGCCGTCTCGTACAGCCGGGCGTTGCCGAGCGCGATGCCCGCCTGGGCGGCGAGAACCCTCAGCAGCCCCGTGTCCGTCCCGTCGAAGCCGCCGGAGCGCTTGTCGGCGAGATAGAGATTGCCGAACACCTCGTCGTTCACCCGGATCGGGACCCCGAGGAAGGAGTGGATCGGAGGATGGCCCGGCGGCACCCCGCAGGCGCGCGGATCAGTGCTCAGGTCGTCGCAGGCCAGCGGCTGCGGGTCGTCGACGAGCAGACCGATGACGCCGTGGTGGCCGTCCGGGAGCCGGCCGATGCGCCGCCGTTCCGCTTCGGTGAGGCCGGTCGTGTACAGCTCGGTGATGCGGTCGCGCCCGGGGTCCAGGACGCCGAGCGCCCCGTACCGCGCATCGGTCAGGGCGGTGGCGGTGTCCACGATCTGCTGGAGCGTGGCGTGCTGGTCGAGATCGGACCCGACGCCGAGCACCGCCTCCAGGAGTTCGGGCAGCCGGGGAGCCGCGGCCCGCCGCACACCGGCGCCCGCCGCCTCCTCGCCCTGCCCGGAGTTCCGCTTCGTGACCTGCTCCGTGTCCTGCTCGGTGTCCCGCCTCGCGTCCTGTGCCGTGCATTCCCGGGGCATGCGATCCCCTCCGGAGCCGCCGGCTGTCAGCCGGCGAGCGGGTCGAGGACCATCGGCTGGATCTTGCCGTCCAGCATCGCACCGAGACCGAGCACGGAGCACACGTCGGGCCGCTCGGCGATGTGCACGGGCATGCCCGTCGCGTCGCGCAGCATCTGGTCGAGGCCGGGCAGCAGCGCGCTGCCGCCGACCATCATGATGCCGCGGTCCGCGAGGTCGGCGACCAGATCGGGCGGGCAGTCGCGCAGCACCTTGCCGAGCCCGTCCAGCACCGCGGTGAGCGGGGTGTGGATGGCCTGCCGGACGGCGGCGGTGTCGACCTGCACCGAGCGGGCCAGACCGGTGGCCACGTCGCGGCCGTGGATCTCGGTCACGGCGGGGCCCTTGGCCGTCAGGCCGTTGCCGCTGAGCGCCAGTTGCAGGGGGCGCACCGACTGGCTCGGGAGCATCAGCTCGTGCTGCTGGCGCAGGTGCTGGATGATCGCGTGGTCGATGGCGTTGCCGCCGACCGGAATCCGTACGGCGGTCACGATCGACCCGAGCGAGAGCACCGCGATCTGGGTGGTGGCCGCCCCGCACACCATGATCATGGTGGCGGTCGGCTGCTCCACGGGGAGGCCGCAGCCGACGGCCGCCGCGATCAGGGTGTCCACCAGTTCGACCCGCCGGGCACCGAGCCCGACCAGGGTCTCGACGGCGGCGCGCTGGGCGAGCGGATCACTGTCGTGCGGGGTGCAGGCGGCGGCACGCAGCCGGGGCTTGCGGCGCAACTGGCGGCGGAGCTTCTCGCCGAGCAGATGACGCAGCATGCGCTGGGCCATCTCGATGTCGACGACGGTTCCGCCGGAGACCGGGCGGGCCACCCGGATGTACGCGGGCGTCCGGCCGGTCATCTGTTCGGCGAGCGCGCCGACGGCGATGAGGGAGCCGGTACGGGTGTTCACGGCGGCGACACTCGGCTCGTCGACGACGAGCCCCAGCCCCTTGACGTACACACGGGTCCTCGCGGCCCCGAGATCGACGGCGATGTGGCAACGGCGCAACTGCTCAAGACTGACGGTCACGGCAGGTTCTCCCGAGAACGCTGGGACGGGGCACCGGCGGCAGCCGGTTCTCCTTGCATCGTTGCCCCCGGGGCGGCGTCGCGCGCGCTGGGATGAGCCGTAGGGGGGTACGGAGCTGACGGGGTGCCAGGTCAGCCGGGCAGCAGCCGCTGGAACAGCCCCCAGGTGAACTCCGCGACGTGACGCCGTCCGCTGCCCGGATCGGTGATCGCCAGCGCCCACCGGGTCGGCGCGCTGCCCTCCATCGGCCTGGCCGGGGCGAAGGCCCTGGCCACCTCGTCCACGGTGCACGACCAGGGCCGCAGATCCTCGACGGTGCTCAGCTCGGGGCCGGCCTCTCCCGGGGCGCGGACCAGCCACTCGTTCCATACGGCTCCGCCCGGCGCCGCCATCACCTCGAACCGCAGAGCGGGCCAGAGCGGCACAGGCCAGAACAGCGCGTCGCACTCCAGATCACCGACCTTGCGGCGTACGGACATCTCGGGCTCGCCGAGCACGGAGCGGTAGCGGCGCAGTGTTCCCCGCCCCCGCGGCGCCCGCACCATGGCCTGCCAGCGACGGTTGGCCTCCCGCATTTCGGCGAGCGAGGCGCTCAGTTCCTGCCGGGCGTCCTCGACGAGCTCCGGCTGGTGATCGGCCATCCTGCGCAGCAGGACGAGCTGGAATTCGAGCGGCCCGAACGGGGCGGGAGCGGTCATGCCGCCCATCCTCGCGCGTGTGCCGCTTTATCGGAGCGGTGTCACACGTATCGGACCACCGCGCCGTGGAACGGTGTCTTCCACACACGATCCTCACCTGAGCGGCTTCCTCCGTTGATCTGCGCACGTCTACTCTGCGGGCGCCATGGATTACTGCCGACCGTGCCGAAGACACCTCAACGGCGCCCTGGCCTGCGCCGGATGCGGAACCCCCGCCGAGGCGCTCGGCCCCTACGCCTACCCCGCGCCTTCCGGCCATGAACCGGAACCGCCGGGCGACACCCGTGAGCCCCCCGTGGCCACGGGGCGCCGTCGGCGTGCCGCCGAGCCCGTACGCGACCGGAGGGCCGGGCGCGATGCGGGGGAGCGTGAGAGCCGTGCGGGGCGCGGCAGGCGTGGTCATCGGCGCAAGGGGCGCAAGGCGCTGGTCGCGGCGCTGGGGGTCCTGCTCGCGATCGGGGCGCTCGGCGTGACCCGGCTGGCGACCGCGCCGGAGGGCGACGACGGCGCCGCGGACTACGTACGCGAGTCCGTCACGACCGCAGAGCCCGCCCCGGAACCATCAGCGAGTGCCCGGCCCGAGGACCCCGGACCGGTGGAGAGCCCCACCGCACGCCCCGCGACCGCCGTCCGCACCACGGGCTCCGGCGACGGGCCCGGCACCGCGAAGCCCTCGGCCGAGGCGTCCACCGCCAAGCCCGGCGGCCCCGCCTCCCCGACCGCCCCCACGCCCTCCGGGTCCGCGTCGGCGACCTCGTCCCGCATCCCGGACGACACCGCGGGCTCGCCCGGCCCGTCGGATCCCGCCGACGACCCGACGCAGCCCGCACCGCAGGAGCCCCCGCCGCCCACCCCGGAGCCGACCGAGACGTGCGACTGGTTCCTGTGGTGGTGCACCTGAAGCGCCTAGGGCCTGTCCGCCCCGGCACCCAGCATCCGCCGCAGTAGGTCCCGCAGCACCGTCCGCTCGTCCTCCGACAGCTCGGCGAGCGGCTCACGCGCGAAGTCGAGCGCGTCGCGCAGCTGCCGCGCGGTGCCGATGCCCTTCTCGGTGGGGGCGGCGAGCTTCACCCGTCGGTCGGCCGGGTCGGGCCGCCGTTCCACGAGGCCGCGGGCCTCCAGCCGGTCGACGATGCCGGTGATGTTCGACGGTTCGCACCGCAGTGTCCGGGCGACCTTCCGCATGGGCATCGGCTCCAGGGAGAGCAGCCCGAGCACCCGGGCCTGCGCGCCGGTCAGCGAGTGCGCGGCGGCTGCCTGGTCGTACTCCTCGTGATAGCGCGCCACTACGGTGCCGATCAGCTCGACCACTTCGAGGGTCACTGGGTCTGTACGCGGGGTGGCCATGACACACAGGATACGCACTTGCTTGACAAGGTGAAATATTCAGGCGCATGGTTGTTTCACATCCTGAAGCATTTTCTGCTTCCCCCGGAAGGCATCTAGGAGACCCCGAGCCATGTCTGCAGCTCTCCCCACCTCCAGCCGCGAATGGCACCTCGTCGCCCGCCCGAACGGCTGGCCCGTGGCCGAGGACTTCGCACTGCGTGAGGCCCCCGTCAACGCCCCGGCCGAGGGCCGCCTCCTCGTCCGCAACCTGCACTTCTCGGTCGACCCCTACATGCGCGGCCGGATGAACGATGTGAAGTCGTACACCCCGCCCTTCAAGCTCGACCACCCCATGGAGGGCGGCGCGGTCGGCGAGGTCATCGCCTCCGACGCGGAGGGCTTCGCCGTCGGCGACCATGTCCTGCACGGTCTCGGCTGGCGTGAGTACGCCGACGTCCCGGCCAAGCACGCGGTCAAGGTCGATGCCTCCCTCGCCCCGCTCTCCGCCTACCTCGGTGTGCTCGGCATGACCGGGCTCACCGCCTACGCGGGCCTGTTCGAGGTCGCCTCCTTCAAGGCGGGCGACACCGTCTTCGTCTCCGGCGCGGCCGGCGCCGTCGGCAACCAGGTCGGCCAGATGGCGAAGATCAAGGGCGCCGCGCGGGTCATCGGCTCCGCGGGCTCCGACGAGAAGGTCAAGCTCCTCGTCGAGGAGTACGGCTTCGACGCCGCGTTCAACTACAAGAACGGCCCCGTGGCCAAGCAGCTGCGCGAGGCCGCCCCGGACGGTATCGACGTCTACTTCGACAACGTCGGCGGCGAGCACCTGGAAGCGGCGCTCTCCTCGTTCAACGTGCACGGCCGTGCCACCATCTGCGGAATGATCGCCCAGTACAACGCGACGGAGCCGACCCCGGGCCCCCGCAACCTCGCGCTGATCATCGGCAAGCGGCTGCGTCTCCAGGGCGTGCTCGTGGGCGACCACACCGCGCTCCAGCCGCAGTTCGTCCAGGATGTCGCGGGCTGGCTGGCCTCCGGTGAGCTGAAGTACCAGGAGACGGTCGTCGAGGGCATCGAGAACGGTTTCGAGGCGTTCCTCGGCCTGATGCGCGGCGAGAACACCGGCAAGATGATCGTCTCGCTGGTCTGACCGGCCCCGAGCCGCTTGCGGTCACCCGTTAGGCTCTCCGGCAGGCCGTCGCGATCCGTGGGCGCGAGTCGCGGCGCATCAGCAGGAGGAATCCTCAGCATGACCATTCAGAACATAGACGTTGCCTACACCGCGGTCGCCACTGCGGAGAACGGCCGTGACGGCCGCGTCTCCACCGACGACGGCAACCTCGACGTCGTAGTCAACCCGCCGAAGGCGATGGGCGGCAGCGGAGCGGGCACCAACCCGGAGCAGCTCTTCGCGGCCGGCTACAGCGCCTGCTTCCAGGGCGCCCTCGGTGTGGTCGCCCGGCAGGAGAAGGCGGACATCTCCGGCTCGACCGTGACGGCTTCGGTCGGTATCGGCAAGACCGAGGCGGGCGGCTTCGGCCTGGAGGTCGCGATCACCGCGTCCATCCCGAACGTCGACAGGGCCACGGCCCAGTCGCTGATCGAGAAGGCCCACCAGGTCTGCCCGTACTCGAGCGCGACCCGCGGCAACATCAAGGTCGAGCTGTCGGCCGCCTGACCCGTACGCCAGTCGAAGGGTCGCACCCCGTTCCCGGGTGCGGCCCTTCGATGTATCCGCGGATGTCTACGTGCCGACCTTGCGCTTGTTCCAGACGTCGAAGCCGACCGCGGCGAGCAGCACGAGACCCTTGATGACCTGCTGGTAGTCCGTGCCGATACCGACCAGGGACATCCCGTTGTTGAGGACGCCGAGGACCAGACCGCCGATCACGGCGCCCATCACCGTACCGACGCCGCCGCTCATCGACGCGCCGCCGATGAACGCCGCCGCGATCGCCTCCAGCTCGAAGTTGAGACCCGCCTGCGGGGTGCCGGCGTTGAGCCGGGCCGCGTAGACGCAGCCGGCGAGTGCCGCGAGGACGCCCATGTTGACGAAGACGAGGAAGGTGACCTTCTTGTCCCGTACGCCCGAGAGCATCGCCGCGGCCTTGTTGCCCCCGAGTGCGTAGACATGACGCCCGACGACCGCGTTGCGCATGACGTAACCGAGCCCCAGCAGTAGCGCGCACATGATCAGCATCACCACGGGCACCCCGTGGAAGCTCGCGAGCGTCAGGGTGAACGCCGCGACCGCCGCGGTCATCGCGACGCACTTCAGCGCCCACAGGCCGGTCGGGAGCACCTCCAGCTCGTACGCCAGCTGGCGCTTGCGGTCCCGCCATTCGCGCAGGAGCAGGAAGACGATCGTGGCCAGGCCGATCAGAAGCGTCGGGTTGTGGTACTGCGTGTAGGGGCCCATCTCCGGGATGAAGCCCTTGGCGATCTTCTGGAAGCCCTCCGGGAACGGCGACAGGGACTGACCGCCGAGCACGATCTGCGTCAGGCCGCGGAAGAGCAGCATCCCCGCCAGCGTCACGATGAACGACGGGATGCCCAGATACGCGATGAAGTAGCCCTGCCAGGCCCCGGCGACCGCGCCTATCAGCAGGCAGAGGACGAGCGCGAGGACCCACGGCATGTCGTGTTCGACCATCATCACCGCCGACATGGCGCCGACGAAGGCCACCAGGGAGCCGACGGACAGATCGATGTGACCGGCGATGATCACGATCATCATGCCGATGGCCAGGATGAGGATGTAGCCGTTCTGCTGGATCAGGTTGGAGACGTTGTTCGGCAGCAGCAGTGTGCCGTCGGTCCAGATCTGGAACAGCGCGACGATGAGGACGAGCGCGATGAGCATGCCGTACTGGCGCATGTTCGTCCGCACGCTCCGCGCGAGCACGTGCAGGGCGGGCTGTGTCACGGACGGCGAGCCGGCGTCCTTGGGCGGTGTGGTCGTGGTCGTCATGGCGGGCCTCAGCTTCTGTTCTCTGACGCCTGGCGCGTCATCAGGCGCATCAGGGCTTCCTGGGTGGCGTCGGCCCGGTCGACCTCACCGGTCAGCCGGCCTTCGGCCATCGTGTAGATCCGGTCGCACATGCCGAGGAGTTCGGGCAGCTCCGAGGAGATGAAGAGCACTGCCTTGCCGGCGGCCGCGAGCCGGTCGATGACGCCGTAGATCTCGGACTTCGCCCCGACGTCGATGCCCCGGGTGGGCTCGTCGAGGATCAGCACCTCGGGATCGGCGTGGATCCACTTGCTCAGCACGACCTTCTGCTGGTTGCCGCCGGATAGCCGGCCGACCTGCTCGAAGACCGTGGGCGCCTTGATGTTCATCGAGGCGCGGTAGCGCTCGGCGACCAGGCGCTCGTGGTGCTCGTCGACGATGCCGCGCTTCGCCATACCGGGCAGTGAGGCCAGCGAGACGTTGCGGTTGATGGTGTCGATGAGGTTCAGGCCGTACGTCTTGCGGTCCTCGGTGACGTACGCGATGCCCGCAGCGACCGCCTCAGGAACGGTCTTCGTACGGACCGCCGTGCCGTTCACCTCCACGTCCCCGGAGACGTAACTCCCGTACGACCGTCCGAACACCGACATGGCCAGTTCGGTACGGCCCGCGCCCATCAGGCCCGCGATCCCGACGATCTCGCCCCGGCGCACGGTCAGCGACACGCCGTCGACGACCTTGCGCTGGTGGTCGACGGGATGCCGGACGGTCCAGCCGCTCACCTTCAGTGCCGTACGCGGCTCGCCCTCGTACGCCGTCCGCTCGGGGAAGCGGTGATCGAGGTCGCGGCCGACCATGCCGCGGATGATGCGCTCCTCCGACAGCTCCGGCGCCGCTCGCGGACTTTCCCGCACTGTCAGCGTCTCGATGGTCCGGCCGTCGCGCAGGATCGTCACCGAGTCCGCGATCTCGCGGATCTCGCCCAGCTTGTGGGAGATGATGATGCTCGCGATGCCCTGATCGCGCAGTTCCCGGATGAGACCGAGGAGCTTCGCGCTGTCCTCGTCGTTGAGCGCGGCGGTCGGCTCGTCCAGGATGAGCAGCTTCACCTCCTTCGACAGGGCCTTGGCGATCTCCACCAGCTGCTGTCTGCCGACGCCGATGTCCGAGATCGGGGTCTGCGGCTTCTCCGGCAGACCGACCCGGGCGAGCAGCCGCGAGGCTTCGCGCAGGGTGGCGTTCCAGTCGACGAAGCCGCGCCTGCCCCGCCGTTCGTTGCCGAGGAAGATGTTCTCGGCGATCGACAGATGGGGGACGAGCGCCAGCTCCTGGTGGATGATCACGATGCCGTGCCGCTCACTGGCCCGGATGTCCTTGAACGCGACGGGTTCGCCCTCGAAGAGGATCTCGCCCTCGTAACTGCCGTGCGGATGAACCCCGCTGAGGACCTTCATCAGGGTGGACTTGCCCGCGCCGTTCTCGCCGCAGATCGCGTGGATCTCCCCGGCGCGGACGGTCAGACTCACCTCGGAGAGCGCCGTGACCCCGGGGAAGGTCTTGGTGATGGAGCGCATCTCCAGTGCGGGGCGCGTCACTTGAGCTGGCCCTGGGTGAAGTACCCCTCGTCGACGAGGAGCTGGGTGTTCGACTTGTCGATGGAGACGGGCTTCAGCAGGAAGGACGGCACGGTCTTCACGCCGTTGTCGTAGTCGGTCACATTGTTGACCTCGGGCTTCTTGCCTGTGAGGACCGCGTCGCCCATCTGTACGGCCTGCTTGGCGAGTTTGCGGGTGTCCTTGAAAACGGTCTGCGTCTGCTCGCCCGCGATGATCGACTTGATGGAGGCGAGCTCGGCGTCCTGCCCGGTGACGACCGGCAGGTCCTTGCCGCCGTATCCGGCGCTCTTCAGGGCCGAGATGATGCCGATGGAGATGCCGTCGTACGGCGAGAGGACCGCGTCGACCTGCTCGGTGCCGTAACTCCTGCTGATCAGGTCGTCCATCCGCTTCTGCGCGGTGCCGCCGTCCCAGCGCAGCGTGGTGGCCTGGTTCATCGCCGTCTGCTTGCTGCGGACCACGAGCTGCCCGGACTTCAGGTACGGGGTGAGCACCTTCATGGCGCCGTTCCAGAAGTACTTGGTGTTGTTGTCGTCGGGCGACCCTGCGAACAGCTCGATGTTGTACGTCTCGCCGGAACCCTTCTCCGGTTCCTCCAGCTCCAGCCGGTCCAGGATGTACTGACCCTGGAGCTCGCCGACCTTCTCGTTGTCGAAGGAGGCGTAGTAGTCGATGTACTTCGTGCCGGTGATGAGGCGGTCGTAGGAGATCACGGGGATGCCCGCGTCGTGCGCCTTCTGGAGTACGTCGGAGAGCGCGGAGCCGTCGATCGCGCCGACGACGAGCAGCCGGTGCCCCTTGGTGATCATGTTCTCCAGCTGGGCGACCTGGTTCTCCACCTTGTCGTCGCCGTACTGGAGGTCGGTCGTGTACCCGGCCTTCTTGAACTGCGAGGCCATGTTCTCGCCGTCGGCTATCCAGCGCTCCGAGGACTTGGTGGGCATGGCAAGGCCGATGGTGCCGCCCTTGCCGTCGTCGGCCCGGTAGCGACTTCCGCCTCTGGCCTCCTGGCCGCAGGCGCTCAGAACGAGCCCCAGGGTGACGGCGGTCGCGGCCACGGCGGCTCCGCGTACGCGCATGGTGATCAGCTCCTCTCTGTGGTTCCGGACGGATCTGTGGTTCCTGACGGATCTCAGCCGGTCGGAAAGCGGTCCAGCTCGCCCGGCAGCCGTGAGCCGAGCGGCGACATACCGCCGTCGGCGCCGTGCCGGGCGAGCAGGTCGAGTACGAGCCGGCCGCGGCGGACCCGCTCCCGCGCGGTGGCGAGCGCGAGGTCGCGCAGGTGGCGGCCGTAGGGGTAGATACCGGGCGTCATGCTGAGCCCGAACTTCAGATAGAGCGGGGCGCCGCGCCGGATCAGCTCGGCCGCCTCGTACATCCGGACGTACCCGCCGAGGTCGTCCGGCGCCTCCACGTACAGGTCCAGGGGTACGCGGCTGACCCGCCGGATCTCGGTGAAGTGGGCGAGCGTCAGATCGGACGGGACGTTGACCGAGTCGGCGCCGAGCCGCTCCTGCACCTGTACGGCGGCCGGGTTCACCGAGCCGATCAGCGCGGACACCTTGAGCGTGGTGCCGGCGGGCAGCAGTCCCTCGGCGCGCATCCGGTGCAGGGTCCACAGGACCCCTTCGTCGGCGATGAGCAGGCACGTCACACCCAGCTCGGTCGCCCGCACGGCATCCTCGACGCACCCGGCCAGTGCGTCGTGCCCCCGCGCCCGCAGGCCGGCGCCGCCGGAGTCGGTACGCGTGGACGCACCGGTGTCCCAGGTGCCGCGCGGTCCGGTGAACAGGCACAGCTCGATGCCGCGTTCGGCGCAGCCCGCCACCATCTCGGTGATCTCGGCATCGGTGAGCATCCAGACGCCGCTGCCCTGGCTGATCCGGTGAACGGGGACATCGTGCTCCGCGGACTCCTTCAGTACGACGGACAGCGCCTCCGGGCCTTCCACGGACGGGATCTCGGTGCGCCAGCTGCCGCCGTCGGGGAACGCGTGGGGCGAGGCGTCGGCGGGGGAGAGGGCCGCCGCGCCGAGGCCGAGCGCGGTGAGCGCGGAGCCGCCGGGGCGGCGGAAGCCGCGGGGAGGGGCTGGGGCGTCGTTCACGACAGATCCTTCATGTTCGGTATTTCGGACAAGGTTCGAATCGCTGACTGTGTGCCGTTATGGAGACGGCGGCCGGGCGTCACGGACGCAGCAGCACCTTCCCGGTCTCCGGACCCCCGGCGCCCACGAGGGCCACGGCCTCCGCGAAGCGCTCCAGCGGGAACTCGTGGGTGATCAGCGGCGCCGGATCGAGGATCCCGGCGGTGAACGCCCGTACCGCGTACGACCAGGCCGCCGACGGCGCACCGAACACACTGCGCACGGTGAGCTGGCTCAGCGACAGATGCACCGGGTCGATCCCGACGGCCCCCGGAGTGAACATCCCGGTGAGCACCACACGCCCGCCGCGCCGCGCGAGCAGGCACGCGTCGGCGGCGGTGGTCGCGGCCCCCGCGGTCTCCACGACCAGGTCGTAGCGGCCCCGCAGCTCCTCGGCCCGCTTCGGGGTACGGATGTCACCCGCCCCGAAGTCCTTTGCCGGCGCGGCCCGTTCCTCACGCGGATCGATCACGGTCAGCTCCCCGGGCGACACCGCGGCCAGCAGCTGCACGGCGAGCAGCCCCAGCGTCCCGGCACCCACCACCGCGATCCGCTCACCCGGCTCGGGCGCCCCGGCCCGCACTGCGGCGGCGACCACGGCGGCCGGCTCCAGCAGGGCGGCGGCCCGCAGATCGGCGTCGTCGGCCAGCAGGTGCAACAGCCGGGCCGGGACCACCACATGGTCGGCGAAGGCGCCGGGCCGGGTGAACCCCGTCTCGTCGTACCCGGCCGTGCACAGCGAGGTCTCCCCGCAGCGGCACCGCTCGCACCGCCCGCAGGCCCGGAACCCCTCCGCGACCGTCCGCCGCCCGGCCAACGCCGTGTCGACACCCGGGCCCACCGCGTCGACGGTCCCGGACCACTCATGGCCCGGCACCACCGGATAGCGGACGTAGGCGGCGTCGCGATGACCGTCGTACACCTCGCGGTCGCTCATACAGATCCCGGCCGCCGCGACCCGCACCCTGACCTCGCCGGGCCCCGGCTCGGGAACGGGGCCTGTGCCGAGACGGTGCAGGCCCGGCCGCTCGACAGTCAACGAGCGTGACAGGAAGCTCACTTGGGCTGCCTCTTCTCCCAGCCGTCCGCCCACAGATCGAACCGTGCCTGCTGCTGCGGGAATTCGGCCGCGGCGTCCACATCGAGCTCCACGCCGAGGCCGGGGGCGTGCGACAGCTCGAAGCAGCCGGTGGCGGGGTCGACCTGTGGTGCGCCCTTCACGACCTTCTTGATGTCGGCGTCCGCGAAGTCGTTGAAGTGTTCGAGGATCTTGAAGTTGGGTGTGCAGCCCGCCAGTTGGAGACTGGCGGCGGTCAGCACCGAACCGCCCACATTGTGCGGGGCGATCAGCGTGTAGTGGGTCTCGGCGGTCGCGGCGAGCTTGCGCGCCTCCAGGATGCCGCCGATGTGGCCGACGTCCGGCTGGATGATGTCGGCGGCCTGCGACTCGAAGAGCTCACGGAACTCGATCCGGTCATGGATGCGCTCGCCGGTCGCGATCGGCAGGTCCACCTTCTCGGCGACCTTGCTCAGCGCCTTGAGGTTCTCCGGCGGCACCGGCTCCTCCAGCCACGCCGGCCGGAACGGTGCCATCTCACGGGCGATCCGCACCGCGGTCGACGGGCTGAACCGGCCGTGCATCTCCAGCATCAGCTCGGTGTCCGGGCCGATGGCGTCTCGCACGGCCTCGATCAGGGAGACCGAGTACCGGGTCTCCTCCTGGCCCAGCTCGAAGTGGCCCGTACCGAACGGGTCGATCTTCAGGGCCCGGTAGCCGCGCTCCACGACCGCCTGCGCGGCCTTGTGGTACGCCTCCGGGGTCCGCTCGGTGGTGTACCAGCCGTTCGCGTACGCCTTGACCCGGTCGGTGACCTTCCCGCCGAGCAGCTGCCAGACCGGGACGCCCAGCGCCTTGCCCTTGATGTCCCAGCACGCCATCTCGACGACCGCGATACCGGACATCACGATCTCCCCGGCCCGCCCGTAGTCGCCGTACTTCATGCGGCGTACGAGATCCTCCACCGCGAACGGATCGGACCCGGTGACGTGGTTCGCCGCCGCCTCGCGCAGATAGCCGACCAGCGCGTCCGTACGTCCGAGCATCCGGGTCTCCCCGACGCCGGTGAGGCCCTCGTCGGTGTGGACCTGGACATAGGTGAGGTTGCGCCACGGTGTGCCGACGACATGCGTGCTGATTCCGGTGATGCGCACGGAAGACGCCTCTCGGTTGTTCGATATTTCGTCACTCGTTCGAAATGCTGGCGTGACCGTAATGTGGGTCACCGGGGGTGTCAATGGTTCGCACAAGTACGCTGACCCGCATGAGTGATCTCGGGGTGGGCTTCGGTTATCTGATGAAGGGTCAGCGCTGGGCGGTCCGGCACGGCCGGTGGCTCGGATTCGGTCTGCTGCCCGGACTGGTCACCCTCGTCCTGTACGCGGGTGCGCTGATCGGACTCGGCTACGGCGCCGACGACTTCGTGGCCTGGGCGACCCCGTTCGCCGACGACTGGTCCTCGCCATGGCTGGGCCTGCTGCGCAACACCCTGGTCGCGCTGGTCTTCGTCTTCGGACTGTTCCTCGCCGTGATCACCTTCACCGCCGTGACGCTCCTCGTCGGCCAGCCCTTCTACGAGTCGCTCTCCGAGGAGGTCGACCGCAGCGAGGGCGGCGCGGTCCCCGAGTCCGGGCTGCCGCTCTGGCGCGAACTGTGGCTCTCCGCCCGCGACTCCGTCCGCATCCTGCTGCGCGTCGCGCTGTTCGGGGTGGTGCTCTTCGCCCTCGGATTCATCCCGGTCGTCGGGCAGACCGTGATCCCCGCGATCGGCTTCTGCGTCTCGGGATTCTTCCTCGCCCAGGAGCTGACCTCGGTCGCCCTCCAGCGCCGGGGCATGGTCCTGGCCGACCGGCTGACCCTGCTGCGCGGCCGGCGCCTGCTGGTCCTCGGCTTCGGCGTCCCGCTCACGCTCTCCTTCCTCGTCCCGTTCGTCGCGGTGTTCCTGATGCCGGGCGCCGTCGCCGGAGCCACGCTGCTGGTCCGCGATCTGCTGGGCGCTCCCGGCGCTCCCGGCGCTCCCGGGCGCGACGACGACAACACCGCACCGTCCACGCACAGCCTCGACAAGCGCTGAGAGAGAGTCCGTACCCATGACCGAGATATTCGCCGTCGCCGTCATCACCGTGCTCGCCGTCATCAGCCCGGGCGCGGACTTCGCGATGGTCGTGCGCAACAGCTATCTGTACGGCCGTACGACCGGCCTCCTCGCCGCCACCGGAGTCGCGGCGGGTGTCCTCGTCCACGTCACGTACACCATGCTCGGCGTCGGCCTGCTGATCGCGTCCTCGACCGCGCTGTTCACGGCGATCAAGCTGGCCGGAGCGGCCTACCTGGTCTACATCGGGGTACGGACGTTCTTCGCCCGCAACGACCTCTCCGTCGACCTGGCGTCGAAGCCCGAGCTCAGCCCGTTCGGCGCGCTGCGCACCGGCTTCCTCACGAACGCGCTGAACCCCAAGACCACGCTCTTCGTCGTCTCGACGTTCACCCAGGTCGTCGGCCCGGAGACGGCCCTGTGGCAGCAGGCGGGCTACGGACTCTTCATGTCCGTGGCGCACTTCGGCTGGTTCGGTCTGGTGGCCCTCTTCTTCTCCCACTCGCACCTGCGCACCGCGATGCTGCGCTGGCAGAAGGCCCTCAACCGGACCATCGGTTCGGTGCTCGTGGGCCTCGGCGTCACCCTGGGTCTGGCTCGCTGACGCCTTCCCGGGCCCGCAGCAGCCGCAGGAAGTCCTGGAACGCCGCGGGCATGTCCACCGCGTCCGGGTCCAGCAGCCACTGGTACTGCAAACCGTCCATCACCGCCACGAGCAGCGTGGCGGCCCGCTCCGGCGTCAGCCCGCCCGGCAGTTCCTCGCCGAGCTCGGCCCGGAGCGACGCCGCCATGCTCGTACGGACCTGTGTGTAGCGCCGGGTGAAGAACTCCCGCGCCGGATGCTCCTCCGCCACGCTCTCGCCGAGCAGTGCCGAGAACGTCCGGACGATGTCGGGGCGCATCGCGTTGTACTCCACGAGCGAGCCCAGCAGTTCGAGCGGCCACGGGCCCTCACTGCGGCTGCCACCACCGCCGGTGTCCCACCGGTCGCGGTCCTCCAGCACGGCGACGAGCAGGGCCTCCTTGGTCGGGTAGTAGTGCAGGAGCCCCTGCTGGCTGAGGCCCACCCGCTCGGCCACCGCGCTCAGCGTGGCCCCGCGGTAGCCGCGCTCGGCGATGACTTCGAGGGTGGCGCGGAGGATGTCCGCCCGCCGTTCCTCGCTCCTGGCCCGTACCATCGCCGGCCCCTTCCGTGCGCATCGGCCCCCGTCAGCAGGACCGTACGGCATCCGGAGGGCACATCCATCCGTCAGATAACGAAATAATAACCAAACCTACCGCTCTACCTGTACCGACGTCACTATGGAGACCTTCGCAGTAATTCGACGAGGAGGTACGGCCGTGGCGGACGCGTCCACACCCAGCACGCCCGAGGCGGCCCGCGGGGCCGCAGTGGAAGCGGCGCTCGCCGCACTCGGCCTCGACGACAAGGCACGGCTCCTGGCCGGCCAGGACATGTGGTCCCTGCCCGCGCTGCCCGCGATCGGACTCCGGTCGCTCGTCATGTCCGACGGCCCGATCGGCGTCCGAGGCGTCCGCTGGTCCGCCGACGACCCCTCCGTCGCCCTGCCGTCGCCCACCGCACTCGCCGCGACCTGGGACCCCGCACTCGCCCGCCGGGCCGGCAGGCTCCTCGCCCAGGAGGCCCGCCGCAAGGGCGTCCACGTCCTGCTGGCGCCCACCGTCAATCTGCACAGGTCCCCGCTCGGCGGCCGTCACTTCGAGGCGTACAGCGAGGACCCGTACCTCACGGGCGAGATCGGCACCGGCTATGTGCGCGGCGTCCAGGACGGCGGAGTCGGCACCACCGTCAAGCACTTCGTGGCCAACGACGCCGAGACGGACCGCTTCACCGTCGACAACATCGTCGCCCCGCGCCCCCTGCGCGAGCTCTACCTCGCCCCGTTCGAGCGGATCGTCAAGAACGCCCACCCCTGGGGCATCATGGCCGCCTACAACCAGGTCAACGGCTCCACCATGACCGAGCACCGCTACCTCCAGAACGCGGTGCTGCGCGGCGAGTGGGGCTTCGACGGCTTCATCGTCTCCGACTGGCTGGCCGCCCGCTCCACCGTCGGCGCCATCACCGGCGGCCTCGACGTCGCCATGCCGGGACCCAGGACGGTGTACGGCGACGCGCTCGCCGCCGCCGTCAGGGCCGGGCACGTCGACGAGACGGTCGTCGACAGCGCCGTACGCAACGTCCTTCTGCTCGCCGCCCGCGTCGGCATCCTCGACGGCGCCCCGCCCGTCGTCGACCCGGCCGACCACCCCACGGGCATCGACGGCGAGGCACTGGCCCGCGAGATCGCCCGCCGCTCCTTCGTCCTCGTACGCAACGAGGGCGCCGCGCTCCCCATCCACCCCGGAGCCGTCCGCAAGGTCGCGCTCATCGGCGCCCTGGCCCGCGACGCCCGGGTACTCGGCGGCGGATCGGCCCAGGTCTTCCCCGACCACATCGTCTCCCCGCTGGCCGGCCTGACCGCCGCACTCCCGGAGGGCGTGGTCGACTACCGCGTCGGCGCCGATCCGAACGACGAACTCGCCCCCGCCGAGCAGGGCTTCGAGCTGAAGGCCGTCTGCTACGACCGGTCCGGCACCGTCCTCGGCACGGCCCCGCTGCACAGCGGCGCCGTCCAGTGGGTCGGCACCGACGTACCGGACGGCGTCACCCTCGACGCGCTCCACAGTGTCGAGGTGACCGGCACCTTCGTCCCGCGCGAGACCGGCGAGCACATCTTCGGTACCCGCGGCACGGGCGCCCTCACCCTGAAGGTCGCGGGCGAAACCCTGTACGACGACGTGCACCGGGTCACCGGCTCCACCGACCCGGGCGAGGCGTTCTTCGGCAACCCCGTCGAGCGCGCCCGGATCACGCTCACCGAAGGCGTCCCCGTCGACGTCTCCCTCCGCCAGGTGCCCGACACCCTCGGCGCCGACTCGCCGATCCCCGGCGTCTCTTTCTCCTTCGTCCACCTCGGTCCGCGCCGTGACCCCGCCGAACTGATCGCCGAAGCCGTCGAGGCGGCCCGCGCCGCCGACACCGCCGTCGTGGTCGTGGGCACCACCGAACACGTCGAGTCCGAAGGCTTCGACCGTACGGATCTGGCGCTCCCCGGCCACCAGGACGACCTGGTGAGGGCGGTCGCCGCCGCCAACCCGAGGACCGTCGTGGTCGTCAACTCCGGCTCCCCGGTGGAGCTTCCGTGGCGGGACGAGGTCGCCGCCGTACTGCTCGGCTGGTTCCCCGGCCAGGAGGCGGGGCACGCACTCGCCGACGTTCTGCTGGGCGTGGACGGCGCCGAACCGGGCGGCCGGCTCCCCACCACCTGGCCCGCCGCCCTCGCCGACGTCCCGGTCGCGGGCACCACCCCCACCGGCGGCGAACTCCACTACGACGAGGGCGTCTTCATCGGCTACCGGGCCTGGGAGAAGGCCGGCACGACGCCCGCCTACCCCTTCGGCCACGGCCTCGGCTACACCACCTGGACCTACGAATCCCTCGACGCCACCGCCGAGTCCGCGACCGTCCGCCTCCGCAACACCGGCCCGCGCCCCGGCGCAGAGACCGTCCAGCTCTACCTGGCACCGGAGTTGGAGACGCAGACGGAGACCATCGGACGGGCCGCCCGCCAACTGGCCGGTTTCGCCCGCGTCGAGGCGGCTCCGGGCGAGACCGTCGAGGTCACTGTCCCGCTGGACCGGCGGGCGTACGAGATCTGGGACGAGACCACCGACGGCTGGCGGCTGATCCACGGCACATACCAGGCACAGGCGGCCCGTTCCGTGTCCGACATCCGGCTGACCACCCCGGTGGAGATCAAGGACTAGACGAGGGCTCCCCGGCCCGGATCAGCGCACCGAGAACCCGTACACGGTCGTGGACGCGTACTCCTCGCCGGGCCGCAGGACCGTGCTCGGGAACTCGGGCCGGTTCGGCGAGTCCGGGAAGTGCTGGGTCTCCAGCGCGATGCCCGCGCACGGTCCGAACGGCTGCCCGTCGAAGTGGTCGGCGGTGTACAGCTGCATGCCCGGCTCCGTCGTACGGACCGTCAGGACCCGCCCCGACCCCGGCGCGTACAGCTCGGCCGCGACCCCGTCGTCCGTGGACCCGTCGAGCACGTAGTTGTGGTCGTACCCCGCGCCCACCGCCCGCGGCTCCCGGAAGTCGAAACGGGTCCCCTCCACCGCGGCGAACTCGCCCGTCGGCAGCGAGGCTCCGTCCACCGGGGTGATCCGCCCGGCGGCGATCCGCAGCTCGTGCCCGAGCGCGCTCGTCCCGTCCGCAGCGGCCAGGTTCCAGTACGTGTGGTTCGTCAGGTTCACCACCGTGGGCGCGTCCGTCGTCGCCCGGTACTCGATCCGCAGCGCCCCGCCCGCGTCCAGGCCGTACGTCACCGAGACCGCGAGCCGCCCCGGGAAGCCCTCCTCGCCGTCCTCGGCGACCAGGGAGAGGCACACGCCGTCCGTGACCTCCCGCGCCTCCCACACCCGCTTGTCGAAGCCGCGCGCCCCGCCGTGCACATGGTTGCGGCCCTCGTTCGGCGTCACCTGACGGGCCGTGCCGTCGAGCACGAAGCGGGCGCCCGCGATCCGGTTCGCGTACCGCCCGACCAGGGCCCCGAAATAGGGCCCGGAGAACTTCTCGTACGCCGCGAGGTCCGGCAGTCCCAGTGCCACAGGACCCCGTACGCCGTCCCGGTCGGGCACCTCGACCGACTGCACGATGCCGCCGTACGTCAGTACGCGCACCCGCGTGCCGCCCCGCTCCAGAGTCCAGCGCCGCAGGGGCGTGCCGTCGGCGAGAGCGGAGTAGTCCTCCGCGAAAATGTCCGTACGCGTCGTCATGATCAAAAATCCTACGCGGGCGGCTTGTCGGCCGTGACGTTGCGGTAAGCGATTTCTGCCAGCCTGGCCTGCCCGTTGCGGCCCGGATGGAACCAGTCCCACTGGCTGAGCTGCTCCCCGGTGAACCGGTAGTCGAAGACCGCCCCGCCGTCGTACCGGCACCGCGTGTCCTTCGCGCAGACCTCCTCCAGGACCCGGTTGTACGCGATCACCCGCTGCTGCACGGTGTCCCGCCGCGCGACGGCCGCAGCGTCCATGTTGTCCGCGTCGCCCAGCATCGACCGGCAGATCCCGAGCTTCCAGATCTGCTTGCCCAGCTCGTTGGTCCGGCCCGTCGACCAGAGACGCTTCAGATCGGGCACGCTCGACACGTACACCTGCGCCTTCGGCGCGGTGGCACGCAGCTGCCGCATCGACGCCTCGAACGAGACCCGGAAGTCCGCCACCGGCGTCATGATCCGTGGTGAGTCCCGGCACGCGTCATTGGCGCCGATCATCACCGTCACCAGATCCGGCTTCTCCTTCGCAGCCAGCGCCATCTGCTCGGGCAGCTGCGCTATCCGGGCGCCGGAAACGGCGTGGTTCCAGCTGCGCGACGCCGCCTTCGTCGCCCCGAGCAGGCGCACCGCGAGGCTGCGCACCCCGCTGTCGGTACCGGTGGCCCAGGACACCTCCGGGCAGTCGGCCAGCACCGAGCAGGCGTCGAAGCCGCGTGTGATCGAGTCCCCGACGGCGGCGAGCGAGGCCGGTGTGCGGTCCCAGAGCGGGGCCGGTGCGGGGGAGGCCCGGCGCGGGCCGTCCGAAGCGCGGCCCTTCGGGCCTTCGGCACTGCCGGAACAGCCCGTGAGCGCGAGGCCCGCGGTCATCGAAACCGCCGCCAGCGCGGCAACAGCGGTACGCCTGCGACGGCGTGACGAATGCTCCGGCATTCCTGGTCCCCTCCGGTCGAAGCCCCTGGTTATGCCGCTGGCCATGCCTCCGGCAAACCCCTGCGGTGCAGGTGGCGGGCCCGCGCGCCCTGCCGGGTGAAAGCTGCGCGAATCATGGGCCCGGGACCGACGGTACGTCACACGCCCGGCCCCGGCGCACGGTAGCTTTTCCCCGTCGGCCCAGTGGAGCCTTGCTCACCCGCGTACATATGGGTGGCTCCGGTACGTTACATCTCGTCACATACTGTCCCTTTTCAGGAGATTCACTCCCGATGCTGTTTACTGATGACAACCTCGGGAGCCGGCCGGGAAGAGGCGGTACGGGCACGAGGCCGCTGGGCAAGGCGAACTTCGTCCCACACTGGAGGTCCCGGTGACGACACGTGGAGTTCTGTACGTTCACTCCGCACCGCGCGCGCTGTGCCCACACGTCGAATGGGCGGTGGCGGGTGTCCTCGGTGTGCGGGTCCAGCTGGACTGGATCAGACAGCCGGCCGCCCCCGGCACCTGGCGGTCCGAATTCTCCTGGCAGGCCCGCCCCGGCACCGCCTCCCAGCTCGCGTCGGCGCTCCGGGGCTGGGACATGCTGCGCTTCGAGGTGACGGCCGAGCCGTCGTCGACGGCCGAGGGCGAGCGCTACAGCTCCACCCCCGGACTGGGCATCTTCCACGCCGTGACCGGTATGCACGGCGACATCCTGATCCCCGAGGACCGGCTGCGCGCCGCGCTCGCGAGGTCCGTACGCGGTGAGACGGACCTGGAGGCGGAGATCGCCAAACTCCTGGGCAAGCCGTGGGACGACGAGCTGGAGTCCTTCCGCCACGCGGGCGAGGGCGCGCCGGTGCGGTGGCTGCACCAGGTGGTGTGAGCGGGGGTCGCGCCCGCGGCGGGCTGTTCCCCTACCCGCCCCTTCCCGTAACCGGGGCTCCGCCCCAGACCCCGCGCCTCAAACGCCGGACGGGCTGAAAGATCCAGCCCTGGACGGGCTGAAAATCCAGCGCGGCCGGGCCACTTCCTTTCTTGCCGGGCCACTTCCAGCCCCGCCGGCGTTTGAGGCGCGGGGTCTGGGGCGGAGCCCCAGGTTCGGGAAGGGGCGGGTAGGGGAAAGGCCCGCGCAGCGCGAGAAGCCCGCCTCCCCGGACCGGGGAAGCGGGCTTCTCACATGCCATACGTACGCGATCAGACCGAACGGAACGCCAGCACCACGTTGTGCCCACCGAACCCGAACGAGTTGTTGATCGCCGCGATCGGCCCCTCCGGCAGCGGCCGGGGCTCGTCGCGCACGACGTCCGCCTCCACCGCCTCGTCGAGGTTCTCGACGTTGATCGTCGGCGGCGCCACCCGGTTGTGCAGCGCGAGGACCGTCGCGACGGTCTCGATGCCGCCCGCGCCACCCAGCAGGTGACCGGTCATCGACTTCGTCGCGGAGATCGCGACATGGTCGAGGTCGTCGCCCAGGACCTTGCGCAGGGCCTTGATCTCGGCGATGTCACCCTGCGGGGTCGACGTCGCGTGCGCGTTGAGGTGCACGATCTCGGCCGGCTTGAGATCCGTCGAGTCGAGCAGGTTCTGCATCGCCGTGGCGATCCCGCGGCCCGTGGGCTCGGGCTGCGCGATGTGGTGCGAGTCCGCGGACAGACCCTGGCCCACCACCTCGCAGTAGACCCTGGCGCCGCGCGCGGCCGCGTGCTCCGCGGACTCCAGGACGACGACGCCCGCGCCCTCACCGAGGACGAAGCCGTCGCGGCCCGTGTCGTACGGACGCGAGGCCTTCTCGGGCTCGTCGTTGCTCTTGGACATCGCCATCATGTTGGCGAACGCCGCGATCGGCAGCGGGTGGATCGCCGCCTCGGTGCCACCGGCGATGACCACGTCGGCACGGCCGGTGCGGATCATCTCGACGGCGTACCCGATGGCCTCGGCACCCGACGCGCAGGCGGAGACCGGGGTGTGGACACCGGCCTGGGCGTTGACCTCCAGGCCGACGTTGGCCGCCGGGCCGTTGGGCATGAGCATGGGAACGGTGTGCGGGGAGACGCGGCGTACGCCCTTCTCCTTCAGCACGTCGTACTGGTCGAGCAGCGTGGTCACGCCACCGATACCGGAGGCGATGACCGAACCGAGCCGCTCGGGACGGATCTTGTCGTCCTCACCGGCCTTGCCGGTGTAACCCGCGTCGGTCCACGCCTCACGGGCCGCGATCAGCGCGAACTGCGCCGAGCGGTCCAGCTTGCGGGCGAGCGGGCGGGGCAGGACATCGCCCGGGTCGACGGCCGCGAGAGCGGCGATCCGGACGGGCAGGTCCGCGAAGCGCTCGCCCTCGAGGGGCTTCACGCCGGAACGGCCGGCCATCAGACCTTCCCAGGTCGATGCGGTGTCGCCACCCAGCGGAGTGGTTGCGCCGATACCGGTGACGACCACGGTGCGATTGGTCGGGCTCACTGGAAAATCTTCTCCACGTGTAGAGGGTCGTGAATCAGCGGCGCCACCGCCGGGTGGCGACACACGAACCGGGCCTGGATCAGGCCTGGTTCTTCAGGATGTAGCCGGCGGCGTCGCCGACGGTCTTGAGGTTCTTGACGTCCTCGTCGGGGATCTTGACGTCGAAACGCTCTTCGGCGGCGACGACGACCTCGACCATGGACAGCGAGTCGACGTCCAGGTCGTCGGTGAAGGACTTGTCCAGCTGGACGTCCTCGACCGGGATACCGGCGATCTCGTTGACGATCTCGGCGAGACCGGTGACGATCTCTTCCTGAGTGGCGGCCATGTGGCGCTCCTTCGGTGGTTTCTTCAGGGTTCGGGCGTACGGACCGGAAGGTCCGGTGTGACTAGGGGAGGGTAACGACCGTTGCGGCGTAGACGAGACCCGCCCCGAAGCCGATGACGAGCGCGGTGTCGCCGCTCTTCGCCTGACCGGTCGCCAGGAGCCGCTCCATTGCGAGCGGGATCGAGGCGGCGGACGTGTTGCCGGTGGTCTCGACGTCACGGGCGACCGTGACGTGATCCGGCAGCTTCAGGGTCTTCACCATCGAGTCGATGATCCGCATGTTGGCCTGGTGCGGAATGAAGACATCCAGGTCGTCCGAGGTGATCCCGGCGGCCTCCAGCGCCTGCTGGGCGACCTTCGCCATCTCGAAGACGGCCCAGCGGAAGACCGCCTGGCCCTCCTGCGTGATGGCGGGGAACTTCTGCGGACGCTCGGTGTGGAATTCGTCCCACGGCACGGTCTGCTTGATCGTGTCGGACTTGTCGCCCTCGGAGCCCCAGACGGTCGGGCCCATGGCCGGTTCCTTCGAGGGGCCGACGACGACCGCGCCCGCGCCGTCGCCGAACAGGAAGGCCGTCGCGCGGTCCTCCAGGTCGGTGAGGTCGCTCAGCCGCTCGACGCCGATGACGAGTACGTACTCCGCCGAGCCCTCGACGATCATGCCCTTGGCGAGCGTCAGGCCGTAGCCGAAGCCCGCGCAGCCGGCGGAGATGTCGAAGGCGGCGGGCTTGCCCGCGCCGATCTTGTGGGCGATCTCGGTCGCGACGGCCGGGGTCTGCTTGAAGTGCGAGACGGTGGAGACGATCACTCCGCCGATCTGCTCGGGCGTGATCCCGGCGTCGGCGATGGCCTTGCCGGACGCCTCGACGGACATCGCGGCCACGGTCTCCTCCTCGGAGGCCCAGTGGCGGGTGGCGATACCGGAGCGTGAGCGGATCCACTCGTCGGACGAGTCGATCGTCTCGAGGATCACCTCGTTCGGCACGACACGGGTGGGGCGGTAGCCGCCGACACCCATGATGCGCGCGTACGGGGCGCCCTTGCTGGGCTTGATCTTCGACATGCTCTCGGGCTCCTTAGGCGCCTGCGTGCTCAAGCATGAGCGCGCGGGCCGCGTCGAGGTCGTCGGGGGTCTTCAGCGCCAGGGTCTTCACGCCGGGCAGCGCACGCTTGGCGAGACCGGTGAGGGTTCCGCCGGGGCAGACCTCGATCAGCGCCGTGACACCGAGCTGCTGGAACGTTTCCATGCACAGGTCCCAGCGGACGGGATTGGCGACCTGGCCGACGAGCCGCGTGATGATCTCGGTGCCGGTGGCGACCGCCTTGCCGTCGGCGTTCGACACGTACGTCACGGTCGGGTCGGCGACGGTCAGGTCCGCGGCGGCCACGCGCAGCTTCTCCACGGCCGGAGCCATGTGGTGCGTGTGGAACGCGCCTGCGACCTGGAGCGGTACGACACGGCGTACGCCTTCGGGCTTGTCCTCGACCAGCGCGGCGATCTGCGCGGCGGTGCCCGCGGCGACGATCTGCCCGCCGCCGTTGACGTTGGCCGGGGTCAGCCCCAGCCTCTCCAGGTGCGGGACCGTTACGGCGGGGTCGCCGCCGAGGAGCGCGGCCATGCCGGTCTCGGTGACCGCCGCGGCCTCGGCCATGCCGAGCCCGCGGGTACGTACGAGACGGAGCGCCGCCTCGTCGTCGATGACGCCGGCGAGGGCGGCGGCGGTGATCTCACCGACGCTGTGGCCCGCGACGACACCGGGCGAGGCGTCGAGTGCCGCCGACGACAGGAGACCCGCGGCGACGAGCAGCGGCTGGGCCACCGCCGTGTCACGGATCTCGTCCGCGTCGGCCTTCGTGCCGTAGTGGGCAAGGTCGAGCCCGATGGCGTCGGACCAGGCCGCGATGCGGTCGGCGGCACCGGGGAGGTCGAGCCAGGGAGTCAGGAAGCCGGGCGTCTGAGCGCCTTGGCCGGGAGCGACGAGTACGAGCACCCTCACACTCTCTCTTGTGGACGGCTCCCCACGCCCGTGGGGACAGGGACGAAGAACCGTCGGGGTAATTGTTGAAGTCCGACAAAAGTCTAGGACTGAGGATCTCCGGCGGCCAAGCGCCCCAGGATCAGGGCGATCCTCAGAGTGAACGCGGACCGTACGTCGGACGGCGACCAGCCGGTGACGTCGGTCACACGTCGTAGCCGGTAGCGCACGGTGTTGGGGTGCACGAACAGCATCCGGGCGGCCCCTTCGAGGCTGCTCGCCTGCTCCAGATACACACTCAGCGTCTCCAGGAGTGCGGAACCCGCCTCTTCGAGCGGTCTGTAGATCTCCTCCACCAGCTGGTCGCGCGCGGCGGGGTCTCCGGCCATGGCGCGCTCCGGAAGAAGATCGTCCGAGAGTACGGGACGCGGGGCGTCCTGCCAGGCGGAACACGCCTTGAGTCCCGCTGCCGCCGCCTGTGCGGACCTGGTGGCCGCCAGCAGGTCGGGCACCACGGGCCCGGCGACGACCGGACCGGCCGCATAGGGGCCGATCAGCGCCTTGGCGACCTGGAGGGGGTTGTCGCTGCCGCCCGCGATGACGACCAGACGGTTGCCGAGCACGCCGGTGAGGACCTGGAGCTTCGCGTGCCGGGCGGCCCGGCGGATCGCCTCGACCGTCAGCTCGCTGTCGCCGTCGGGCGCGGTGCCGAGCACCACACAGACATGTTCGGGCGAGCTCCAGCCGAGCGCGGCGGCCCGCGACACGGCGCCCTCGTCGGCCTCGCCGGAGAGCACCGCGTTGACCACCAGCGATTCCAGCCTGGCGTCCCAGGCGCCGCGCGCCTCGGCGGCCTGCGCGTACACCTGGGCGGTCGCGAAGGCGATCTCCCGGGCGTAGACGAGCAGTGCCTCACGCAGGACCGATTCGTCGCCGGGGGCGGCGACCTCCTCGATCGCGGTCTCCATGACCTCGATCGTCGTCCGCACCATCTCGACGGTCTGCCGCAGGGTGATCGCCCTGGTCAGCTCGCGCGGTGCCGTGCCGAACACATCGGTGGAGATGGCCTGCGGGGTCTCCGGATGCCGGAACCACTCGGTGAACGCGGCGATGCCCGCCTGGGCGACCAGGCCGATCCAGGACCGGTTCTCCGGTGGCATCGCCCGGTACCACGGCAGCGTCTCGTCCATGCGGGCGATCGCGTTCGCGGCCAGTCGGCCGGAGGCCTGCTCCAGCCGCTTCAGCGTCGCGGCATGCAGATGGGCTTTGTTCGCAGCGGGCTGCTCAGGATCGGGTCGGGGCACGGACACAAGACTGCCTTATCAGGGCCCCGGGACGGAGGGGCGGGGCGTACGGGAACACTGCAGTCACCGGCCCGGCCGGCTGAGCCCGTCCGGCACATGGGGGGCGGCGTCGCGGGGCTGGGCACGCGCATCTGCGGCGTTGTCGTCAATCACCAACTTCCCCGAGCTCTCGGCTTCGCTCGAGCAGGGGAGGCCCCATCGCGTTGCCTCAATCCTCCGCCTTGCAGCTGCACGCACCCAGCCCCGCTCCTTCTTCCACCCCCCATGTGCCGGACGGGCTAACGTGGGCACGTGATGGACGTACGCCGCTCCGGCGACCGCTTCCGTGGCGGGGACCAGGATCCGGGAACCTCCGCGGGCATCGAGTCGCTGCACGCCTTTTCCTTCGGGCGTTTCTACGACCCCGACAATCTGCGCTTCGGTCCGGTCCTGGCCTGCAACGAGGAGCGTCTCGCCCCCGGCGCGGGCTTCGACGAGCATCCGCACAGCCACACCGAGATCGTCACCTGGGTGGTCGAGGGCGAGCTGACCCACCGCGACTCGGCGGGCCACGCCACCGTCGTCAGGGCCGGAGACCTCCAGCACCTCAGTGCCGCGGCCGGGGT
Organism: Streptomyces sp. NPDC055749; assembly: GCF_053617235.1. NCBI lineage: Bacteria > Bacillati > Actinomycetota > Actinomycetes > Kitasatosporales > Streptomycetaceae > Streptomyces > Streptomyces sp. NPDC055749. The sequence continues at coordinate 12,898 of NZ_JBSHFH010000056.1, read as the reverse complement.
CCGCCACATCGAGCGCAACGACGGCGAGCACCCGCTGACGTTCCTTCAGATGTGGCTGGCGCCCCTGTCCCCGGGCGGCGAGCCCTCGTACACGATCGTCCCCGGCATCGCCGACTCCACCCCCTACGCCCTCCCCGCGGCCGGGGCGATGCTGCACGTCCGCAGGCTGGCCGAGGGGGAGCGCACGGCGGTGCCGGACGCGGTGGGGGTGTACGTGCACGTGGTGGACGGGGACGTGCGGATCGGCGGCGAGGAGCTGGGCCCCGGCGACTCCGTGCGCATCACGGGCTCGCAGGGGCTCGACGCGCTCGCCACGACGCCCGCGCAGCTGCTGCTCTGGGAGCTCGGCGCCGCGTGACGTGGTGGGCGTGCTGCCTTACCCCGCGAGTTCCGCCAGCACCGCGTCCGTGAACGTGGGCCACACCTCGGCAGCCCACGGCCCGAAGGCCCGGTCCGTCAGCGCCACGCAGGCCGCCCCCGCGACCGGGTCGATCCACAGGAACGTACCGGCCTGGCCGAAGTGCCCGAAGGTCGCCGGGGACGAGGAAGCGCCCGTCCAGTGCGGCGACTTGGAGTCGCGGATCTCGAAGCCGAGGCCCCAGTCGTTGGGGTTCTGGTGGCCGTAGCCCGGCAGCACACCCTTCAGGCCGGGGTGGACGACCGTCTGCGCGGCCAGCACCGTACGCGGGTCGAGCAGCCGCGGCGCCTGCACCTCCGCGGCGAACCGCGCCAGATCCTCGACGGTCGAGACGCCGTCCCGGGCGGGGGAGCCGTCCAGGGTGGTCGACGTCATGCCCAGCGGCTCCAGGACGGCCTGGCGCACGTACTCCGGGAACGGGATGTCGGTCGCCTTCGCGATGTGGTCGCCCAGCACCTCGAAGCCCGCGTTGGAGTAGAGCCGGCGGGTGCCGGGCGGGGCCGTCACGCGGTGCTCGTCGAAGGCGAGTCCGCTGGTGTGCGCGAGCAGGTGCCGGACGGTGGAGCCCTCGGGTCCGGCCGGTTCGTCGAGCTCGGCGGCCCCCTCCTCGTACGCCACGAGCGCCGCGTACGCCGCGATCGGCTTGGTGACGGAGGCGAGCGGGAAGCGGTGCGCGACCGGGCCGCGCGTACCGAGGACGGTGCCGTCCGCCCGTACGACGGCTGCTGCCGCGGTGGGGACGGGCCAGGTGTCGATCATCGCCAGACTCTGCATGCCCACGAGACTAAACCGAAACACACGCCCGAATCTGCTTGCTTGGAGTGCACTCCAAGGTTCTAGCGTGGAGGCCATGACGGTGATGGAAAGCACTTCCGCACGGACGGACGCCTGCGCATCGGCCCCGAGGGCGCATCCGCGTCCCGAGGGCCAGGACCGCTACACCATCAGCGAGGTCGTCGCCTTCACCGGGCTCACCGCGCACACCCTGCGCTGGTACGAGCGGATCGGACTCATGCCGCACGTCGACCGCTCGCACACCGGCCAGCGCCGGTTCTCCAACCGGGACCTGGACTGGCTGGCCTTCGTCGGCAAGCTCAGGCTGACCGGAATGCCGGTCGCCGACATGGTCCGGTACGCGGAACTGCTGCGCGAGGGCGAGCACACGTTCGAGGCGCGGCAGGAGCTGCTCGAAGCGACCCGCCGCGACGTACGGACGCGGATCGCGGAGCTCCAGGACACGCTCGCCGTACTCGACTTCAAGATCGATTTCTATGCGGGTGCCCGACGGGTGCCGGAGAGGCCCAGTGCCTGATGACTGACAACAAGATCGCCACCGTGCGGCTCGGCGGAGAAGGCCCGCAGGTCGGCGTCCAGGGGCTCGGCTGCATGGGCATGAGCGAGTTCTACGGGGACACCGATCAGGCCGCCGCCCGCGACACCCTCGAAGCGGCGCTGGAGGCGGGGGTCACCCTCTTCGACACCGCCGACGTCTACGGACGCGGCGCCAACGAGGAGTTCCTCGCACCCTTCGTCGGGGAGCACCGCGACGAGATCACGCTGGCGACGAAGTTCGCCATCGAGCGGACCGACGACCCGCACTACCGCGGTATCCGCAACGACCCCGCGTACGTGAGGCAGTCCGTCGAGGCCAGCCTGCGCAGGCTGAACACCGAGGTCATCGACCTGTACTACATGCACAGGCGCGACCCCGACGTGCCGCTGGCCGAGTCGGTCGGGGCCATGGCGGACCTGGTCCGGGAGGGCAAGGTCAAGCACCTCGGGCTGAGCGAGGTGACCGGCGCCGAGCTCCGCGAGGCGCACGCCGTGCACCCGATCGCCGCCCTCCAGTCGGAGTGGTCGCTGTTCAGCCGCGACGTGGAACGCAGCGCGGTCGGCGCCGCTGCCGAGCTCGGGGTGACGCTCGTGCCGTACTCGCCGCTCGGCCGCGGCTTCCTGACCGGGGCGTTCGCGGACGCCGGCAAGGAGCTGGCGGACGGCGACTTCCGGAAGTTCCAGCCGCGCTTCACCGGCGAGAACGCGAAGACGAACGCGGCCCTCCTGGAACCCGTACACAAGATCGCGGTTGCGCACGGGGCGTCGGCCGCCCAGGTCGCCCTCGCGTGGGTGCAGCAGCGGGCGCAGGTGCACGGGCTGACCGTGGTGCCGATTCCGGGGACCCGTAAGCGGAGCCGTCTGCTGGAGAACGCCGGGGCGACGCGGCTGACACTGACGGGGGAGGAACTGGCTCTGCTGGAGCCGATCGCGGGGCAGGTGGCGGGGCATCGCTACCTGGACATGAGCAGCACGTCCGCGGCACGCGAGTAGGGGGCACAGCCGGGGCCGGGGCCCCGGCCCTCCCCGCCCTCACGCCAGCCGCAGCGCGAAGACCGCGAACCCCGCCGCGAGCGCGCCCGCCGCCACCCGGCGGGCGTGCGAGGCGCCGGTTCCCGACTGCCACGGCGCCTCGAACCGCCGTGCGTACCGCGCGATCAGCACCAGCAGCCCCGCGAACACCGGCATCCAAGCCAGCCGGGCCAGAATCCAGCCGATCGTGTCCGGACCTGTCGTCAGCCCCGGCAGCGCACCGGCGAACGAGGCCGGGACGGCCGCGGCCAGCATCGCCGTCTGGTGCCAGCACAGGATCGTCATCGCGGAGAGGTTGATGACGACGACCGGCGCCCACACCATCGGCCTGCGCAGCAGCCCGGCGATCCGCCCCCGCAGCAGGATCGCCGCCCCGCTCTGCGCCGCCGCCAGCGCGAGCACCAGCAGGGACGGCGGGTGCGAGTTGGTGCGCGCCTCGCCCGGTACGCCGACCATCGAGGCCGGGTAGTGGAAGGCGAACAGCAGCACGGCGAACAGAACGCCCCCGCCGACGAGCAGCAGCCGGGCGCCGCGCTTCCCGATCCGGCCCTCGCCCCAGGACACCCCGAGCTGGTACGCGAAGAGCCAGCCCGGCAGGATGTTCAGCAGACTCAGCCAGGACGGCATGGCCTCCCCGTACGGCCCGTAGCGCAGGAAGTCGACCACGGCGACCGAGGCGAGCAGGGGCGCGGCAGCCCAGCCGCCCAGCTTCCTCGCCAGGCGCACGCAGTACGGGGTGAGGGCCGTGACCACGGTGTACACCCCGACGAACCAGAGCGGCTGGATCACCAGCGTCGACGCCGTGTGCAGGGTGTCGCCCGGCACGCCGAGCGCGTACAGCACGGGGAGCATCACCGCCCAGACGGCCGTCACCCCGAGCACCGGCCTGCCGAGACGGACCATCCGGCCGCGCAGCCAGTCGCCGGTCGTGGACTTCCTGCGACGGTACGAGAGCACGGAGGCGTACCCGCCCACCAGGAAGAAGATGCCGAGCATCTGGAGCACCCAGCTGACAGGGGCGAAGAATCCGAACGCGGCGAGCGGGCTCGCGTTGTGCAGGGCGCCCCCGCTGTCCAGCGTGAAGCCGCCCAGGAGCCAGTGCCCGGCCGGGACGGCGAGCAGGGCCAGGGCGCGCAGGCCGTCGATCGCGCGGTCGCGGTGGGCGGGGGTCCGGGCGTCGATCCGCGCCGCGAGCTGCCTGACGCTCATCGGGCCACTCCCTCGGCGATGGCGGCGAAGGAGCGGAGCGAGTCCGTCCCGGGCGCGAAGTAGCCGGTGTGTCCCTCGGCGTCCTTCGTGGGTACGGGGCGGGCGCCGAACGACGGATCGGTGGGGTCGGTGCCGTGTCCCAGACCGGCGACCTCGACGTTCGGTACGTCGTCGATCCAGTCCGTGGCGTCCTTGGCCGCCCAGACCCGGGCCCCGGTGCGCAGCTCGCCGACGTTGTCGGCGCGCATCCCGGGTGAGCCGACGGCGACCAGATCGGTGGCCCGGAGCCGGGGCGCCGCCAGGCCGCACACCACGGAGCCGTAGCTGTGGCAGAACACGGCCGGTGCGGGCAGGGAGTCGGCGGCGAGTCCGTCGGCGAGACGGGTCAGCCGCGCGGCTCCGGCCTCGGCGAGCCTGCCGCTCGCGGCGTCGATGCCCACGCCGACGGGGGTGGTGTAGCCGGCCCAGGCGATCACCGCGCTGCCAGTACCGGTCTCGGCGTACAGAGACTTCGCCATGCCCGAGGGGGTGCCGTACACATCATGCGTACGGTCGAAGGTCCCCGCGTCGATGTCGGAACCCGGCACCGTCACGGACACCCGTAGCGCCGACCGCAAGTCACCGAAGACCTCGGCCACTTGGCCGCGGCCCCTGGGATCGAAGGCGAGGATCTGCCGGCCGGGCCCCTGGAGGTGGGTGTACCGGGGATCGTGACCGGCCTTCAGCGCAAGGGCGTTGGCCCGGTAGCGCAGCTCCAGGGGAGCCCCGTCGAGGTTGCCGACCACCAGCGGATGCCGGGTCACCAGCGTCTGCTGCTCGGCGGCGGTCAACTCCCGGAAGAACCGCCCGACTTCGGCGGGCGTCGCCCGCGCCGGATCGGGCAACTCCCGTCCCAGGACGCCGTCCGCACTCCAAGAGGCGCTCCCGGGCGGTGGCCCGGTCAGTGCCTGCTGGGCATCCCCCGAGACCCAGCCCGCGCTTCCGGCCACCACGGTGGTCGCCAGTGCGACCGCGACCAGGGTTCTCGCGTAACGGCGCATCTCGCCCTCCCTCTCCGGCTGCACGCCGTCCGGCGTGACGGAGAGGAAGGTAGGAAGAGGGTGGGTGTGGGGGCGTCACACCAGGGAGCCAACTGCGAGGTGATACCGGGGTAGGGGGTGTACGGGGGGCAGGCCCTACCCTCCCGGGGCCACCAGCCCCGACTCGTACGCGAAGATCACGGCCTGCGCCCGGTCCCGCAGATCCAGCTTGGCCAGCACCCGCCCGATATGCGTCTTCACCGTCTGCTCGGCCAGCACCAGCCGTTCCGCGATCTCCTGGTTGGACAGACCCCTGGCGATCAGCTCCAGTACCTCGGTCTCACGCGGGGTCAGTCCGTTCAGCCGCAGCGCGGCACCGCTCCGGGCGGCGCCCGACGGCCGCTGGGCGGCGAAGTCCGCGATCAGCCGCCGGGTCACCGACGGGGCCAGCAGCGCGTCGCCCGCGGCCACCACCCGAACCGCCGCGATCAGGTCGGCGGGCGGCGCGTCCTTCAGCAGGAAGCCGGATGCTCCGGCGCGCAGCGCCTCGTACACGTAGTCGTCCACGTCGAAGGTCGTGAGCATCAGCACCTTCGGCCGGTGGATCACGCCCACGGGCGGGTTCAGCAGCTCGCGGGCCGCCGCGAGCCCGTCCATCTCGGGCATCCGCACATCCATCAGCACCACGTCCGGATGCTGCCGGCGGCTGACCTCGACGGCCCGACGTCCGTCCGGCGCCTCGCCCACCACATCGATGTCGCTCTGCGCCGCCAGCAGCGCCGCGAACCCCGCGCGCACCATGGCCTGGTCGTCGACGATGATCACGCGGATGGTCAAGAGTCCTCCGAGGTCGGGGCCGCGTTCAGAGGGAGCCGTGCGGCCACCCTGAACCCGCCGTCCGGCAGCGGACCGGTGTCCAGCGTGCCGCCGGTCAACCGTACGCGCTCGCGCATGCCGACCAGCCCGTGTCCCGTCCCGCTCGTCTCCAGCGGCGAACCGGCGCGCTCGGCCCGGTCGTTGACGACCACCACTGTCAGATGACCGTCCCCCGAGGTGACCGACACCCGGGTCCGCGCACCCGGCGCGTGCCGGACCACGTTCGCCAGAGCCTCCTGCACGATGCGGTACGCCGAGAGCTCCACCGCCTGCGGTACGTCCCCGCGCCCTGCCGCCTCCACCACCTCCGTGGCCAGCGACAGTTCGGCGGGCAGCCCCGCCCGTACCGTCGCCTCCACCAGCGCCTGCACCCGGCCGAGCCCGGGCTGCGGAGCACGCTCGCCCTCCGTACCGTCGCTGCGCAGCACCGAGAGCAGCCGCCGCATCTCGGTCAGCGACTCCCGGGCGCTCGCCGCGATGGCGCCGAACTCCTCGCGCGCCTCGTCGGACAGCCCGCTGATCCGGTACGGCGCGGAGTCTGCCTGCACAGTGATCACCGACATGTGGTGGGCGACCACGTCGTGCAGTTCGCGGGCGATCCGGGTCCGTTCCTCCAGGAGCGTGCGCTGCGCCCGCTCGGCCTCGCTGATGGTCTCCTGCTCGGCGAGCCGGCGCCGGGCCTCGCCCCGTTCCCGTACAGCCGCCCCGATCACCAGCACCACCGCGCCGAGGATGAACAGGAGCAGCGCGCTGCCGTTGCTGCGCGCGGGCTCGACCGTATGCAGGATCAGCCCCGCCGCACCCGTCGCCAGCCAGACGCAGACCACGGTCCTGCGGGTCTCGCGCAGGCCCAGCGCCAGCAGGACGAAGAGGTAGCCGACGATGACCGGCGGGGTCCACGGCCAGATGTCGTACTTCTCGACCGGTTCCGCCAGCAGGACCAGGGCGCCCACGATGTCGGCGGGGAAGATGATCCACCAGGCCTGCAGGGGGCGGTGCGCCAGCATCAGCAGCGGCGCCGCCTGTGCGACGGCGAGCGCGCCGGCCACCCCGCCTGCCACCCCGTACTGCGAGGTCAGGACGTTGATCGTGACGGGGATGAAGGTGGCCGCCAAGGCGACGACGACAGCGTACGGAAGCAGCCGCTGCCACAGTTTCGGGGCGTCGGCGAAGAGCGGGGTGGGCGGATGGGACGCGTGGGACAGCCCGTGGGCGAGCTCGCGCAGATTGCGGCGGGCGGCGCTCAGCAGGCCGTCGGCGGGCGGCGGCCCGGCGGGTGAAGGCGAAGGTGAAGTGGACATGGCCCGCTCACCCTAGGGCCTCTCGTTTGGATCATGCCGGGCTCGCGGGGTCTGGCACGCGCATCTGCGGCGTTGTCGTCAATCACCAACTTCCCCGAGCTCTCGGCTTCGCTCGAGCAGGGGAGACCCCATCGCGTTGCCTCAATCCTCCGCCTTGCAGCTGCACGCACCAGACCCCGCTCCCTGATCCGGCCTGATCCAAACGAAAGGCCCTAGGCACCTGACCCGCCGGACCACGTCATACCGGAGTATCGACCCGCTACAGCTCCGCGAGCAGCTGCGCCTTCTTCGCGCCGTACTCGTCGTCGGTGACCAGGCCGGCCTGGTGCAGTTCCCCCAGGTGCCTGATCCGCTCGGCGATGTCCGCCGGATCGCGCCGCACGGCGCCGACCAGGGCGGCGGGCGCCGTCGCGGGGGACGGCTGACGGCGGCGTACGGATTCCAGTACGGCGGCGGCGAACGGCAGCGACTCGTGCACCGGGCCGTATCCCAGACCGAAGACGACCGCCGCCGGGTCCTGGTCCGCCTGTGCGGGGCGGGCTGCCGGCTGCTGGAGGCCCTGTGCCCCGTCCGCCGGGCCCGCAGGCCCTGCGTCCGCCGCCGTACGCGGCACGAGCCGCAGATAGCCGTCGAAGGCCTCCGGCGAGCGCCACTCGACGCCGCTCAGCTCCCCGACCGGGAACGTCTGGTCGCCCGCCTTCCACTTGGCGCTGGACGCACCGGTCCAGAACCACCGGAAGGAGATCCGGTCGCCGTCGAAGCTCGCCCGGCCGTCGTACGCCTTGAAGTTCATCGGCGCCTCGGGAGCCGCGACCATGAAACGGTCGGCGGGCCGTGCGGCGTCCGGCCCGAGGAGGGCGCGCAGCTCGTCCGCGTAGTACTCGGCGAGCGTCTCGCGTTCGGCGGGAAGCACCAGCCGGTACGGATCGCAGCCGTCCTTCAGCTGTCCGGCCGCAGCCTCCAGCAGTGGATCGGCACCGGGTCTCGGCACCACGCGCAGGACCACCGTGCCCCGCTTGCCCGGGTTCAGCGTCACCGAAGACAACGCCGCGTGCGGGACGCGACGTTCACGCAGACTCTGGAAGAGCTTCGGCGTGCGGATACCCCGTTCGAAGCGGATGAGCACGGAGTCGGTGTCGAACTCCCAGGTGGCATGAATTCCGGCCAGCACATCACCCATGTGCCTCATCGTATGCGGCACCGGCCTCCACGTCCCCCCTCGGAGTGAGCCGCAATTCGGCCCGTATCACTGCGCTCTACGCGCGTCAGGTGTTCCGCTCGCCGGAAATCCCGCTGTGGCAGGCGCCGTCGCCGCTCGCGCAGCTGATCGAGTCGTAGGCGCCCACGCCGATTGCCGCGAAGTTGCTGAGGCTCTCCGTGCCCGGCTCGAAATAGCCGCTGTGCCCGATCGCGCCCCGTGCCGACATGAGCCGCGCACCGAACTTCGGGTCGACCGGGTCGGCGCCGTGGCCGATGCCCCCGACCGCCAGGTACGGCACGTCCTGGATCCAGTCGTCGCGGTCCCGCGTCGCCCACACCCTGGCTCCGGTGTCGAGCTGCTCCGCCCGCTGCACCCGCATGCCCGGGCTGCCCGCGACCGCGATGTCCGTCACCCGTGACGGCAGCTTGTCGGCCGCGACCCCGCACAGCACGGAGCCGTAGCTGTGGCAGAACAGCGAGACGCGCGAGGCGCCGGGCAACACGTCGACCAGGGCGTTCAGCCGCACCGCCCCGGCCTTGGCGAGCCTGCCGAGCGCCGCGTCCACGCCGATGCCGGCGGGGGAGGTGTAGTCGGCCCAGGCGATGACCGCGGTACGGGTACCGGGGCGGGCGGCGCGTTCCGCCGCGTACAGGGACTGGGCCATACCGACGGGGGCCGAGTACTTGCGGCCGGAGCGTTCCAGCGTCAGCAGATTGGTGTCGACACCCGGGACCACGACCGAGACCCGGCTCGCCGTGTCCAGATCGCCGAAGACCTCGGCGGCGTGCCCCTTCCCCGAAGGGTCGAAGGCCAGGAAGTGGCGGTCCTTCGCGAGCATCGAGCCCAAGCGGTCCATCCTGCGCGCCGCCTCGTTGCGGCCGCCGGGCGAGAGCCTCGTGTCGTGCATCCGCAGCTGCTCCGCCGCCTTCGCCTGCTTCAGTGCCTGACGGTTGGCCTGGTAGCGCAGAGTGACCGGGGCGCCGTTCAGATTCCCCACGACGAGCGGGTACCTGCGGGCGAGCGTCGTCTGCTGCCGGTCGGTCAGTGTCGCGAAGAAGTGGGCCAGCCGGTAGGGCGGCGAACCGATGTCCGGCAGTGCGTGACCGGCTATCCGTCCCTGCGCCCAGGAGGCCAGCGCGACCTCGCGTGGCTCGTCGGAGCGTTGCTGACGCACGGCGGTCCACCCGGTGGTCGCCAGCATCACGAACACCACCGCGACGGCGAGCAGCGCGCGCCATGCGGTGAGCGTGGGGGAGGAGTCGAAGGAAGTCACTGCGCCACACACTAGGAGACGAGCACCGGAGCCCGTGACGGGGGTGACACACATCACCTGACAGTGAGGAATTCGAGCGCCGTTCCTCACGCTGCGTGTGCGCCCCGCGTACGCTCCGGTGCGCCGAACGGCCGGTCGGCCGGGGATGCGGGTACGCGGGCCGGATGTGTGTGAGGTCCGCCATGCCGAGGCCCTGAGATGTGCGGCACACGCTGCGGGGGAACTGTCCCGGGACCTCCGCCGGGAACCGCCTAGGATCTGCGCCAGTTCCCGGCGAGCGTCGGGCCGAGGTAGTCCAGGTACTCCTCGGTCACGGCCCGCATCGACTCCACGCTGATGTCGTGCCCGTGCCCCCACTGCTGCCCGGCCACCCGCATCACCCCGGAGAACGCGGCGACGGCGATCCGCGGGCGCGGATCGGACTCCAGGTCGAGGCCCTCGCGCCGGGCGATCAGCCCGGCGATCTCCTCCTCAAGGGCCACGCCGCGGCGCATGTGGGCGGCGAGCAGGGACGGGGTCGACTCGATCATCCGGTACGTCCGCATGTGGAGTTCGACCGGGATGAGCGCCTCGATGGCCTCGCCGATGCTGTCCCAGGAGCACAGGACGGCCGCTCGCATCGCCTCGAAAGGGGTTTCCGCGGCGGGACGTTGACGCAGCTCCGCGAAGAAGCGGGACTCGACCATCGTCTGTACGGCGAAGGCGGCCTCCTCCTTGTTCGCGAAGTAGCGGAAGAAGGTGCGCTGGGAGACCTCGACGGCTTCGGCGATCTCGTCGACGGTCGTCCGCTCGTACCCCTGGGTGGTGAAGAGCTCCAGGGCGGCGTGCAGGAGGGCGTCACGGGTGCGTCGTTTCCTGCGTTCACGCAGTCCGGCCGGGAGTTCGGCTTTCTGCCCTTCTGGCACGTATCGCTCTCTTTCTGACGTTTCGACCGGCTCGGGTCACCTGTGAGCTACGTGACAGTTACCGAGTTGTGAATTGGTTTGTCAACTGTCAGTGGCTGACACTAATCTCCAGCGCATGACTAGTCAGACCACCGTTGAGAAGGCGTCGCGGGAGCCGGCAGAGACTGTTCCCCCAGCGCCGGCCAAGGGGCTTCGCGGCCACCCCTGGCTGACGCTGTTCGCCGTCGCCATCGGCGTGATGATGGTCGCGCTCGACGGCACGATCGTCGCGATCGCCAATCCCGCCATCCAGAAGGATCTCGGTGCCTCGCTGGCCCAGGTCCAGTGGATCACCAATGGCTACCTGCTCGCACTCGCCGTCGCGCTGATCACCGCGGGCAAGCTCGGTGACCGCTTCGGCCACCGCCAGACGTTCCTGATAGGCATCGCCGGTTTCGCCCTGGCGTCCGGTGCGATCGGTCTCTCCAGCGAGATCGGCCTGGTCATCGTCTTCCGGGTCCTTCAGGGTCTCTTCGGCGCGCTGCTCATGCCGGCGGCGCTCGGTCTCCTGCGGGCCACCTTCCCCGCCGAGAAGCTGAACATGGCCATCGGCATCTGGGGCATGGTCATCGGTGCGTCCACCGCCGGCGGCCCCATCGTCGGCGGCCTGCTGGTCGAGCACGTCAGCTGGCAGTCTGTCTTCTTCATCAACGTGCCGGTCGGCGTCCTCGCGCTCGCCTTCGGCCTGGTGATCCTCAAGGACCACCGTGCGGCCAACGCGCCGCGGTCCTTCGACATCCTGGGAATCCTGCTGCTCTCGGGCGCGATGTTCTCCCTCATCTGGGGGATCATCAAGGCCGGTGAGTCCTGGGGCTGGACCGATGGCAGGACCATCGGATTCCTCGGACTCGCGCTCCTCCTCTTCCTGGCCTTCGGCTTCTGGGAGACCAAGGTCAAGGAGCCGCTCGTCCCGCTGGGGATGTTCCGCTCCGTCCCGCTGACCGCGGGCACCGTCCTGATGGTGCTGATGGCCTTCGCCTTCATGGGCGGCCTGTTCTTCGTGACGTTCTTCCTCCAGGGCGTCCACGGCATGAGCCCGGTCGACAGCGGTCTGCACCTGCTGCCGCTCACCGCCATGATGATCGTCTCCTCGCCCGTCGCGGGCGTACTGATCACCAAGTTCGGCCCGCGCGTGCCGCTGGTCGGCGGCATGGTGTGCACGGCCGTGGCCATGTTCGGCATGACGACCCTCAGCGAGAGCACCGGAACCTTCGGCATGTCGCTCTGGTTCGCGCTGCTCGGCTGCGGGCTCGCACCGGTCATGGTGGGCGCCACCGAGGTCATCGTCGGCAACGCGCCGATGGAGCTCTCGGGTGTGGCCGGCGGCCTCCAGCAGGCCGCCATGCAGGTCGGTGGAGCCCTGGGCACCGCCGTCCTCGGTGCGGTCATGTCGGCCAAGGTCAGCGCGGAGTTCGCGGGCAACTGGAAGGACGCGGGCCTGCCGGGCCCGGCAGACCCCAAGCTCGAAGAGGCGGCGGAGTTCGGCATCGTCCCGGTCGAGGAGCTGGCCAAGGCTCCCGGTATGACCCCGGACGTGATCGACGGCATCGGCGGGGTCATCCACGACACGTTCATGTCGGGGATGGGCCTCGCCTTCACCGTCGCGGGTGTCGTGGCCGTGGTCGCCGCCCTGGTTGCCACCCTCACCAAGCGCGGCGAGAACGCCGAAGCGGGCGCGGGAGCCGGACACATCTAGGTTCTGTCCGCGAAGAAACCGGTCGCCGGACGGGCTCGCCGCCCGTCCGGCGATTTCTTTATGCCGGGTTCTCTGTGCCAGGCATCGGAAACACCTATCCGGGTGATGCCGCCCGGGAGCTATTCCCCGGGCGCTGCCCCGCAGGTCAGGGTGCGGACAACTTGATCCGCACGACCACGGGGAACGATCCACCATGCGTACGACAGTCATTGCCGCCGCCCTGGCAGCCACCGCACTCATTCCCACGGCCGGCGTCCACGCCGCGGCACCCGTCCGGCTCGGCACCTGCGACGCCGGGCAGCTCTGCCTATGGAAGAAACCGGACTTCACCGGCGCCCGGCAGGTCCACGAGCTGTCCACGGTCGACGTCGACAGCTGCGTACCCCTGCCCGCCGGAACCAGGGCCCAGGCGCTCGCCAACCGCACCGGGCGCCACGTCACCACCTACCAGTCGGCGGAGTGCGCCGAGACCGGTGAGTTCGAGACCTACCCGGGCGGCGGCACCTGGGTGCCCAGGTCCTCGTACCAGGTCAGGGCCTTCAAGATCTGGGAGCACTGACCCACAGAGACGGGGAAGGGGCGGCGCGACCCTACGGT
>NZ_JBSHFH010000055.1:0-52634 GCF_053617235.1 Streptomyces sp. NPDC055749 | reverse complement strand
GCCCGGGTCGGGGACCCGGGCCGACCGGGTCTCAGACCCGGGTCAGCTCGCGCTCGTCCTTGGCGTCCCCGTCGGACTCCCCGCCGGAGATCTCGGGGGCGTCGGGGAGCTCCTTGCGGAGCCCCTCGCCCTCGACGTCCACGTTGGGCAGGGCGCGGTCCAGCCAGCGCGGCAGCCACCAGGCACGCTTGCCGAGCAGGGCGAGCACCGCGGGCACGATCGCCATCCGCACCACGAAGGCGTCGAAGAAGACGGCGATGGCGAGCGAGAAGCCGATCATCTTGATCATCGACTCGCTGGAGCTGATGAAGCCGGAGAAGACCGCCATCATGATCACGGCTGCAGCCGTGACCACGCGGGCCCCGTGCTTGAAGCCGGTCACGATCGCCTGGCCGGGCGACTCCCCGTGGACGTACGCCTCACGCATCCGCGTGACGAGGAAGACCTCGTAGTCCATGGCGAGACCGAAGACCACACCGACCATGAAGATCGGCATCATGCTCATGATCGGGCCGGTCTGTTCGACGCCGAAGAGCGAGCCGAGCCAGCCCCACTGGAAGACCGCGACGACCGCGCCCAGGGCCGCGACGACCGAGAGCAGGAAGCCGAGGGCCGCCTTGAGAGGCACCAGGATCGAGCGGAAGACGAGCATCAGGAGCAGGAAGGCCAGGCCGACGACGAGTGCCAGGTAGGGCAGCAGCGCGTCGTTCATCTTCTGCGAGAAGTCGATGTTCATCGCGGTGGCGCCGGTGACCAGGACCTCGGCCCCGGTGTCCTTCTTGATGTCACCGCCCGCGTCGCGGATGGAGTGGACGAGCTCCTCGGTCTGCGCGGAGCTGGGCCGGTCCTGCGGGATGACGGTGATCGTCGCGGTGTCGCCGGCCTTGTTGAAGACGGCCGGGGTGACGGCCACGACGTGCGGGAGGGCCTTGATCTCCTCCGAGACCCGCTCGACGGCGGCCTTGCCGTCCGAGCTGTTCTTGGTGTCGACGGCGGCGAGCAGCGGTCCGTTGAACCCGGGGCCGAAACCGTCCGAGAGCATGTCGTACGCCTGGCGCTGCGTGGTGCTCTTGGGCTGCGAGCCCTCGTCGGGCAGGCCCATCTCCAGCGAGGCGGCCGGTACGGCGATGACGCCGAGGCCGAGCACACCGACCAGCAGCACCCACACCGGCTTGCGCAGCACGAACCGCGCCCAGCGGGTGCCCACGTTCTGCTTCGGCGCGGCCTTGTTCAACGAGGTCTCGGACCCGGCCTCGGACTTCGTCAGGGCCTCGGCGGCCTTGCGCGCCTTGCGTCCGAAGACCCGCTTGCCCGCGAAGCCCAGCAGCGCCGGGACGAGGGTGAGCGCGATGAGGACGGCGATCGCGACCGTACCGGCGGCCGCGAAGCCCATCTTCGACAGCATCGGGATGTTGACGACGGCCAGGCCGGCCAGCGCGATGACGACGGTGAGGCCCGCGAAGACAACCGCGGAACCGGCCGTGCCGACCGCGCGTCCGGCCGCTTCCTCGCGTTCCCTGCCCTCGGCCAGTTCGGCCCGGTAGCGGGAGACGATGAAGAGCGCGTAGTCGATGCCGACCGCGAGGCCGATCATCATCGCGAGGGTGGAGGTGGTCGAGCCGAGGTCCAGCACGTTGGCCAGGGCCGTGATCAGCGAGATACCCACACCGACGCCGATGAGCGCGGTGATCAGGGGCAGCCCGGCGGCGATCAGCGAGCCGAAGGTGATGACCAGCACCACGGCGGCGATGGCGACACCGATGATCTCGCCGGCGCCGGTGTGCGGCATGACCTGGAGCGCGTCACCGCCGATCTCCACGGTCATACCGCTCTTCTCGGCGGCCGTACCGGTCTCTTCCAGAGCCTCCCGGGTCGCGTCGGTCAGCTCCATGGAGTTGACCTTGTACGAGACGGAGATGTAGGCCGTGGAGCCGTCCTTGCTGACGGCGTTCGCCGCGTACGGGTCGGCGACCGAGGAGACCTGGTCCGAACCGGACTTCAGCTCACCGACGATCTCCGTGACCTCGGCCTTGTTCGCCGCGTCGGTCACCTTCTCGCCCGTGGGGGCCTTGAAGACGACCCGGGCGGTGGCGCCGTCGGCGCTGCCTCCGGGGAAGCGCTGCTCCAGCAGGTCGAAGGCCTTCTGGGCCTCCGTACCCGGAATCGAGAAGGAACTCGAGGTGGCGGGCGATGCGGAGGCAGCGCCGAATCCGGCGAGCGCCAGCAGTGCCACCCAGACAAGGGCGACATAGCGTCGGCGCCGGAAGGCGAGCCGTCCGAGCTTGTAAAGGAAAGTGGCCACGGGGGCGTACTCCCGGTCAGTCGTTGAGTGGAAATGGGCGTGAGGAACCACCCCGACGACGAGAGCGGCGTGTCAGGTGGGGCTTTGGGGAGAGGGCCGTACGAAACGAACGGGGACGTCAGACGCCGAGGGCGGGGAGGACCACGGAGTCGACATAATCGGTGAGAAACGCCTGGTCGACGGCGCGGTCCTCGACCAGCTGCCGAGCGGCGAAAGCGCCGATCAGCATGTGCGGTACATATTTCAGCGCCGGATTGTCCGGGCGCAGCTCACCCCGGTCCACGGCCCGCTGGAGCAGCGTTTCGAGGCCGGTCATCTCCGGCTCGATCAGCAGTTCCCGCAGCGCCTGGTGCAGATCGGGATTGTCATGGATGGCATGGCCCAGACCCCGCATCAGCGCGGAGTCCTTCTCCATCTGGCAATCGTCCGTACGACTGAGTACGGAGTGGAAGTCTCCGCGCAGCGAACCGGTGTCGATCTCGGCGAGACTCACCGGCTTGTTGTGCCGCAGGGCGGTGACGACCAGCTCTGGCTTGCTCCCCCACTGGCGGTAGAGGGTGGCCTTGCTGGAATGGGTGCGCTGGGCGACGGCGTCCATGGTCAGGGCGTCGTAGCCGACTTCGCGGAGCAGATCGAGCACGGCGGCGTAGAGCTCGCTCTCACGCTCTGGCGTGAGCCTGGTGCGCGCCATGTGCCGACCTCCTCCGGATGCATCCGCGTACGACAGTCGCTCGCCAGTCAATCGAACGAAACTGTTTCGTACACCTGAACCGTACTCCCGCCACCCAGCGAAACGAAATCGTTTCGCTTGTGTGCTGCACCACAAGTTGCCGCGGGCCCTGCGCACCGGAAGCATTGGAGGGTGAGTGACGACGTCGCGTATCTCCGGTTCCCGCACCTCCACCAGGACTTGCTCTGCTTCGCGGCCGAGGACGACCTATGGGTCGCTCCCCTCGTCCCCGCGGGGCATCGGCCCGGCCGCGCGTGGCGGGTGACCGTCGACAGGACGAGAGTCAGCCATCCGCGCTTCTCGCCCGACGGCAGCCACATCGCCTACACGACCTGGCGCACGCTCGACCCCGAGATCCATCTGGCCCCCGTCGACGGCGGGCCCGCCCGCAGGCTCACCTACTGGGGCTCGACCGACGCCCGGGTCTGCGGCTGGAGCCCCGACCCGGGCGACTCCTCCCAGATCCTCGCCGTGTCCTCGCACAATCAGCCGTTCTCGTACTTCGCCTGGGCCTACAGCGTCCCCACCGACGGCAGCCCCGGCGGCAAACTGCCCTGGGGTCCTGTCGCCGACATCGCGGTCGCCGACATCGACGGCGAACGGCGCACCCTGCTGCTCACCGGCACGCCACCGCACGACCCGGCGGCGTGGAAGCGCTACCGGGGCGGCGCGATGGGGCGGCTGTGGCTGCACGGCGAGCGGCTGCTGCCGGACATCGGGGGGCATCTGAACTCGCCGATGATCGTCGGGCGCCGCATCGCGTTCCTCTCCGACCACGAGGGCGTCGGGAATCTGTACTCGTGCGCGATGGACGGCAGCGGTCTGCGCCGCCACACGGACCACGACGCGTTCTACGCACGCAACGCCTCCAGCGACGGCTACCGGGTCATATACCAGTGCGCCGGTGAGCTGTGGCTGGTCGACGACCTCGAAGCGCCGGACGCGGCGCCGCGGAAACTGGAGGTACGGCTCGGCGGGCCGCGGGCCGGGCGGCGCCCCTACCAGGTGCCGGCCGCCACCAACGTCGACTCGCTGTCGGTCGACGAGACGGGCCGGGCGAGCGCCGTCGCCGTACGCGGCAGCCTGTACTGGCTCACCCACCGCGACGGCCCCGCCCGCACGATCACCGACACCCCCGGGGTGCGGGTCCGGACGCCGGAGATGCTCGGCAGCGGCGGCCGGGTCGCGTACGTGACGGACGCGGACGGCGACGACGCGATCGAGATCGCCTACCTGCCGCGGGCCAGCGGCGACCGCGAGCCACGGCGGCTGGCCTCGGGGAAGCTCGGCCGGGTGGAGGAGATGACCTCCGACCCGGACGGCGAGCAGCTCGCGATCGCCTCCAACGACGGGCGCCTGCTCCTCCTGGACACGGCGGAGCCGGAGGCCGCCGAGGCGGAGGAGGAGGGCACCGGTTCCACCCGGGCCGATCTGGTGCAGGCCGTGGACACGGACGCCGCGGCGGATGCCGACGACCGGGTCACCGAGCTGATCCGCTCCACCAACGGGCCGGTCCGCGATCTGGCGTTCTCACCCGACGGGCACTGGCTGACCTGGTCGCACCCGGGCATCGGCCGGTCCCTGCGCCAGATCAAACTGGCGCGGATCACCGGCCCCGGCTCCCCCGTCATCGTCGACGTCACCAACGGCCGCTTCGAGGACGAGAACCCCGTCTTCACGGGCGACGGCCGCTACCTCGCCTTCCTCTCCTGGCGCGGCTTCGACCCGGTGTACGACGTCCACACCGGCGACCTCTCCTTCCCGCTGGGCTGCCGCCCCTATCTGGTCCCGCTCTCCTCGGCCACCCCGTCGCCCTTCGCGCTCTCGCCGGACGGCCGCCCGGCGGCGGGCGGACTCGACCCGGTGGACATTCCCGAGGGCGTTACGGGCGAGGGGGCGACGGTCACCGTCGAGTTCGAGGGCCTGGAGAGCAGGGTCACGCCGTTCCCGGTCTCGGCGTCGAAGTACTCGGCGCTGCACCCGGTCAGTGGCGGCGGACTCGTCTGGCTGCGCTGGCCGATCTCCGGCGCGCTGGGCGAGACGTTCGCGAACCCGGCCGACATGTCGGGGCGGCCCACCCTGGAACACTTCAACATCGCCAAGGCCAGGAAGACCGAACTCGTCGACCACCTCGACTGGTTCGCGGTCAGCGGCGACACGAGCCGGCTGGTCGTCATGGACGAGGGCGAGCTGCGCGCCGTACCGGCCACCGAGGCCGGCGACAACGACTCCACGGTCTATCTCGACCTGCGCCGCATCCTGCACGAGGTGGACCCGCCCGCGGAGTGGCGCCAGGCGTACGGGGAAGCGGGCCGGATCATCCGCTCCTACTTCTGGGAGCCGGACATGTGCGGCATCGACTGGGGCGCGGTGCTCGACCAGTACCGGCCGCTGGTCGAACGGGTCGCGTCCCCCGACGAGTTCGCCGACCTGATGCGCGAGGTCCTGGGCGAACTGGGCACCTCGCACGCGTACGTCTCCCCTGCCCGCCGCAACGAGGGCCCGCCGCACTACCAGCGGGCGATCGGTCTGCTCGGCGCGAATCTGGTGTGCCGGGACGGGGAGTGGCTGATCCAGCGCATCCTGCCCGGCGACTCGTCGGACTCCAAGGCGCGCTCACCGCTCGCCGGTACGGGGATCAGGGAGGGCGCGGTCCTCACCCATGTCGACGGGCGGCCCGTCGACCCGGTGGCGGGACCGTACCCGCTGCTCACGGCGGCGGGCGGCACGACGGTGGAGCTGACGTTCCGGCCGGCGGGTGGCGGGCAGCCGCGCCGCATCGCGATTCTCCCGCTCGTCGACGAGCGACCGCTGCGCTACCAGGACTGGGTGGCCAAACGTCGTGAGGTCGTACGGGAGTTGAGCGGCGGCAGGTGCGGCTATCTGCACATCCCCGACATGGGCGGCTCGGGCTGGGCCCAGTTCAACCGCGATCTGCGGCTGGAAGTGTCGCGTCCGGCACTGATCGTGGACGTACGGGGCAACGCGGGCGGCCACATCAGTGAGCTGGTCGTGGAGAAGCTGACCCGCCGGATCCTGGGCTGGGACCTGACACGTAACGCACAGGCGGTCTCCTACGCGTCCAGTGCGCCGAGGGGTCCTGTGGTGGCCCTGGCCGACGAGGCGACGTCCTCCGACGGCGACATGATCACCGCCGCGTTCCGGCTGCTGAGGCTGGGCCCCGTGGTGGGGCAGCGGACCTGGGGCGGGGTGGTGGGGATGACGGGGCGCCACCGCCTCGGTGACGGCACGGTGATCACGGTGCCGATGAACGCGGCGTGGTTCGACACGTACGGCTGGTCGGTGGAGAACCACGGCGTGGAACCGGACCTGGAGGCGCTGCGCACACCGCTCGACTGGGCGGAAGGGCGGCACGCCGTGCTGGACGACGCGGTGCGGGTGGCGCTGAGCCTGCTGTCGAAGCACCCGGCGTCGACACCGCCGACGTACGCGACGGCACCGAACCTGCGGCGCCCGCCGCTGCCTCCGCGCTAGCGGGGGCCTCCCCGGCTGGGGGGCGGGCACGCGGAAGGGCGCACCCGGTAGACCGGGTGCGCCCCTGCATGCGCGGGCGCGCAGACGCGCAACGCGCAGGTGATCAGGCCGCGGACATCAACGGTCGAAACGCTCGCGCGCCTCGTCCGTCATGTCCTGGGCGCGGTCACGCATCCCGGACTGGTCCGGGCGGCGCTCCGACTGCTCGGCCGAGCGCTCGCGCGCCTCGCCCCGCTGCTTGTCGCCCTGCTTCTTCTGCGGCTTGGCCTGGTCGGCAAGCTCCTGCGCCTTGTCCTTGAACTGGTCGGCGATGCCCATGCTGTTCACTCCTATGTGGATGCTTGGGGTGTGGCCCCGGTGGGGCCTCGACCAGATTTACACGCTAGGACATTCCGCGCATTTCGATCACTTACTCTCCGTACGCGCCGCCTGGTCGGCCGCTCCCCCGGCGCCCACCAGACCCGTGCCGACACTGCCCAGCCGGTCCCCGAAACGCGCCATCTCGCGCTGCCCCCCGATGCCGATGACCGTCGGCAGGTAGCCGCGAATCGACTGCATCCCCCGCAGCCACCACTGCGCGTACACATGCGAGGAACGCCGCTCGATGCCCGCCACGATCCGGTCCACGGCAGGACCGAGCGGGTACGTGCGGTTCATGGGCCACGGCAGCCGCTGCCGCAGCTCCCGCATCACGTCGTCCTCGTCGGCGCCCCGCACCATGTCCGTGTCCGTCCAGGACAGATAACCGACGCCGACCCGCACACCCCGGTAGCCGACCTCGGCCCGCAGACTGTGCGCGAACGCCTCGACACCCGACTTCGACGCGCAGTACGCCGTCATCATCGGCGCCGGAGTGATGGCGGCCAGCGACGCGATCTGGAGGAAGTACCCGCGGCTCTCCATGAGCACCGGGAGGAACGCCCGCCCGGTCACCGCCCCGCCGATCAGATTGACCTCGATGACCCGCCGCCACGCCTCCGGGTCGGAGTCGACGAACGGCCCGCCCGATGCGACCCCCGCGTTCGCGACGACCACGTCGACCTTGCCGAAGCGCTGCTTGACCTCCTCGGCGACCCGGGCCATCGCCACATGGTCGGTGACGTCCGCGTACCAGTGGCCGCTCTCCCCGTGCAGCCGCTCGGAGACCTGCTTCAGCTCGTCCGGCTCCAGGCCGACCAGCGCCAGCGTCGCTCCGCGCGCCGACAGCTTGCGGGCCAGCAGTTCGCCCACGCCGCGCGCCGCGCCGGTGACGACGACGACCTGCCCCTCAAGACTCCGCTTGTTGCTCATGCGACCTCCTCCTTGCCCGTGGCTGCCACCGTGACGTACTCGGTCACCAGTTCCCGGATCTTCGCCGTGACCACTTCCGGTGCTTCCACCGGTGTCATGTGGCCCATGCCTGCCAGCTCGGTCAGTCCCAGGCTCTGCGGCAGCGCCGCGGCGACCGCCCGCGCGTGCACGGGCGGGGTCAGCCGGTCCTCCGTACCCGCGATCACCGCGGTCGGCACCCTCAACTCCCGTACGCCCGTGTCCAGATCGAGGTCCGCGAGCACATGCCCCCACGCCACCCGGGCCCGCCGCGGACACGCGTGCACGATCCGGGCGCAGATGTCGACCCGCTCGGGCGCCGAACCGGCGCCCATGGTGCCGTACTTGAGGATCCGCTTCGACAGCGGCGTGACCGGTCCGAGCGGCGCCCGCGCGCCGAGTACGGCGCGGGTGAGCCGGGTCCGGACGGCGCCGGCCTTCAGCGGGACGACCAGGGACTCGGCGAGCAGCCGCGAACTGCCGGTGCTGCACAGCAGTACGGCCGCCGCGTGCTCCCGGAGCCCGGCCCGCCGCGAGGCGGCCATCAGCGTCATCCCGCCCATGGAGTGCCCGGCGAGCACGGCCTTCTCGCCGGGTGCGAGCGTCGCGGCGAGCACCGCTTCGAGGTCGTCGGCGAGGGCGTTCGTGCTGTAGTCCGCGACAGCGCCCTCGGGTGAGCGGCCGTGTCCGCGCTGGTCGTAGGCGATGACCCGGTGGTCGACGGAGAGGTCCCGGATCTGGGCGGCCCAGAAGTGGGTGCCGCACGTCCAGCCGTGCGCGAGCACGACCGCGGGTGCGCCTTCGGGGCCGTGCAGCTCGGCGTGGATGCGCGAGCCGTCGGCGGAGACCACGGACAGTTCGCGTGCGGGTACGGGCGGGGCGTCCTCGCGCCGCAGCAGCCGGCTCATGCGACAGCCTCCTCGGCCGCGGTGGTCCTGGTCTTCTCAGCCGTCCTCACCCGGATCACCTCGTACTCCGCCAGGTCGACCGTCCGGGTCTCCTTGCGGAACTCGCCGGTCGTCCCGGGCCAGACGGTCGTGTTGCGGCCCTCGGAGTCCAGGTACCAGCTGGTGCAGCCGCCGGTGTTCCACACGGTGCGCTTCATCCGCTCCTGGACCCGGTGGTTCCACGCCGTCACCGCCGACGGCCGCGCGCCGAGCGCGACGCGTCCGCCCAGGACGTCCAGCTGGCGCAGATAGTCGGCCATATAGTTCAGCTGGGACTCGATCATGAGGATCATGGAGGAGTTGCCGAGCCCGGTGTTGGGTCCGATGATCGTCATCCAGTTGGGGAAGCCGGCCGCGGTCGCACCGCGCAGCGACTTCATGCCCGTCTTCCAGTGCTCGGCGAGCGTGATGCCCTCCGCGCCGACGACCCGGTCGGCGATCGGCATGTCCGTCACATGGAAGCCGGTGCCGAAGATGATCGCGTCGACCTCGGTCTCCGTACCGTCGGCGGCGACCACGGTCGAGCCGCGCACCTCGGTCAGACCGGAGGCGACCACGTCCACATTGGGCTGGGCGAGCGCCGGATAGTAGGCGCTGGACAGCAGGATGCGCTTGCAGCCGATGCGGTACGAGGGCGTCAGCTTGGCCCGCAGAGCCGGGTCCTTGATCGACTTGGCGATGTTGGACTTGGCGATCCGCTCGACCAGGCCGAGCTGGTTCGGGTGCTTGGTGAAGGCGCTGACCTGCAACTCCCTGATGCCCCAGAGCAGTCCGCGGCGCGCGGTGCCGGTCAGCGGCAGGGTGCGGTGGAGCCACTTCTCGGCGCCGCTGATGGCCCGGTCCATCCGGGGCATGACCCACGGCGGGGTGCGCTGGAAGAGCGTCAGCTTGGCGGCCTTCGGCTGGATGGCCGGGACGATCTGGATGGCGGAGGCACCGGTGCCGATCATGGCGACGCGCTTGCCTGTCAGGTCGTAGTCGTGGTCCCAGCGGGCCGAGTGGAAGACCTTGCCGGGGAATTCGGCGAGCCCGGGGATGTCGGGCATCTTCGGGTCGGAGAGCGGACCGGTCGCGGAGACGACGGCGTCGGCGGTGATCGTGGAACCGTTGGCGCACTCGATGAGCCAGTGCAGCTCGTCGTTGTCCCAGCGCATGAGGGTCACTTCGTGGTTGAGCCTGATGTGCGGGCGCAGCCCGAAGGTGTCGGCGACGTGGTCCAGGTAGGCACGGATGTGCTCCTGCCCGGAAAAGGTGCGCGGCCACTCGGGGTTGGGGGCGAACGAGAACGAGTAGAGGTGGGACGGTACGTCACAGGCGCAGCCCGGATAGCTGTTGTCGCGCCAGGTGCCGCCGACCGAATCGGCCCGTTCAAGGACGACGAAATCGGTGGTGCCTTCGCGGCGCAGCCGGACAGCGGCACCGAGGCCCCCGAAACCGGATCCGATCACCGCCACTCGTACGTGCTCGTGCTGGGCCATGCTGCCGCCTCCTGCGGTACGTCACACGACTCTGCCAGCAATCACTGGCATTGTTGGGAGGGTAGAGCAGCCCGCGTACTGATGGGTAGGGGTCGGACCAAGGAAAGTTACCGGCGGTACAACATAGGGTGCCCCTGTGGCAGAAGGACGCGAGCATCGTGAGTACCGCATGGAGGAACTGGCCAAGGAGGCCGGTATCTCCGTACGGACCCTGCGCTTCTACCGGGAGCGCGGCCTTATTCCACCACCCCGCCGCGAGGGCCGGATCGCCTGGTACGACGACCACCACCTCGCCCGCCTGCGCACCGTGACGGGCCTGCTGGAACGCGGCCACACCCTCAACGGCATCGCCGACCTCGCCGCCACCTTCGACAGTGGCCGCGATGTCGCCGAAGTCCTCGGCCTGGGCGAACCCACCGAGGAGACCCCGGTCCGCCTCACCCCCGAGCAGCTCGCCGACTACTTCGAGGGCGAGGCCACCCCGGAGAATCTCGCCGCAGCCCTCGACCTCGGCTACCTCGGCACCGACGGCGACGAGATCGTGCACATCAGCCGCCGCCTCCTGGACGTGTCGGCGGAGCTCGTACGGGAAGGGGTGCCGCTCGCCACGGTGCTCGCCACGGGCCGCCGCGTCCGCGAACACGCCGACGCGCTCGCCGAGCTGTTCGTCGAGGTCCTGCGCGCCCACATCGCCGAGCAGGAACCGGCCCAGCTCCGGCCCCTGGCACGGGCCGTGATGGACGCGGAGCTCTCCATGGCGCTGGACCGGAGACTGCGCCGCGACGAGGACACCCGCCCCCCGGGCTCCTCAGGCACTACGGCGGGCGCATGACCGTCCCGGTGCCACGGCGCCCCGGCAGCGCCCCCTTCTGGTCCCTGCTCGACGAGCCCGCGCGGGCCGAGCTGTCCCGCCTCGGCCACCTCCGCGGCTTCGCCCCCCGGACGCACCTGCTCCAGCAGAACGAGATCAGCGACCACCTGCTCGTCGTGCGGCGCGGCTGCGTCAAGGTCTCCGCCCACTCCGCCGAGGGCTATCTCGCCGTCCTCGCCCTGCGCAACCCCGGCGACCTGCTCGGCGAACAGGCCGGACTCGACGGCGGCCCGAGGTCCGCGACCCTGACCGCACTGACCCCGGTCGACGCACTCGTCGTGCCCGCCCTGGCCTTCGACACCGCCGCCCGGACCCTGCCCGTCATCACGGCGGCCCGGCAGCAGGTCCTGTCCGCACGGCTGCGCGAGGCCGACCGGCACAGGGCGGCGGCGGGCTCGGACGCCGTACAGGCCCGCCTCGCCGCGCTCCTGCTGGAACTCGGCGGCGTCTACGGGCGCCGCACGGCCGCGGGCTCCGTACAGATCGCGCTCCCGCTCTCCCAGGACGATCTGGCCGGCCTCGTCCTGTCCTCGCGCCGCACGGTCAGCCGCGTGTTCGAGCAGTGGCGCGGCAGCGGCTGGGTGACCACGGGGCGCAACCGGCTGGTCATCGACGACCCCGACGCCCTGAAGCAGCAGGCCGGGGGCCTGTAGGGCGCGGTCCCTTCACACCTCGTCCCAGGCGAGCGTCCGCAGTCCGTACTCCTCCGCCACCGGATTCCAGCCCGCGACGAAGTCCTTCTTCGCCGTGGTCGCGAGCGTGTTCTGCTCGGTCGCCTCGTCCCAGTCGGACGAGGACGTCACCTGCTCCCTGGTGCAGCCGTCGGCCATGTCGGCGGCCAGCCGCGCGTAGGCACGGTCGGCCGCGGCCGACGCCTCCCAGCCGGCCCTCAGGTCGGAGGTGACTCCGGAGGGCAGCTCGTCGACGGACAGGGCCTCCAACTCCCGTACCAGTCGGTCCCGTTCGTCACCTGCCTCGTCGAACACGTCCTTGGCCGAGGCGAGTTCCCCGGACCCCGGGCAGTTCGTGAGCACCGTCACCGCCGCCGCGACGCTGCCGCGGTTGCCGTCGTTCTCGCGCACCAGGGAATCCAGCGCGTTCGCCTGCGCCTCGCGGTCCCCTTCCGCGCTCGCGCTCTCGCTCCCGTCGGCCGTCGAAGAGTCGCCGGCCGTGCCCCCGCTCGTACGCTCGGAGCTCGTGCTCGTGCCCGTACCGCCGCCGTCCTCGAACGGGCCGAGGTCCAGGGACCAGGCCCCGAACAGGGCGAGTGCGGCGAGCGTGGCGAGCACGCGTCCCGCCCGGCCCTTCGGGCGCTGCGGTGACACCTGCGGGCGGCTGAGGTGGGTCGACGGTGTGTGGGCACGCTGCGGGCCCTGCGGAACGGGAGAAGGCGGTGGGGGTGGTGGTGGTTGCGGGTTCGGTACGGCGGCAGCCGACTCCGCCGCTGCGGACAGCGGACCGAGCCAGGCGGCCATCGCGGGCCGCGCGGCAGGATCGAGCGACAGACCGCGTTCCGCGAGCGCGGCCACGGCCGGGTCCGCACGGCGCAGCGGGCCGAGATCCGCACCGTCCTGCTCGCCGAGGAACAGCCGCACGGCGAGCAGGGAGAACTTGTGGACGACACTCTCGGCCGTGTCGGTCCGCTCGCCCTCCGGCAGACTCCACCCGACGGTCTGCGTCGCGGGCAGCGCCTCCCGGCCGCCGAGCACCATGGAATCGCAGTCGATGACGAAGCAGCTCGTCCGGGGCCGGAGCGAGAAGAGGACGTTCTTCGGGGAGAGATCCCGCAGGACGACCCCCATGCCGTCCAGCCGGTCCAGGGTCCTGGCGAAGTCCAGCAGCAGTTCGAAGCGCTGGCGCGGGGTGACCGCGAGCCCGATCCGGTTGAGGTACGCGTCACCGTTGAGCAGGAACTCGAAGCCCGCCGCCTTCACGGGTGCGCCCCGGGACGGCTCGATGAAGAACGCGTCCGGGATCTGGCGCATCAGATAGCCACAGACGCCCGCCTGGTCGGTCACCAGCATCAGCGGCCAGGAGGTGTGCTCGCTCAGCCACTCGCCCGTGGCGGCCGGCTGCTTCGGCAGATAGCCGACCATGTCGCCGAGCACGTCGGCCCGCAGCCGCTGGCGGCTCCCGGCCTTGTACTCCTTGTACGCCATGGGCCACTTGTTGTTGATCCGGAAGTTGGTGACGGCCCAGACCTGGCCCTCGCCGCCCGAACCGAGCTCGTCCCCCTTGACCAGCCTGTCCACGGAGATGTCCGGCGCGGACCCCGGGGAATCGCTCATGGCCGCTGCTCCTCCAGCCGGTGGCGCGGCCAGACCGCGAGAAGGGTGCGGTCGTCGTCGAAGGTCTCCCGGGAGAAGTCCAGCAGATGGGCCAGCATCCGGGGCTCCCGGGGAGGACGCATCAGCGCATCGGCCATCAGCACGCCGACCTGCCCCGAACCGTCGCCCAACGGGTCCCCGAAACCGTCCGTGCCGACGAGCAGCGTCGCGTCCGGCGGCAGAACGTGCCGCCACACCCGCGGACCGGCCGGGACCCGGGGCAGGGCCAGGACGGCCGAGGTGACGACGGAGTCGCCGTCGTCGCCCCCCTTGCTCGCGAGGAGCGGGCGGTACACGCCGTCGCGGAACTCCCACGCCGCGGTGTCGCCGATCTGCACCAGGTGGACGTCCAGCTCCCCGTGGGGCCGTGCGGTGACCGTTCCTGCCACCAGCGTGGTGGCCAGCTTCCGCTGCGTCTCGGCCCGTTGCGCGGCGGTCGGCTCGGCGCCGCCCGTCACACGCATGAACAGCTGCCAGGCGGCGGCGCTCAGCACGCGCTCCCAGTCGGGCTCCGCCCGGTCCTCGTCCAGCTGGGTCAGCAGATCGCGCACGGCGGTCCGGCAGGCCAGCGCGGCTCCGACATGCGAGTCAGGAGCGCCCGAGACCCCGTCCGCCACCGCGAACACCACCGTCCCGGTCGGCTCGTGCACGGCGACGATCAGGTCGTCCTGCCGGGGCCTGCCGTCGAAACGGTGCGCGTCCCCGCGCACGGAGGCGAGCCGCACCGTGAGGTGCGGGGTGGACCAGCCGTCGTACACCGTGTCGGGGCGGTACGGATCCGATGGCGGCGGCTTCGGCTC
Source organism: Streptomyces sp. NPDC055749 (assembly GCF_053617235.1). NCBI lineage: Bacteria > Bacillati > Actinomycetota > Actinomycetes > Kitasatosporales > Streptomycetaceae > Streptomyces > Streptomyces sp. NPDC055749. The sequence goes on along the minus strand of NZ_JBSHFH010000055.1, from coordinate 38,376 downwards.
GAAGACGGAGGTGGGCCTGCCCACGGGGATCCGGTCCCAGTAACCGGACATCACCGGCTGCCGCCGCGCGGGAAGACGGGGCGGCCGGGCGTGCTGGGGGCGCGGCGGTGGAGGAGAGGGCGGTGGCGGTTCCGTCAACTCGCGCTGCACATAAGGCTGATAGGGCTGCGGGGCGTACACCGGCTCCCCGTACCTCCCAGCACCCTCGGAGCCCCCGGAGCCCCGCTGGGTATCCCTCTCGTCCGGATCCGGCTCGTCCTTCCGGTGGCGGAATGACATGGGCGACACCTCACACCTCGTCGATCAGGATCCGGAAGCCCTCCGGCCGCTCCACCACCAGCTCCGCACTGCCCGCCGCCATCGCGTTCCCCGACTCGACCACGCTCTTGGTCAGGGCCGTGAAGAACTTCGCGATCGCCGGGCCGAGCTGGGCCCCGGGAAGCGAGATGAAGGCGAACTGCGCCTGGGTGGCGACGGCGAGGATGGTCTGCTCCTGCGCCTCGCCGATCCCGCAGGCGATGATGTTGGGAGCCGCCTTGGTCGTCGCACGGTCGACGAGCCGGCGATGCGCCGCCTGCCAGTCCTCCCCGTAGTTGGGCTGCCCGTCGCTGAGGAAGAACACGGCGGGCCTGTGCACCCGGTAGCCCTGGCTCTTGAGCGTCTGCACGTCCTGCGGAATCCGCCGCAGGAGCGCGCTGAACGCCGCCTCGTAACTCGTACCACCACTGGCGGTGAGCCGGGGCAGCTCGTTCTCCGCCCGCAGATCGGCGAGGATCAGGCGCTCCGTAACGGAGTTGGAGAAGCCGAGCACGGAGAACCGCACCTTGGCCGCCGCCATCGGCTCGCCGAGCAGCGACTGGTGCAGCGAGGCCATACCGGCGTTGAGATCACCGACGTACGGGTTCATCGATCCCGACTCGTCGACCAGGACGTACACCGGCAGCAATTGCCCCAGAGTCTCGGCCATGACTGTGTTTCCCTTTCTGCTTACGGAAGTGTCGTGCCGGGGGTCAGTCCCTCCGGGCACTCCAGGTGAAGTTCCATCCGCCCCGCCAGCGCGCTGCGCCCGAGGTGCAGCACCGTGTTCTGCAGCAGCACGGAGAACCGCACCGCCGACTCGGACAGGTCCGAACCGGGCACGGCCACCACACCCAGCTCCGGCAGGCTCGCCAGGCGTCCGGTCAGGTCGGGCCGGGCCGCCGCTCCGATACCGCAGACGACGAGGTGCGGGTGGTAGTGGTGCCGCATCAGCTCCGCGTGGACGGCCGGCCAGTCGCCGCCGTCCTCGGCCGGCTGGGCCGTGAGGAAGAAGACGACGGGGCGCAGGACCCTCGGTACCTGCTCCTTGAGCCGCTCCATGTCGAGCGGCAGCAGTTCCAGGAGGCGCTGGAACACCGGCCGGTACCGGCAGGCCGTACCGGGCACCAGCTCGGGCACGGAGGTTCCCCAGGTCAGTTCGACGAGCGGCATCAGCACCTCCGCGCCCTCCGCGTACGTGAGGACGGAGACCCTGATCGCCGAGGCCACGTCGGGACTGTTGACCAGCGCGGTCTGCAAGGACCGCAGGGCATTGGCCAGTTCGATCCGGCAACCGGCGGCCCCCGGTGAGACGTCGAGGACCACATAGACCGGCATCAGCCCGGTGGCGGGCGGGGACTGCGGTGCTTGTGGGGACTGCGGACTCTGCGGGGACTGCGGTACTTGTGGGGTCTGCGAGCCACCGCTGCCGCCCCACCGCACGGGCGCGGGCACCTGCTGACCGGCCGGTCCCGGCCCCCCGCCGGCCCCCTGCCCGCCGCCCCCGGGGCCCGACAGCTGGAGCGGCAGGGGCAGCGGTGCGGCCAGCGGGTCCATCCCGGCCGCGCCGCCCAGCGCCCCCCGGCGCAGACCCGGCAGATCGATCTCCCTGACCACGCCCTTCTCGATCAGGTACTTGACCATCTCGACATGCCGCTCTTCCCGGATCTCGGCCCGGGCGACCTTCGATTCCTCCAGGCGCATCAGGAGGTTCATGGCCTGCTCCGTATCGGCCGGATGCTTGGCCAGGTGTTCCAGGATCATGCCCCTGAAGTCCAGTTGCAGCCCGGCGAGCACCTGGCGTTCCTGCTGCTCGCGCCTGATCCGCGCCTCGTGCTGGATGTCCTTGAGCCGCTCACCGCTGTGCGTCTGGCCCTCGGCCGTACGGTGCTTCTCCCGGCCGAGCACGCGGCCGCGCTCCGCCTCCAGGAGCTGCTGCACGAAGACGCGCGCCGCCGCGTCCGGTTCGATCAGGACCGTGCAGTGGTAGATCGTGATCCCTTCGGGCAGCGGCATGGCCGTGGCGAAGGCGCGGTTCATGTGGTCCTGCGCGTCGACCGCCCGGTCGATGGCGAACTGCGCCGCGTAGACCCGCATCCGGGCGGTCAGATAGCCGTAGACGACGGCGAGGGCGTCCCGGACGTTCCCGCGGACCACCTGCACCGGGTCATGGACCCGGAACCCCACATCGAAGGTCGCCTCGAAGCGGTGCCCGCCGTCACTACAGGTCAGCGGGGTGTTCGAGAGCCTTCCGGTACGCCGGTGGTCGCTCAGGTCGACGACGTAACAGTCCTTGTTCGCGTGCAGGAAGCGCTGCGTCGGCGAGCGGTCCCGCCTCGTCTCGGTCTCCCACGGGCCGTGCTCGACCGGGTACACGATCGCCACGCTCGGCGGCAGGTTCTCCAGTTTCCCCGCACGGCGGCGCACCACGGGCTGTCCGTTGTTCAGGATGAGAGAGAGCGTCATGTCACGTGCTCCAGGTCGAGTCGAGCGTGTACGGCGGCGGCGACGACCGGCAGCGGGGCCAGGTTCTCCGGGTCGGTCCAGCCCTCGGCGAAGCGCCGCAGGGTCTGGCCCGAACGCGGGTCCTGGTAGGCGATCGCGCCGATCATCAGCAGGAACATGTCCCGCAGACGGACGTCCTTCTCGGCCTGCGCGGCCCAGTCACCGATCACCTGCTCGGCCCGTTCGCGCAGGAAGAGATGGTTGAGCGCGTCGCGCCACAGCCCGACGTACGCCTCCCTCATCCCCTCCCTCGTGTGGGCGAGATAGAGCAGGGCTGGCCAGGCGGGCACCACGCCACCGGTCTGCCACTCGCCGCTGTCCACGATCAACTGCGAGCAGACGATGAGGAAGGCGAGCAGCGCAGTCGGCCGGGCCTGGTGCTTCGCCGCTCCGTCCCGCAGCACCCGCAGAGTCCGTTCCGCCCGCTCGTGATCGTCCGCCAGCAGGTCGGTGAAGCTGCGCCCCACGGCCACCGCGACCGTCCAGTGGTCCACCACCGCGAGCCGGCCCAGCTCCTCCTCCGAGCGGTCCCCGAGCACCCCCATGCCATGCACGCGTGCCGCCGTGGCCTGCCCCATCGGCGCGGTCCGGTCGACCAGCCACGCCTCGACGAGCACCGCCGCCTGCTCCTTGACCCAGGCGTCCTCGCAGCCGACGGACAGGGCGTAGGCCACGGCGTCCCGGAGCTTGGCGTCCTCGCTGTGCGCCCACGCGTGCAGGAGGTGGTCGCAGACATAGGTGTACGACTCGGCGGCTATGACGCCGAGGGACGCGGCGCCGTAGATGCGCACCTGTTCGGCGGGGTCGTTGACCAGAGAGGTCAGCCACTCCAGCAGTTCCGTCTGGATGCCGTACTGGTTCCAGGCGTGCCGGATGACGCGCGGCGGATAGCCGGGGTCCTTGTACTCCAGGGCGTCCCCCGGCTCGCCGCGGTCCCGCTGCACGGTGCGGCCCGCCTGGCGCTGCTTGCCGACCGTGCGGGCGCGCAGGCGGGCCAGCCGTCTCCGGCGCGGCTGCGCGAACGGGTCGTGGACATGGGGGAGGCGGCCGTCGGGTCCCGGCGCTCTGAGGTACGGGGACTTGTCGTCCAGCAGTTGTTCCAGGGTGCGGGCGGCCTGGGCGACGTTCTCCTGGGGCAGGCCGTTGAGCACGGCGAGCGCGAGCGCGAAGCAGCGGGTCGAGCGGTCCGGCAGACTCTCGACCCAGATCTCGAAGTCCTCGTCCGCCAGCCGGTTACGGCTCTCCCTGATCCGCTGCGGGTCCAGCTCACCGGCCTCGTAGTCGTCGGCGAGCACCGCCCCCAGCTCGGCGGCCTGCCGGCACGCGGGGTCACCGGCGAGCAGTTCGCCCAGCAGCTCGTTGACGTCCGCCCGCGCCAGCAGCCGGTCGGCGTGGCGCGCGCCCAGCCGCCAGCGCACATGGGCCCGCGTCACGGCCAGCGTGTCCGGTACCTCGGTCAGGTCGAGCACCCCGGCGAGCAGCTCGCTGTCCGCGACCTCCGTGCTCGCCACGGTCAGGACCATCCAGGCGTTCGCGTGGGACAGCGCCCCCTGGACCTTCTCGTAGACCTCGCCGCTGAGGTTGCCGATGTCGGCGGGCTGGTCGAGCAGGAAGCCCACGCCGCTCTCGATGCCGCCGGCGCCGCTCTCCAGACTGTCGGCGAGCGCGGCGAGCGCGACCTTGCTGTCCAGGTGGTGGATGGGCCCCTCGCAGGCGCCCTGGAGCAGACGGACGGCGAGGGCGCTCTTGCCGTACCCGGGCGCCCCGCGCAGGATGATGATCTTCTGCCGGAGGAGGGCTTCCCGGGCCGCGCCGAACTCCGCCGGCTCGTGGTACGCGTGCCGCACCCGCTCGTCGATGAGCGGGGACAGGACGCGCGGCTCCTTGCGTCCGCCGTCGACGAGGACGTACTTGTTCCCGCCGACCACATCGCCCTGGACGTTCGCGAAGGCGTTCTGCAGATGGCCGTGGCGCATCGAGCCCTGGCCCAGCTGCCCGGTGGCCTCCGAAGCCTCCGGCCCGGCACCGGAGGGTGTGGGGGTGGGCTGGCCCCCGCTGTCGGGCCCGCCACTCTGCGGGGGACCGCCCCCGCCCGGCTGGTCCCCACCGGCGGGCGGCGGCTGACCGGCACCCGGACCCGGACCCGCTCCCTGGCCCGGTCCGGGTGGTGCGGGCGAACCGCCCGCACCACCCGTCGGACCCCCCGTACCGCCCGCCGGGCCGCTCCCCCCTGCGGCACCGGCGGGCGGAGCTCCCCCGGTCGTTGTGGTCATGGCCGCCTCTCGGGACGTGAAGTCCCGTACGAGACGGTCTTGTTGCCCGCCACCTGGTCACCGTGGACGACCCCGGCGGTGAAACTCACGGTGGGCGGGGCGGGACTGGACGGAGGCGCGGCCTGCGCTTCCGGCACGTCCTGCACGTCCTGGACTTCCCGCGCCTCCCGCGCCTCCCCCGGGCCCGACGAGTGCGGCTGCCCTCCCGAGCCGCCGCTGCGGTCCCGCTGCTCGCGGCCGCTCCCCCGCGCCCGACCGGACTGACCCGGTGGCTGGGCCTGCGCCGACCGCCCACCGCGCCGGGCCCCCGCCGGTGGCGCCGTCGCCGTCAGGCCGGGCGGCGCGGGCAGCCCGGGGACGGTCACCCAGCTCTCGATCGTCAGCCCGTGCTTGGCCGCGAACGGCATCCGCAGATACGCCGCCGGGTCGATCCCGCGATGCGCGTGCCGGACCAGGCCGCGGTAGATCTCGTCGGAGACGACGAAGACCATCCGGGACGACTCCGCGGCACTCAGCACCTCGCGCAACGGCCCCGCGTCCACGAGCCGGCAGGCCGTGTTGACCGCGTCGCCCGACCACCCCTGCGGGTCCTTCGTGACCAGCCCCTGATGCAGCGCGAGCCGGAAGCGCATGGCGTACGCCCGGCTGAACATCCTTGCGCACTGGACCAGTTCCTCGTCGAGTTCACGGACGAACGGCCCCACGAGCGCGGCCGGCGCGACCGCCCCCGAGACGATCATGAGGACCCCGTCACCGCGGTCCTCGAAGGAGATGTCACCCAGCTCCACACCCGCCCGGGCCAGCGCGGCTTCGAGGACCTCGTACATCGTTCCCCGCAACGACCGCTGCACCGGATCGGGGCGCGTACTGAAGTTCTCGATGTCGAGAACCATGATCCAGCAGTGTGTGGCTTCACCCGTCATGGCCGTACCTTTCCGGAGCAGCTCAGCTCAGCTGCACCAGTAGTACGACACGAACGCGCGTCCGGTCTACGACAGTTGACTCACAGCCAGATATGGCCGAATCACTACCGTAGAGCTCCGGCCCACGGCGTCACGCCCTCCGACTGCCGGGGTCACCGCTCGTACGTGACCGTCACCGGCGCATGGTCGCTCCACCGCTCCCCGTGCGTGGCGGCACGCTCGACCCACGCCTTGACCGCACGCGCGGCCAGCCCCGGGGTCGCCACCTGATAGTCGATGCGCCAGCCCGAGTCGTTGTCGAAGGCGCGACCCCGGTAGGACCACCAGGAGTAGGGCCCCTCGGCGTCCGGATGCATGGCTCGCACGACGTCCACGTACGCCGCCTCGTCGAAGACCCGGGTCAGCCAGGCGCGCTCCTCCGGCAGGAATCCGGAGCTCTTCCTGTTGGCCTTCCAGTTCTTCAGGTCGGCCTCCTGGTGCGCGATGTTCCAGTCGCCGCAGACCAGGACCTCGCGGCCCTCGGCGGCCGAGCGCTCCCTGAGCCCCTTCAGATACGGCAGGAACACGGCCATGAACCGCTCCTTCTCCTCCTGCCGTTCCGTGCCGACCTCACCGGAGGGCAGATAGAGGCTCGCGACCGTGACGCCCGGCAGGTCGACCTCCACGTACCGACCACTGGCGTCGAACTCCGCACCCTCGGCCCCGGCGAATCCGCCGAAGCCGGTCTGCACCCGCTCCGGCGCGTGCCGCGTATAGAGGGAGACGCCGGCCCGGCCCTTGGCCGCGGCGGGTGCGTGCACGACGTGCCAGCCCTCCGGCTCCCGCACCTCGGCGGGGAGCTGCTGCGGCTCCGCGCGGACCTCCTGGAGGCAGATCGCGTCGGCTTCGGTCTCCGCCAGCCACTCGACGAAGCCCTTCTTCGCGGCGGCCCGGAGTCCATTCACATTTACGCTGGTGACAGTGAGCATCAGGGAACAATACCGACAGGCCCGGATCCCCGGATCGCCAGATCGCATACATGTACCATGTTCCGTATGAATATCCAGACGCGGCCTTTCGACCACCCCGATGCCGTCAAGCTCAACGACCAGGTCCAGCTCGAATACATCGAGCGCTACGGGGACGGGGGTGACGTCACCCCCCTCGACGCCACCATGTTCGACCCCCCGAACGGGCTGTACCTCCTCGCCTACGACGAGTCCGACCGCCCCGTGGCCACCGGCGGCTGGCGCTCCCAGGAGCGGAACGAGGAGGGCTACTCCGACGGCGACGCCGAGATCAAGCGGATGTTCGTGGTGCCCGAGGGCCGCGGACACGGACTGGCCCGCCGCATCCTGGCCGCCCTGGAGGCCGACGCACGCGCCGCGGGCCGTACGCGCATGGTCCTGGAGACCGGCGACCGGCAGCCCGAGGCGATCGCCCTGTACACCTCCAGCGGCTACGAGACCTGCTCGAAGTTCGGCCACTACCGCGACTACCAGAGCAGCATCTGCATGGCCAAGCCGCTCCAGGAGTCCTGATCGGGCTCACAGGCAGGCTCACAGGCAGGCGAGGAACCCGAGCAGGGCCGCGTTGAACCTCTCCGGCTGCTCCAGGTTGGGCAGGTGGCCCGCCCGGTCCACGACGGCGAGCCCGGAGCCCGGGATCAGTCCGTGCGTCACCCGGGCGTCCTCGACCGGCGTGTAGCCGTCGTCTGCGCCGACGACGATCAGGACGGGCACCCCGGCGCCCGCCAGCGACTCCCGGTAGTCGGGCCGCTCGGCACGCCCGCGCAGGGCGGCGGCGGCCCCCTCGGGCGCGGTGCCGCGCATCATGCGCAGGACATGGGCGGCGACTTCCGGCAGCTCCGTGACGTTGTACGGGGCGAGCATCCGGTCGATGACCTCGTCCGCGTACCCGCCCATCCCCTCGGCGAGCAGCCGGTCGGCCATGGCGTTACGGAAGACCCTGCCCTCCTCGGTCTCGGCGAGCGGCGAGGTGTCGGCGAGGACAAGACCGAGGACCCGCTTCCCGTACGCGCGGTGGAACTCCATGGCGATCTGCCCGCCCATGGACAGCCCGCAGACGGCCGCCCGTTCCACCCCGAGGTGGTCGAGGAGTACGGCGATGTCGTCCGCGAAGTCCGACAGCAGGGTGCGGCCCGGTACGACGCCGCTGGCGCCGTAGCCGCGCAGATCCGGCGCGATCACCCGGAAACCGGCCCGTACGAGCACTTCCACCTGCGGCTGCCACATGCTCCGGTCGAACGGATGCCCGTGCACGAGGACGACGGGCAGTCCGCCGGACGGTCCCAGGTCGTCGTAGGCCATGCCGAAGCCGTGCCGCGTGGTGAATTCCATGCCGCTGTGTCCCATCCCCCAGGTCCGAAACCTCTGCGATCACCCTAGGGCCTCGCGTTCGGACCGCGTCAGGGAGCGGCGTCGAGATCCACTTCGAGGTCGTCCGTCTCGGTCCAGAAGCGCTCGTCCGCCTCCTGGAGCCGGCGGGCCGCGTGCTTCATGTGCCGGCGCACGGCGGCGCGCGCCGTCCGGGAGTCGCCGGCCTCGATGGCGACCAGGATGGCGTGGTGCTCCTGCCGTACCGCTTCGATGAAGTCGTCCCGGCGCGCCTCGTTGGCGCGTGTGACGCGGATGCCGCTGCGCAGCACCTCTCCGAGGTAGCGCACCGTCGAGACCATCACCGCGTTCCCGGTCGACTCGGCGATGGACCGGTGGAAGGCGAGATCCTCGTCCACGCCGTCGCCGCCGGCCGCGACCGCCGCGTCGATCGCGTCCAGGGCGAGGCGCATCCGGGCGAGGTCGGCCGGTGTGGCACGGGTCGCGGCGAGGTAGGCCGCCTCGCCCTCCATGGCACGGCGCACCTCAGCGATCTGCAGCACCTTGGACTTGGTGTCGGCGCTCTCCAGGTCGAGCGGCCGGGTGCGCCGGGGCATCACGAACACCCCGACCCCCTGGCGCGCTTCGACCAGGCCCGCGTTGCGGAGCCTGGACACGGCCTCGCGCACCACCGTGCGGCTGACGCCGAGCTGTTTGCCCAGCGCCACCTCGGTCGGCAGCTTGTCGCCCTCCGCCAGCCGCCCGGACTCGATCTCCTCCGAGAGGATCGCCGCGACCCGGTCCGAGAGCCGGACGGAACCACTCACCTTGGAAAACATGGTCTTCAGTCTATCGGCGCGGACCCCGCGGCTCCGGCTTCGTGCAGCGCACCGGCCGTGACCGCGTCGGCGTGGTCGTCGAGATAGTCCCGTACGACCGACTCGAAGCTCGGGTCGGACTCCAGGCCGAGCGCGAGGGCGCGCGCGTTGTCGAAGGCGGCGGGCCACGAGCCCACGATGGCCTCGATACCGGGATCGGGTGCGATCGTGACGAGTCCGGCGACGGCTTCGCCTGCCACCCGTCGCAGGGTGTCCAGCATCTCGGCGACCGTGACGGTGAGCGCCGGAAGGTTGACCGGCACCCCGCCGTCGAGCAGGCCGGGCCCGTCGCCGCGCTCGGCCTCGGCGACGCGGAGGATTCCCTCGACGGTGCGCCGCGGCGAGGCGAGGGCGACCCGGAGGCCGGGGCTCACCGGGCAGATCGCCGGGAGGCCCGCGAGAGGCTCGCGGACGATGCCCGAAAGGAAGCTGGAGGCCGCCGCGTTCGGCTTGCCCGGCCGTACCGACACGGTCATCAGGCGGGTGACGCGTCCGTCGACGAAGCCGCGGCGCGTGTACTCCGCGACCAGTTGCTCGCAGACGAGCTTCTGGGTCCCGTAACTCGACCGCGGCGTGGGCAGGGTCGACTCGCTGACCACCTGCGGCAGCGGCAGCGCGGAGTCGGAGCCGTAGACCGCGACACTGCTGGAGAACACCACCCGCGCCGTCGGCCCGCCGTCGGCCGACTGCGCCCTGGCTGCTTCGAGCAGCGCGCGCGTCGTGTCCACGTTGGCCCGCATGCCGAGGTCGAAGTCCGCCTCGCACTCGGAGGAGACCGCGGAGGCGAGGTGGATCAGCACATCCACCGGCTTCGCGAACAGCTCGTCGAGACGGTCGGTCAGATCGCCCCGCACGATGTCCACGAGCGGGTCGGCCGCCATCGGCGACTCCTGCGGTACGAAGCGGTCGGCGAGCACCAGCGCGTCGACCGGCGTACCGCGGAACGTCCGCTTCTTGAGCAGTGCGGCGGCGACCTGCTGTCCCAGGAAGCCGAAGCCACCCGTGATGACGATCCTCATGCGTTGTCTCCTGTGTAGTCCTTGTAGCCCTTGAGCCAGCCGAGGCCCTCGCTCGTACCGGCCCGGGGGTTGTACTCGCAGCCGATCCACCCGTCGAAGTCCAGGTCGTCGATGACGCCGAACAGATGACGGATGTTCAGTTCGCCCTGGTCGGGCTCGTGCCGGTCGGGCACGCCCGCGATCTGCAGATGGCCGACGCGTCCGGTCGGTACGTCACGGCGCAGGGTCGTGGTGAGGTCGCCCTCGGTGATCTGGCAGTGGTAGAGGTCGAGCTGCACCCGCAGATTCGGGGCTCCCACCTCCCGCACCACGGCGTGGGCCTCGGCCTGTGTACTGAGGAAGTAGCCGGGCATGTCCCGGCCGTTGATCGGTTCGATCAGGATGTCGACGTCCACCGCGGCGGCCCGCTCGGCGGCCCGGGCGAGGTTGGCCAGGTAGGTGTCGCGGTGCCGGGACGACTGCGCGGGCGTCGCGCCCGGCTCCACAAGACCGGCCATCACGTGCACGCGCGGGCAGCCGAGCGCCGCCGCGTAGTCGAGTGCCCTGTCGATCCCGGAGAGGGCTTCCGCCTCGCGCCCGGGGAGCGCAGCGATCCCGCGCTCCCCGGAATCCCACGCTCCGGGAGGCGCGTTGAAGAGCACCTGCCGCAGGCCGTGGTCGTCGAGCCGACTGCGCAGGGCGGTGGCTTCGTACGCGTAGGGGAAGAGGTACTCGACGGCCTGGAAGCCGTCGGCCGACGCCGCCGCGAAGCGGTCGAGGAAGTCGTGCTCGGTGTACATCATGGACAGGTTCGCGGCGAACCTCGGCATGTGCCTGCTCCTGTACTTCGGACCGGGGCCTGACCCGGTCAGCGGTTGACGGTCAGCGGTTGACGGTCTGCTTCTTGGTGGTGAGTACCGCGCCGGCGCCGATGACGAGGCTGAGCGCCAGGATGTACATCGGCAGCGAGGTCGAGCCGGTGGCGTCCTTGACCGCGCCGATCATGTAAGGGCTGACGAAGCCGGCGAGGTTGCCCACGGAGTTGATCGCCGCGAGGCCGGCCGCGGCCGCGGTACCGCCCAGGAACGCGGTGGGCAGCGACCAGAACAGCGGCGCACAGGTCAGCACACCGGCCGCGGCGAAGGACAGCGCGATCAGGGACAGCACGGTCGAGCCGCTCCAGCTCGCGGCCAGCGCGAATCCGACGGCGCCCATGAGGCTCGGGACGACCAGGTGCCAGCGGCGCTCGCGGCGCTTGTCCGCCGAGCGGCCGAACAGGTTCATCGCGATGAGCGCGGCCACGAACGGTATGGCGCTGAGCACGCCGATCTCGAGGCCGCCTTCGATGCCGGTGGACTCGATGAACGTGGGCATCCAGAAGGTCAGGGCGTACTGGCCCATGATGAAGCAGAAGTAGATGAGGCACATCAGCCACACCTTGCGGTCACGGAAGGCGTCCAGGACGCGGCCGTGCACCGAATGGTGCTCGGCGTCCTTGGCGATCGCCTGCTCGACGACGGTCTTCTCCTCTTCGGTGAGCCACTTCGCGCTGCGCACACCGTTGTCGAGGTAGAAGAACGTGACGACACCGATGATGAGCGCGGGGATCGCCTCGATGAGGAACATCCACTGCCAGCCGTTCCAGCCGCTGACGCCGTCGAACGTGTCCATGATCCAGCCGGAGAGCGGGTTGCCGAAGATGCCTGCCACCGGGATGGCCGACATGAACATCGCGATCACGCGGGCACGGCGGTGCGAGGGGAACCAGTACGTGCAGTAGAGGATCACCCCCGGGTAGAACCCGGCCTCCGCGGCTCCGAGGAGGAAGCGGAGCACGTAGAACGTCATCTCGTTCGTGACGAACACGAACGACGCCGAGACCAGACCCCAGGTGATCATGATCCGGGCTATCCAGGTACGGGCACCGATGCGCTGGAGCATCAGGTTCGAGGGGACCTCGAAGAGGAAGTACCCGATGAAGAACAGGCCGGCACCGAGGCCGTACGCGGCCTCGCTCAGCCCGAGGTCGTCGGACATCTGCAGCTTCGCGAAGCCGACGTTGACCCGGTCCAGGTACGAGAAGACGTAACAGAGGATCAGGAAGGGGACGATGCGCCGTACGACCTTGCGGAAGACGGCGTTCTCACGGGCGAGGTCGGGGGCCTCTGGCTTCGTGACGGGGATGGACATGGCGGAAACCCTTCGTGCGGCTCAGGGGATTCTCGGGTGAGCGGGAGTCGGTCACCACGCGGCGTCGAACGTGTCCCTCAGTTCGTCGAGCGCGTGGGCGGGCAGTGGCTCCGGCCGGCGGCCGGTCAGGAGCCAGAGACGTGCGGTCTCCTCCAGTTCTTCGAGTACGGCGAGAGCGGTCGCCGCGTCGGGGCCCCAGACCACGGGGCCCAGCCGGTCGAGCAGGACGGCTCTGATCGGTGTGCCGTTCGCTGCGCGGCCGGCGATCAGGCCGTCCACGAGTCCGGCCACGCGTGGGTCGCCGGGCCGGTGGTAGGGGACGAGCGGGACGTGGCCGACCTTCATCACGTAGTAGGGCGTGAGGGGCGGGAGCACGTCGTCCGGTTTCCACACACCGGCCAGGGTGAGCGCGACCAGGTGCGTGGAGTGGGTGTGAATGACGAACCGGGCCGTGGGGTCGGCCGCGTAGATACGCCGATGGAGCGTCAGGGTCTTGCTGGCGCGGTCGCCGCCGGTCTGCTCGCCCCGGTCGTCGACCAGCGCGAGGCGCCGGGGTTCGAGGAAGCCCAGAGCGGCGTCGGTGGGCGTGATCAGAAAACTGTCGCCGACGCGGGCGCTGATGTTGCCCGCACTGGCGTGGACGTATCCGCGGCCGAACAGGCTGGTGCCCACCCGGACGATCTCCGCGCGGGCCTCGTCCACGGCGGTGTCGGGGAGCCGGGTCACGCGGCCTCCTCGTCCAGGAGGGCGAACGCGGTGGTGAAGAAGCCGGGGCCACCGAAGTTGCCGGACTTGAGGGTGATGTGGAGCGTGTCCCCGTCGGGGAGGGCCGCCGCGCACCACGGCACACCGGGGTCGATCTGCGGTCCGATCCGCATCCCGGTGATGCCGAGCGCCTGGACGACCGCTCCCGATGTCTCGCCGCCAGCGACGACGAGCCGGCGGACTCCCTGCTCCACGAGCCCCTGGGCGATGCGGGCGAGGGTCTGCTCCACGAGCGCTCCGGCCTCGGCGGCGCCGAGCCGGCCCTGGACGGTTCGGACCGCGTCGGGCGCCTCGGTGGAGTAGACGAGGACCGGTCCGTCGGCCAGGTGCGATCCGGCGAAGGCCAGGGCCTGACCCGCCACGTCCTCACCGGCCGCGATACGCAACGGGTCCACGCTGAACGCGGGCCGGCCGCTGCGCAGGAACTCCAGCACCTGGCTGTTCGTGGCGGCGGAGACCGATCCGGAGACGACTGCCTGGTGGCCACCGGCCGGTGGCAGCTGCGCGGCGGCGCGGGACGGCTCGAACTCCCAGTTGGCGGGCAGTCCGATCGCCAGGCCGGAGCCGGCGGTCACCAGGGGCAGCTGCCCGACCGCCTCGCCCAGGCGCACGAGGTCGTCGTTGGACACGGCGTCGACGACGGCGATCCCGATGCCTTGCTTGCGGAGGTCGTCGATGCGGGCCCTGATCGCCCCGGCACCGCCCGCAACGACGGTGTGGTCGATGAGGCCGACCGTACGCCCGGTCTGCGCGCCGAGGACGTTGACCAGGTTGGAGTCGGTCATCGGGGTGAGCGGGTGGTGGCGCATGCCGCTCTCGCCGAGGAGTACGTCACCGACGAAGAGGTGCCCCTTGAAGACCGTGCGTCCGTTGTCGGGAAACGCGGGCGTCGCGATCGTGAAGTCGGCGCCCACCGCGTCCATCAGGGCCTCGGTGACCGGCCCGATGTTCCCGGCAGGCGTCGAGTCGAAGGTGGAGCAGTACTTGAAGTAGATCTGCTCGGCGCCCAGGGACCGCAGCCATTCCAGTGCCCGCAGCGACGCCTCGACGGCTTCTGCGGCCGGTACGGTACGCGATTTGAGCGCGACGACGACGGCGTCGGCGTCCATCGGCAGGCCGGTGCCGTCCGGTGGTACGTCGATCACCTGGACCACGCGCATGCCGGCCCGCACCAGGTTGTTGGCCAGGTCGGTGGCGCCGGTGAAGTCGTCGGCGATGCATCCCAGTCGGATTCCCATGTCAGACCTCCTCCTGCCCGGGCAGGTCGATCCCCGGGAAGATCTTGATGACCGCGCTGTCGTCCTCGGCGCCCAGACCGGCCGCCGACGCGTGGAGGAACATCTGGTGGGCGGTGGCGGCGAGAGGGAGCGGGAACTTCTCCGGCCGGGCGGAGTCGAGCACGAGGCCCAGATCCTTGACGAAGATGTCGACCGCGGAGAGCGGGGTGTAGTCACCGGCGAGCACGTGCGCCATGCGGTTCTCGAACATCCACGAGTTCCCTGCGCTGTGCGTGATGACTTCATACAGCGCCTCGGCCGGCACGCCAGCCCTGATGCCCAGCGCCATCGCCTCGGCTGCCGCGGCGATGTGCACCCCGGCGAGCAGCTGGTTCACGATCTTGACCTTCGAGCCGAGTCCGGCGCGTTCGCCCAACCGGTAGACCGTACTGCTCATGGCGTCCAGCACCGGACCGGCGACCGCGTACGCCGCGGCGGCTCCCGAGGTCATCATCGTGAGCTCACCGGCCGCCGCACGCGCGGCGCCACCGGAGATGGGCGCGTCCAGGTAGAGCACGCCCATCTCCGCCAGGCGCCCTTCCAGCTCGGCGGACCAGCCGGGATCGACGGTGGAACACATCACGAAGACGGAACCGGGCCGCAACCGCTCGGCCGCCCCGTCGGCGCCGAAGAGCACCGACTCGACCTGCGCGGCGCTGACGACCACCCCGACCAGGACGTCCACGACGGCCGCCAGCTCACCGGCGGAGGCAAACGCGGTCCCACCCTCACGGGCGAAGTCGGCCGCCACCTCGGCCCGCCGGTCGTGGACGTCCACGACGTAGCCCGCGTCCCGCAGGCTGCGGGCCATGCCGAGCCCCATGGCCCCGAGTCCCACCACGCCCACGCGCGGCAGCACCGGACTCTCCTGGTCGTTCATGCCTTCCTCATCTCGCTGTAGGGATCGGGTCATATGATGACCTGAAGACAAGGAAGTGCATACTGTGATGCCGGTCACACAGAACAGCGGAAAGCGGCGAACCCGGTGGCATGCCTGGAATCCGCCCGACAGAACTCGTCGAATCCGAACAGGATCTTCATCGGACCGATAGCCCGCCCCCACTACTCATCCGGACTCATCCAGACCTGAGTAGCCACCCCGAAGCGGCACGCAGCGCAGGGCGCGAAGCACGCCGAAGAAACAACCCGCCCGCCCGGTCGCGTGATTTGAGTGAAAGCTCCGTTCCGCTAGGAGCCGGGCGGCAGCAGTTCTCGGGTCAGGGCGAAGGCGGCCGTGGCGGTGGACAGGAGGGCGTTGATCCTTCCGAGGATGCGGGCCGTCTTGTCGGCGTCCTGCGCGTCGACGGCAGAGGCCAGGTCGTCGGCGTACTCCCGCGCCCGCACCGCCTCATCGGGCGTCGCAGTGCCCGCGTCCGCCTGCAGGGCGTCGATCAGGCGCTGGTGGGGGATGTCCGCCGCGTTCGTACGGTTGCCGAAGCCGCCGTGCGCCACCGCTTGAGCGCTGTTGACGTTCGCCACGACGAAGCCGCCCGTTGCCGAGGAGATGTGCACTCCGCCGTCTCCCGTCCAGAGGAACTTGCTCTCGTATTCGGCCCAGCCCTTGCGCGTCACGCCGTACGCGCCGAACCGCCAGCCCTTGACCTTGATCAGTTTGTGCTTGAGCGGCTCGTCCAGGATGCGCATCGCGTCAGCCCGGTTCCATCCTCGCTCGATGAAGTAGTCCGCCATCCTCACGTGCGAATGCGGGCCCACGGCCCGCCGGCAGATCTCGCGGAATGCCTGCCCCTGACACATCTCCAACTGGCCCGGAGCAAGTGACGGCGCGGGCAGCCGCCACCTATGCACGGCTCCGCGGATCCACACGAACAGCGTGTAGCCCGCCCAACAGAGCAATCCGATCAATACAACGGGTGCCAGCTCCACACTCATCACCCTCCCCCGTTGACCTCAAGTCAACGCATGCTAAGGCGAGTTGGTGCGCAATGAAACGGATTCCGGCCGACGAGTGCGGGCGCCGAGGCGAGGGGTGTCTCGAAAGCGCGGCGACTCGGCGCATTCAGTCATTCACCCTGTGTCGCGACAGCTTGCTGCACTCCACTGCCGCACAACAGCTCAAAGCCCCTACCAGGTGAACCCGGTAGGGGCTTTGACGTGCGGTGGACCTGTGGGGATTTGAACCCCAGACCCCCTCGATGCGAACGAGGTGCGCTACCAGACTGCGCCACAGGCCCTTGCAACGAGTGAAACTTTAGCACCCCCACAGGGGTGCTTGGAAATCCGTTCCCCGCTGGTCAGCGGAGTCGGCGTCCCGTGGGTCTCACTCGTTGGCCGCGCGGGGGCGGTCGCCCTCGTCGTACTGGTCGAAGAGCGGGGTCCGGCCGCGGTCGCGGTTGCGGCGGGACTGGTTGCCGCGCTGGCGTGGCGCCGGGTCCACCGGGGGTGCGACGGGGTGCGAGGTGCCCGTCTGGGTGGGTTCCGCGGTGCTGGAGCGCGCGGCGCTCCACGTCTCCGGGTCGTTGACCTCGACGCCGCCCGTGGCGCGCGGGGCGACCGGGGCGGTGACGTAGGTGGGGAGCGGGACGGGGACCGGTTCCCAGCTGTCGCCCTGGACCCGGCCGCGTTCGCGCTGCTGGTCGACCCATTCCGCGTGGTCCGTCTGCTCGACGAGCGCGCGGCGGCCGGCCTCCTGCGGGGAGACGGTGGGGGTGGGTTCCGGCTGGGAGTGGCGCCCTTCGGGCTCCTCGTCGGGCTCGGCGGGAGCCGTCGTCGCGGGCTGGTGCCTGCGGGGGCGGTTCTCGCGGAGCCGCTGGGCCGCGATCTCGGCCCGGCGCCGGTCCATCGTGAAGGCGAACCGGTGCCGCTCCTTGGCGCGCAGATGCACGATGTACGTGCTCAGCAGCACGGCCGGCACGGCGGGTGCCCACAGGAAGCCGAGTCCGCCGACCGCCGCGACGACCGCGCCGAGCGTGAAGGCCAGGAAGAGGACGACGGTGGTACGCCGACGGCGGGCCAGGACCTGCGAGCGCTGGGCCCGCCTGGCGCGCTCGGCATCCGCCTGGGAGGTGCGCGGGCGCCTCACGGGAGCGGGCCGCTCCTGCGCCGCGCGCTCCTGCGCCGCCCGGCGCTCCCCGGACGTGGGATCGGGCGCCTGGCGCTCCGGAGCCGGACGGCCCGGCGCACGCTCCGGAGCGTGCGCCGGGTCGTGCATCCGGGCTTCGGTGTGCGCCGGAGGCGCGGCAAAGGCCCGGACGTCCACGGAATCCATTCGGTCCGTGACGGCGTCCGGGTCGACGTCGGGCGTCGCCTCCTCGGAGGTGCGCTCCTCCAGCTCCTTGGCGTATCGGCGCTCCATGGCCGCCCGTCCGGACAGCAGCCGGATGGCGGTGCTGAAGCGTTCCGTCGGACGTGCTTCGTTGAGCTCGTCCTGCCGGCGAAGCCACATCGGCACCAAGTAGGCGGCCCAGGCCCCGACGATGACTGCGTAGATGAGGCCGCTGCTGCTCACGCTCACACCGTAGAGGGGTTTGCGCGGAGGCATCCGCCAATTGGCCCGGTGTGTCGCACGATCTAGCTGATATCACGGACTTTTTTTGTGATTGTTCAGATCAACAGTCGACGTTTGCGGCTTCGTTAGCTGTCAGAGTGCGATCAATTTCGAACACTTATTTCATTTCACGGGGCGTGCGCGGTGTACTGGGCCTCGACCGGTGCCAACGCCGCAGCAGCCCCTCGGGGACCTCGTCCGCGGTGAGCGCATAGATCAGATGGTCCCGCCACGCACCGTCGATGTGGAGATAGCGTGGCCGCAGCCCTTCCTGACGGAATCCGAGTTTCTCCACAACTCTCCGGCTGGGCGCGTTCTCCGGGCGAATGCATACCTCGATGCGGTGGAGTCCGACGGTGCGGAAACAGTGGTCGACCGCGAGCGCGACCGCGGTCGGCATGACACCCCGGCCCGCCACCCCCTGGTCGACCCAGTAGCCGACATGACCCGAACACATCGAACCCCAGGTGATCCCGGCGACCGTCAACTGGCCGACGAGCTCGCCCTCGTACTCGATCGCGAAGGGCAGCATCCGGCCCGCGCCCGCCTCCGAGCGCAGGTGGCGGATCATCTGACGGTACGTGGGACGGTGCGCCACCGGGCCGCCCGGTGCGGGCGGCGGGACGGTCGCCTCCCAGGGGCGCAGCCAGTCACGGTTGCGCCGGTTGACCTCACGCCATACGCGCTGGTCGCGCATCTTTATGGGGCGCAGGACGATCTCGCCGTCGCGGAGGGTCACCGGCCAGGTCGGGACGTTCAGCTCGGGCTCCCCGGTCGGGGGTGGTCGCCGCCACGCAGCTGGTCGACGGCGTGCACCAGGATCCGGCTCAGGACCGCGAGCCCGTCGCGTACACCGCCGGTGGAGCCCGGCAGGTTCACGATGAGGGTGCCGTTCGCGACGCCCGCGAGGCCGCGGGAGAGCGCGGCGGCGGGGACCTTGTCACGGCCCTCGGCGCGGATCGCCTCGGGGATGCCGGGGATCTCGTGGTCGAGGACGCGGCGGGTGGCCTCGGGGGTGCCGTCCGTGGGCGAGATGCCCGTACCGCCGGTGGTGACGATCACGTCGTACCCGGCTGCCGCTCCCGCGCGCAGTGCGGCCTCCACCGGATCGCCGTCGGGGACGACCTGCGGCCCCTCGACGGTGAATCCGAGACCGGCGAGGGCCTCGGCGATGATCGGGCCGCCCTTGTCCGCGTAGACACCGGCGGAGGCCCGGTTCGACGCGGTGACGACAAGTGCGGTGTACGGGGCGGTCGGCGCGCCGCCGGTATCCGGGCCGCTCATGACTCGACCCCTTCCGACGGCTGGCGCCGGTAGTCGCCTGATTTGCCGCCCGACTTCGCCTCGACCCTGACGTCCGTGATCACCGCGGCCTTGTCGACCGCCTTGACCATGTCGATGACGGTGAGCGCGGCGACCGAGACGGCGGTAAGTGCCTCCATCTCCACGCCCGTACGGTCGGTCGTCTTCACCGTGGCGGTGATCTCCACCGCGTCGTCGGCGACGCTCAGATCGACGTTGACACCCGAGACGGCCAGCGGATGGCAGAGCGGGATCAGGTCCGGGGTGCGCTTGGCGCCCATGATTCCGGCGATCCGGGCCGTGGCGAGCGCGTCCCCCTTGGGTACGCCCTCGCCCCTGAGCAGTTCGATGACGCGCGGCGAGACGAGGACCCGGCCACTGGCCCGGGCGACGCGCGTGGTGACGTCCTTGTCGGACACGTCGACCATCCGGGCCGCGCCCGCCTCGTCGATGTGCGTCAGCCTGTTCTGCGTACTCAACTAACTCCGCCTAGCGGTAGGGCGCCGGTTGCCCGCTCGGCCCGCACCGTGGTGCGGGCCGGGGGTCCGGGGGGTGTCCCCCGGGAAGGCACAGCGGCAGACACCGTACCGCCACCGGGCGGGAGTCAGCGGAGCAGGATGACCTGGGTCGCCGTGCCGGGCTCGGCGGATGTGACGTCCTCGGGCAGCACGATCAGCGCGTCGGCCTGGGCGAGCGCGGCGATCAGATGCGATCCGGAACCACCGACGGGAGTGACGGTGCCCGCCTCCGCGTCGTACGTCCCGCGCAGGAACTGGCGTTTGCCGGCCGGCGAGGAGAGCGCCTTGTCGACTGTGAGCGTCGCGGTGACCGTCGGCCGGTGGACGTCTTCGAGGCCCATCAGGGTGCGGATCGCGGGCCGGACGAACAGCTCGAACGAGACGTAACTGGAGACCGGGTTGCCCGGCAGCGCCAGCAGGGGGGTGTGGTCGGGGCCGATCGAGCCGAAGCCCTGCGGCTTGCCGGGCTGCATGGCCAGCTTGCGGAAGTCGATACCGCTGCCCGGCTCGTCCTCGTCGCCCACCGAGGACAGCGCCTCCTTGACCACGTCGTACGCACCGACGCTGACGCCACCGGTGGTGACGACGATGTCGGCGCGGATCAGCTGGTCCTCGATCGTGGCCCGCAGTGTCTCGGCGTCGTCGGTGACGGCGCCGACCCGGTACGCGATGGCTCCCGCGTCCCGGGCCGCGGCCGTCAGCGCGAAGCTGTTGGAGT
The DNA here is from genome assembly GCF_053617235.1 of Streptomyces sp. NPDC055749. Classification (NCBI taxonomy): domain Bacteria; kingdom Bacillati; phylum Actinomycetota; class Actinomycetes; order Kitasatosporales; family Streptomycetaceae; genus Streptomyces; species Streptomyces sp. NPDC055749. The sequence goes on along the minus strand of NZ_JBSHFH010000055.1, from coordinate 17,912 downwards.
CGTAGATCTGGCCGCCGGACAGCTCCTCGCCGGGCTGCACCAGCTCGCTGCCGGTGGACAGGACCACGACGCGGGGGCGCGGGCGCACCTTCACCGTCGACCGGCCGATCGCGGCGAGCAGCCCGATCTGCGGCGGTCCCACGACCGAGCCGGCGCGCAGCGCCAGGTCACCGGGCTGCACATCGCTGCCCCTGGCCCGGACATGGGCGCGGGCCTCGACGGGACGGTGGACCCTGACCTCGCCGCTCGCGCCCTCGGGGGCGTCGCTGTGGGCGCGCATGGTGGCGGCCGGGCCCTCGCCCGTACCGCCGTCGGTCCACTCGACCGGGACGACCGCCTCGGCGCCCGGGGGCAGCGGGGCGCCGGTCATGATGCGGGCGGCCTGGCCGGGGCCCACGACCTGATCGTCGGTCAGTCCGTCGCTTCCCGCGGCGACATCACCGATGACGGTGAGGACGGCGGGGAACTCCTCGCTGGCGCCCTCGACATCGGCGATACGGACGGCGTAGCCGTCCATCGAACTGTTGTCGAAGGGCGGCAGGGCGACCTCCACCATGACGTCCTCGACCAGGACACAGCCCTGGGCGTCGGGCAGCTGCAGCTCGATGGGTTCGAGCGGCTTCACCGAGCCCAGGATGTCGTCCAGGTGTTCGTCCACCGACCAGATCGTGCTGCTCACGGTGTTACATCTCCTCGGTGACATATCTGCGCAGCCAGGACCGGAAGTCCGGTCCCAGGTCTTCACGTTCGCACGCGAGTCTGACAATGGCACGCAGATAGTCGCCGCGGTCGCCGGTGTCATAGCGGCGGCCCTTGAAGACGACACCGTGCACCGGGCCGCCGGTCTTCTCGTCCTCGGCCAGGAGCTGCAGCGCGTCCGTGAGCTGGATCTCGCCGCCGCGGCCCGGCTCGGTGTGACGCAGTATGTCGAAGATGGCCGGGTCCAGGACGTACCGGCCGATGATCGCGAGGTTGCTGGGCGCGTCCGCCGCGTCGGGCTTCTCCACCAGGCCGGTGACACGCACGACGTCCCCGTCGGCGGTGGGGTCCACCGCCGCGCAGCCGTACATGTGGATCTGGGCGGGGTCGACCTCCATCAGCGCGACGACGCTCCCGCCCTCACGCTCCTGGATCTCGACCATCCGGGAGAGCAGCGGGTCGCGCGGGTCGATCAGGTCGTCCCCGAGGAGAACGGCGAAGGGCTGGTCGCCGACGTGCGGAGCGGCGCAGAGCACGGCGTGGCCGAGGCCGCGCGGGTCGCCCTGGCGTACGTAGTGCATGGTGGCCAGGTCGCTGGACTCCTGGACCTTGGAGAGCCGTTCGCCGTCGCCCTTGCGGGTGAGCGCGTTCTCCAGTTCGTAGTTGCGGTCGAAGTGGTCCTCGAGGGGACGCTTGTTGCGGCCGGTGATCATCAGCACGTCGGAGAGACCGGCTGCGACGGCCTCTTCGACGACATACTGGATCGCGGGCTTGTCGACGACCGGCAGCATCTCCTTCGGAGTGGCCTTCGTGGCCGGCAGGAAACGTGTGCCGAGACCTGCGGCCGGGATGACGGCCTTACTGATCCTCGGGGGCGACTGAGTCATGCGCAGAACCATAACGCGTGCACATGGGCGGAAGGTGAGCGTCCGGTTAACTTTGTACTCATTTATGACCGTACGAGAATAGTGTGAGTGCCCGTTGAATGACGAAACATCAGGAAAGGCGTCCCTCCGACGCGAACTGCTGGCCGCCCGAGCCCTCCTGACCTCGGAGGACGTGCAGGCCGCCGCCGTGGTTCTCGCGACGTCGGCGCTGGAACTCCCGGAGCTGGCCGGAGCACGGACGGTCGCCGCGTATGTGTCCGTGGGGCGCGAGCCCGGGACCCGGGCGCTGCTCGACGCGCTGCGCGCGCGGGGCGTGCGGGTCCTGCTGCCGGTGCTGCTGCCCGACAACGACCTGGACTGGGCGGCGTACGAGGGACCGGAGCATCTCGTCCGGGCGGGTCGCGGACTGCGGGAACCCGACGGCGTACGCCTCGGGCCATCCGCCGTACTCGACGCGGACGCCGTCCTGCTGCCCGGTCTCGCGGTGGACGGGCGCGGGATGCGGCTGGGGCGGGGCGGTGGCAGTTACGACCGGGTGCTGGCCCGGCTGTCGGCTGCCGGGGCGCATCCGGCGCTGGTGGTCCTGCTGTACGCGAACGAGGTGGTCGCGCTGGTTCCGGAGGAACCGCACGACCACCCCGTGGACGCTGTGGTGACGCCGGCCGAAGCGCGGCGCTTCACCGGGAGGCGCTAAGGCTTTTTGAGCGTCAGTGTGTCGACCGTGGACTGCTGCACCGCGTCCGTACCGAAGGACCAGTCGAGCAGTTCACCGTCGGCCCACTTGTCGGTCTGATCGGTGTAGTGCGAGCTGAACGCGTGCCCGGAGGCGCCGGTCAGGTTGATCCAGCGGGACTTGTCCCAGTCCCCCACGTTGACGACCATACGCATCGAGGGCACCCAGATGACCTCGTAGCCGCCCGCCGCGTTCCAGCCGGTGGCGTTGACCGTGGCCTCGCCGCCGCTCAGGTTCCACGGGCCCCGGTTGAGGGCCCGCTGGAGAAGACCGGGGCCTTCGGTACCGAGGGTCTGGTTCTTCAGGGTCAGCTGGTGCAGCCGTCCCCAGCTCCAGGTGGACATGTCCTTGCCGAGCTTGGCGGTCAGCTCCCAGCGGGCGTCCTCCATGGCACGCCCGAAGAGGTCGTCGCGGCTCTCCAGCGCCTCTTCGCGGCCCTTGGCGGGCACCTTCCACCACTCGTTGTCCGTGTCGTTCACGATGTTCTGGACGACCTGGAACCAGCGGTCTCCGCCGTCCGGCTGCGCCGAGTCCGCGTCACGCTGACCACATTCGCGTACGAGCTTCTTCTGCTCGTCCAAGGGGCCCGTGCTCTTGGCCGGCGGCACGTTCAGACAGTCGCCCTCGGCGCGCAGTTCCTTGGGGAGCTTGTCGCCGAAGGCCAGCTTGAGGATGTTGCGCCAGACGGCGTTGAAGTACGCGGCAGCCGCCGAGTCGGAATCCTGGATGTAGTCCCAGCCCTCCAGCAGCTTCTGCGCCTCGCGGACGTGCTTGTCGGAGACACCGATCTTCATCAGCTTGGGCACCAGCAGGGCGGCGATCTCGCTGCTGTTGTCCATCTGCATCTTCTGCATGTCGTCGGTCGAGATCTTCTCGCCGCCGCCGATCTTCTTCGCGATCAGGTCGTTGATCCGCTGGCTGCGGGCGCCGTATCCCCAGTCCTTGGTGAGCATGTACGGGTACTTCTCGTCGATGACGGCCTGGTTGGCGGTGACGATGTAGCCGCGCTCCGGGTCGTACTCGTAGGGCAGCTTGTCGAAGGGGACCGGCTCCTTCTTCCAGCCGTACTCCGAGGTCCAGCCGGGGCTGGGCAGCCTGCCGTCACCGTTGATCCGGACCGGGATCCTGCCGGGGGCCTGGTAGCCGATGTGGCCCTCGGTGTCCGCATAGATGAGGTTCTGCGAAGGCACCTCGAAGTGCTCGGCCGCCGCCCGGAAGGTCTTGAAGTCCTTGGCGCGGTTGAGCTCGAACACCGCGTCCATGGTCTTGCCGGGTTCCAGCGCGGTCCACTTCAGGGCGACCGCGTACCCCTCGGCGCGGTCGGGGGCCGAGTTGGTCACGGGGGCCTTCTGGCCGACCTTCTCCAGCTCATTGCTGCGGTCGGAGACCACCGGGCCGTTGTTGGTCTCCCGGACGGTGATGTGACGGTCCTTGCCGCCCGCGACCTTGATGGTCTCCTCGCGGGTCGTGAAGGGCTTCATCCTGCCGTCGTACTGGTAGCCGTCGCCCGAGACCTTCTCCAGGAAGAGGTCGGTGACGTCGGCGCCGAGGTTGGTGAACCCCCAGGCGATGTCCTGGTTGTGACCGATGATGACGCCGGGCATCCCGGAGAAGGTGTAGCCGGCGGTGTCGTACTGGCAGGACGCCGAGACGGTCCGGCAGTGCAGCCCCATCTGGTACCAGAGCGAGGGCAGCATCGGCGCCAGGTGCGGGTCATTGGCGAGGAGCGGCTTGTCCGTCGTCGTGTACTTGCCGGAGACGACCCAGGAGTTCGATCCGATACCGCTGCCGTTCGGGCCGAGCAGCGCGGGGATCTCGTCGAGGGTGTCGGCGAGCGAGGCGAGCTGGGTGCTGACACCCTCGGTGGCGCCCGCCGCGGTGCCGGCTCCGGTGCCGATGCTGTCCGACGGCCGGGCGGCCGGGTCGAACTTTCCGGTCACCGGGGAGATCGCACCCTGCTCGACGATCGGCTGGTGCTTGTCGAAGGGGTAGTCCGGGTACAGCTCCTTGATCTGCTTCCCGCTCAGCCTGCTCGTCATCAGGGAGCGGTCGATCTCGTCCTGCATGTTCCCGCGCAGGTCCCAGGCCATCGCCTTCAGCCAGGCGACCGAGTCGACCGGGGTCCACTCGGTGGGCTTGTAGTCGTTGGTCAGCCCCAGCGCCGCGTACTCGACGGAGATGTCCTTGCCGTCCTTGCCCTTCAGGTACGCGTTCACACCCTCCGCGTACGACTGGAGGTTCTTCTTGGTGGACTCGTCGAGGACGGTGTCGTACTCCTCCTGCGCGACCTGGCGCCAGCCGAGGGTGCGCAGGAAGGCGTCGGTCTCCACCTGTCCGGAACCGAACATCTCGGAGAGCCGGCCGGACGTCATGTGACGGCGGACGTCCATCTCCCAGAAGCGGTCCTGGGCCTGGACGAAGCCCTGGGCGCGGAACAGATCGGCGTCGGAGTCCGCGTAGATCTGCGGGATTCCGTAGTCGTCGCGTTTGACATCCACATCGGCGTCGAGACCGTCGAGTTCGATCGAGCCGGTTGTCTGCGGGTACGAGGCCCGCACCGTGGAAACGGACCAGAACGCGCCGTATCCGACACCCGCGACAAGCGCCAGCACCAGGACGATCACGAACAGGCGGGCGCGTCGCCCCTTCTTCCTGCCGGGCTTCTTCGCATCGGAAGAACCGGAAGAGGCGGTTGTGTTGGCGGGCATCGCTGTCCTTCGAGGGGCAGGGTGGTCCTGGGAGTGCAGGAGCAACCATAGGCGCAGCCTGGAAGCCACTCGGACGCGGTATGGAGATGCATCCATATGCGCACTGCTCGCACGAACACTCGAACGCATCAAGAAAACGTTAAAGATTAGGTAAGGTAACGAAGTACCGACCGCCGGCGACCGGTCCGGCAGGCGCACGCAGGGAAGGGACGGACACTGACAGTCCACACGCTCAACGAACTCCTGCTCGTCTGCTCACTCGTTCTGCTCGTCGCCGTGGCGGCGGTACGCATCTCGTCCCGCAGCGGGCTCCCAAGCCTGCTCCTGTACCTCGGCATCGGTGTCGCCATCGGTCAGGACGGCATCTTCGACGTCCACTTCGACAATGCGGAACTGACGCAGGTGATCGGCTACGCCGCACTGGTCGTCATCCTCGCCGAGGGCGGTCTGGGCACCAAGTGGAAGGAAATCCGTCCCGCACTTCCGGCAGCCGCCGTGCTGTCGACCGTCGGCGTGGGCATCAGCGTGGGCGTCACCGCGGCCGGGGCGCACTATCTCGTCGGCCTTGAGTGGCGGCAGGCGCTGATCATCGGTGCGGTCGTCTCGTCCACCGACGCCGCCGCCGTCTTCTCCGTACTGCGCAAGGTGCCGCTGCCGTCACGGATAACGGGTGTCCTGGAGGCCGAGTCCGGCTTCAACGACGCCCCTGTGGTGATCCTCGTGGTGGCGTTCTCCGCCGCAGGCCCCGTGGAGCACTGGTACGTACTCGTCGGCGAGATAGCCCTGGAGCTGACGATCGGCGCGGCCATCGGTCTCGCGGTCGGCTGGCTCGGCTCCTTCGGACTGCGCCATGTGGCGCTGCCCGCGTCCGGTCTCTACCCGATCGCCGTGATGGCCATCGCGGTCTCGGCGTACGCGGCGGGCGCCCTGGCGCACGGCAGTGGATTCCTCGCCGTCTATCTGGCGGCGATGGTCCTCGGCAACTCCAAGCTGCCGCACTGGCCCGCCACCCGCGGCTTCGCCGACGGGCTCGGCTGGCTGGCCCAGATCGGCATGTTCGTGCTGCTCGGCCTGCTGGTCACACCGCACGACCTGGTCGACGACTTCTGGCCCGCGATGGTGGTGGGCCTGGTCCTCACGGTGGTGGCCCGACCGCTCTCGGTCTTCGTCAGCCTGGCACCGTTCCGCCTCCCGAAACGCGAGAAGTCGCTGATGTCCTGGGCCGGACTGCGCGGCGCCGTACCCATCGTTCTCGCGACCATTCCGATGGTCTCCGGGATCGAAGGCAGCACCAGGGTCTTCAACATCGTCTTCGTCCTCGTCGTGGTCTACACCCTGATCCAGGGGCCGACCCTGCCCTGGCTCGCGAAGGCGCTGAAGATCTCGGAGGATCCGTCCGAAGCGGCGGACCTCGGCATCGAGTCGGCGCCCCTGGAGCGGCTGCGCGGGCACCTGCTGTCGGTGGCCATCCCGGCCGAGTCGAAGATGCACGGAGTGGAGGTCGGCGAGCTGCGCCTGCCCGCCGGGGCCGCGGTCACCCTCGTGGTCCGGGACGGCACGAGCTTCGTACCGGCACCGTCCACGGTGCTGCGCCGCCGCGACGAACTGCTGGTGGTGGCGACCGATCCGGTGCGCGACGCGGCCGAGGCACGGCTGCGGGCGGTCGGCGAGGGCGGCAAGCTGGCCGGCTGGCTGGGCGCGGGCGACTCCGGGGCGAGCGGTGGCGGCTCCAGGGCCGTGGCGCGCTCCAGGGCCCGGGGAGGACCGGGCCGCCCCGGGCACTCGGGCGGATCGGGGCGTTCCGGCGGGTCCGGGCGTTCCGGTGGATCGACCCGGGTCGGGGGTACGAAGATGCCGCAGCTGTCGAAGCTGAGGAAGAAACTCGTCAAGGGCCTCGGCTCCGTGGCGAGCGGCAAGCGGACCGACTCCACGAAAGCGCACCACTGATCACAGGCCAGGCAAGGGCACCTGCACGCAATCGCAGGCGCGCAGGCGCCCTTGCCTGTAGCATGAAGGAAATCTCATCGACCCAACCTGATCGACCACCTCTGCCTGACGCAGAGCTGGCGCGACCGTATGGCGGTCGTGGCGTCCCTTCGCCTCTGTAGCGAGCCGCCCGGCATCTACCGCAGTTCCGCGCGAAGAGGACAGCTCTCGGCAGCTCCCGCACGAGCCCCGCACCCATGCGTGGCGGACGTGCCGCAGGAGCCAAGCCACCAGGCGGCAGAAAGGCATGGACCGTGGCGTCCACGGTCTCCGACCGCCCCGGTTACGGGCAGCTGCTGCGCACCCCTGGTGCGTGGACCTTCCTCCTCCCGGGCTTCGCCGCACGGCAGCCCTTCGCGATGCTGACCATCGGCATCGTTCTCCTTGTTCAGCACACCACCGGTTCGTACGGCAGCGCGGGCGCCGTCGCGGCCGTCTCCGGCGTCTCCATGGCGCTGTTCGCACCGCAGGGCGGCAAGCTCGCCGACCGCTTCGGACAGCGGGCCGTACTGCTGCCCGGCGTGGTGCTGCACGCCGCCTCCGTGGTGGCGCTGACTGCGCTCGCGCTGGCCGACGCACCCCTGTGGGTGCTGTTCCTCGCCGCAGTGCCCACCGGAGCCTCCATCCCGCAGGTCGGACCGATGGTCCGGGCCCGCTGGGCCGCCGTGCTGGGCGCAGCGCCCGGCCGCCCCGCCTCCCCGCTGATGTCGACGGCCGCCGCGTTCGAGTCGGTCACGGACGAGTTCACGTTCGTCGTCGGACCCGTGCTCGCCACCGCCCTGTGCACGGGCGTGCACCCGGCGGCCGGTCTGCTCGCCGAAGCGGCGCTGACGCTCGTCGGCGGTCTGTTCTTCGCGGCACAGCGCTCCACCCAGCCCGCTCCGCGGAGCGCGGCCACCGCCGCGGCCCCGCACAGGTCCGCCCTCTCCGTACCGGGCGTCCGGGTGCTCGCGATCACCTTCCTCGGGATCGGCATGGTCTTCGGCGGAATGCAGGTCTCCCTGACCGCGTTCTCCGAGGAGATCGGCCGTCCCGGAGTGAACGGTCTGCTGTACGGGATCTTCGCCGCCGGCAACATGCTGGCCGGAATCGCGTGCGGCGCCATCGCCTGGAAGAGCAGTCCCAGGCGTCGGCTGGTCATCGGATACGTGGCCCTGACGCTGACCGCGTCCGGCCTGTGGGCCGTGCACTCCGTGCCGCTGCTCGCCGGGCTCGGCCTGCTGGTCGGGCTCTCCATCGCACCCGCGCTGATCAGCGGATACACGCTGGTCGACGCACTGGTTCCGGCGTCGGCGCGTACCGAGGCGTTCACCTGGCTGACGGGCGCTGTCGCGCTCGGCCAGGCGGCTGCGGTGACAGTGGCCGGACAGCTCGCCGACAGGCATGGCGCGAGCACCGGGTTCCTGGTTCCGCTGGTGGGGACCGTGCTGGCGCTGGCGACCCTGCTGGCGCTGCGCTCACGGCTCACCCCGAAAGCCTCCGGACGTCTGGTGGCACGTGGTGTCGGTCACCGCGAGCCGGTCACGGTGGACTGATCGAGCGGAATACGTCAGTATGGAGCGTCGTTAGCACTCATTGAGTGAGAGTGCCAGGAGGAGCAAGTGCCGACCTATCAGTACCAGTGCACCGAATGCGGCGAGGGCCTCGAGGCGGTGCAGAAGTTCACCGATGATGCCCTGACCGTGTGCCCGAGCTGCGAGGGACGCCTGAAGAAGGTGTTCTCGGCGGTCGGCATTGTCTTCAAGGGTTCCGGTTTCTACCGGAACGACAGCCGTGGCTCGTCTTCGAGCAGCACGCCGGCTTCGTCGCCCGCGAAGGCATCCGATTCCGCTTCGTCCTCGTCGTCGTCCTCGACGGGTTCGGACTCGAAGTCGACGGCTTCTTCGTCGTCCTCTTCCTCGTCGTCCGCACCGGCTTCGTCCGCGTCGGCTTCGTCGAGTGGTACGTCGGCCGCCTAGCCCTCGTACGGACATACTTCAACGGGACCCCGCCGATCATTGGATCGGTGGGGTTTTCGTGCCGTGCGCTGGCTAGTGTGACCACATGGTTAATGCAGAAACAGGGAACGCGGGCGGCGCGGAGATCGGTGTGATCGGCGGTTCGGGGCTGTACTCCTTCCTGGAGGACGTCACCGAGGTCCGCGTGGACACTCCGTACGGGCCGCCCAGTGACTCGGTCTTCCTGGGCGAGGTCGCGGGACGCCGTGTCGCGTTCATGCCCCGCCACGGCCGCGGCCACCACCTGCCGCCGCACCGCATCAATTACCGGGCCAACCTGTGGGCCCTGCGCTCCGTCGGGGTACGCCAGGTGCTCGGTCCGTGCGCGGTGGGCGGACTGCGGCCGGAGTACGGGCCGGGGACGCTGCTCGTACCGGACCAGCTGGTGGAGCGCACCAAGGCCCGCGCGCAGACGTACTACGACGGTGAGGTCCGGGCCGACGGCGTGCAGCCGAACGTCGTGCACCTCGGCTTCGCCGATCCGTACTGCCCCCAGGGCCGCAAGGCGGCCCTCGCGGCGGCACGCGGTCACGACTGGGACGCCGTGGACGGCGGGACGCTGGTCGTGGTCGAGGGACCGCGCTTCTCGACCCGGGCGGAGTCGCGCTTCCATGCGGCGATGGGCTGGTCGGTGGTCGGGATGACCGGGCATCCGGAAGCCGTGCTCGCGCGTGAACTGGCGCTCTGCTACACGACGTTGACACTGGTGACGGATCTGGACGCGGGCGCCGAGGCCGGCGAGGGCGTCTCCCACGGGGACGTGCTGAAGGTGTTCGCCGCCAATGTGGACCGGCTGCGGTCGGTGCTGTTCGACGCGGTGGCCGCGCTGCCGGAGACCGGGGACCGCGACTGCGCCTGCGCGCACGTGCTGGACGGGATCGATTCGGGGATCGAGCTGCCGTAAAGCTCGTGTGGGTGTCGGAGATATCCACAAGCTGTGCGCTGTCCACAGGGCCGAGCGGGATTTTCTCGGACGGTGGATCGTGAGGGGAGTTCGGCGGGGCGGCCCGCCGGGCTCCCTTCGTTGTTCTTCCCTCCGGATGTCCCGCGCGGATGTCCCTGACGGCAGGTGGTGCAGCCATGTCCCCGTCCACGCCCGATGTACGCAGGCCCGATGTACGAACTCCATCGCTCCCCGCACCGTGCGGGGTGCCGCCGTTCGCTCCGCTGCGGGTGCGCGGGGGCGCCGCGCACCGGCTGCGGAGGGCGCTGCGGAGACAACGCCGCGCCATGGCTGCCGGGCTCGCGCTGACGGCTGCCGCGCTGGCCGCTTCGGGGCTGGGTGCTTCGGGGCCGGCCGCCTCGGCCCCTGACGCTTCGGGACCTGCAACCTCGGGGCCTGCCGCCTCGGGGCCTGCCGGACAGGCCGTGCGTCTGGTGTCGGCGCCGGTACGGATCGCCGACGCGGCCACGGTCCGGCTGCTGCGGCCCGGCGACCGCGTCGACGTGATCGCCGCCGACGACGCGGATTCCGATGCGCGCGTGGTGGCGAAAGGGGTGCGCGTGGCGTCCGTGCCGCGCACGGACGACGGGCCGGACTCGGGAGGGGGCGCGCTGGTCGTGCTCTCCGTGGAGCGTGAGACCGCAACAGCGCTGGCCGGCGCCGGGGTCTCGGGACGACTGGCGGTGGCGGTGGCCCATGCGCACTGATGTTCTGCCAAGTCACCTGTTAGAAAAGATGAATTGGACAGTGTCGCCTTCAGGCGCCTTAGGTTGCGGAGCGGTTTGCTCCCCTTACGGCACATACGAAGGACATCTCACTCGTGAGCGAGAAGAAGAAGGTCAGCCTGATCGAGGGCTTCAAAGCCTTCCTGACGCGCGGCAATGTCATCGATCTGGCGGTCGCCGTCGTCATCGGCGCGGCGTTCACCAATGTGGTGAACGCGGTCGTCAAGGGACTCATCAACCCCTTGGTCGGCGCGTTCGGCACCCAGGGCCTGGAGGAGTACACCTTCTGCCTGGAGGATCCCTGCACCACGAATCCGGAGACGGGTGCGACGGAGGGCATCGAGATCCTGTGGGGGTCGGTGCTCAGCGCGGCGCTCAGCTTCCTGATCACGGCCGCCGTCGTCTACTTCCTGATGGTCCTGCCGATGGCGCAGTACCTGGCGCGGCGGGCAGCCGCGCAGGCCGCCAAGGAAGGTGTGCAGGAGACCCTGGAGGTCAGCGAGCTGGAGGTGCTGAAGGAGATCCGGGACGCGCTCGTGGCACAGCGGGGCGCCGGGGGCGACGGCGGTGCGACGGGCGGCACAGGTGGCACGGGCGGCACGGCCCCGGGCAGGGGGACCGGCGAGTAGGAAGCGTGCGGGGAAGGGCGCGGCGGCGGGGCTCAGATGTGGTGGGGCGGCTTCTCGTCGAGGAAGCGTGCCAGATCCGCGGCGCTGCCGCCGCTCGGAGTCCGCTCACCCCACCCTCGGTCCGTGTCGTCCGAGGACTGCCGGTCCAACGGATCGTCGAAGACAAGAGCCGGCTTGGGCTGGGACGCCTGCGAGGGCGGCTGGTCCTGCGGCTGGTGCGGCTTCGAATCTCGCGGTCCGTGGGCGGGGGCGGTGCTCATATGTCCAGGATACGGCGGTGGTCAACGGTCCTTCGGGTCGAGCAGCCACAGTCCGAGAACCACGACGAACGAGAGGCAGAGGAAGCCGGCACCCCACCATGCGGTACCGGTGTTGCCCTCCATCCACTCGTCGACGACGACCGTAAGGCCCCAGAGCTGGCCGATGACCACGGTCATGGCGAGGGTCAGCCGGGCGGTCAGCTTCGAGGAGCGCTCGGGTTCCTGGTCGGTTCCGGCGCCCGGTCCCGGGCCGGTGCGACGGATCCGCGAGTCGCCGTATCCGCTGGTGGGGCGGATCTGCGGATACCGCTCCCGGACGGGCCGGTTCAGCTCGGGGCGGGCGCTGCCCGGGTGGTACTCCGGGTATCGCGGTCCCTGCGACGGCTGCGGGCTCTGTGGGCTCTGTGGGCTCTGCGGGCTCCGTGGGTCCTGCGGGCTCTGCGGGTCGGGTGGCTGGTGGGGTTCTGTCATGTCGTCCGCCCGGCAGAGGTCTCGGCTTCGGTGGCGTCGGCGCGGGACGACGCGGCCTCGGGTGGTGCCTCGGCGCCGCCGTTGGTGCCGGGGCAGCCGATACGGGCGGCGAGACCGGGGTCGTCCTTGCCGATCTGCCGGCACAGACCGTCCTCGATGCTTTCGCCGGAGCGGGTCGTCCCGATGGCCCACACGCTTCCGTCGGTCCGCTCGGTGAGCACCACCTTGGGCAGTCCGCGCGGCGGCGGGCCCGCGGCGACCTCGCCGGTCCTGGCGTCGAAGACGCCCTCGTGGCAGGGGCAGTACAGCTCGCCCTCCGTACCCCGGTCCTTGCGCCAGAGCACGGCGCAGGCGAGATGGGTGCAGATCGCGGAGTAGCCGACGAGGGTGCCGTCGTTGAGCCGCACGGCGACCGCCCGGTCCTCGTCCCCCGGATACCGGAAGGCGAGGGACTCACCGGGCAGGAGCTGCTCGGCCACCTGCTTCGGCTCGGGCGACTTGCCGTCGGCCTCGTCGCCGTGGCGGTGCAGGATGCCGCCGGCCACGCCGAGCCCGCCGATCGCGAGACCGCCGGAGACGGTGGTGACGATCCGGAGGTAGTCGCGCCGGGTGGTGAGGGAGTCGGCGGCGATCCTGTCGTGCAGGGCGTCGCGCTCGTCGCCGGTACGCCGGTCGCCGCCGGGGTGCTGGTCGGTGACGCTCATCGGCGGACGTCCTTACCGTTGATCTCGACGACGGGCAGCCCGCCGGGCACGGGCCACTGGACCTTCTCCGCGGGGACGACCATGGCCACCCCGGTGCGGACCTCGGTCTCGCCGAAGACGAAGGTGTCGGCGACCTGCACGCCTGGGCGCTCCGCCTGGAGCTCCTCAAGGGTTCCGTAGAAGAGCGCACCCGTCGGGCAGACCGTGGCGCACATGGGGGCGAGGCCGTATGCGGTGCGGTCGTAGCAGAGGTTGCACTTCAGCTGCAGCTTCGCCTGGAGGTCGATCTTCGGGACGCCGAAGGGACAGGCGTTGACGCAGTTGGCGCAGCCGATGCAGCGGGTGGTGTCGGCCTGCTGCACCACCCCGTCCGCGGTGACCAGGATCGCGTCGGCGGGACAGACCTCGGCGCAGGGGGCCACGGGGTCCTCGCAGTGCATGCAGACCGTGGGAAGGGAGGCGACCGACTGGCCCTCGTCGGTGTAGTCGAGATGGATCATGGACTTGCCGCGGTGCGAGTCGCACTCGCGGCAGGCGGAGACACACGCCTGGCAGCCGATGCAGCGGCCGGGGTCGATGAAGATCGTCCTGCCCATCATGCGGGCTCAGCTCCTCTCCGAGGTGCCACGGCCCTGGGGGGCCGAGGGCGGCAACGGATCAGTACGGGAGACCTGGGTCTCCGGGTAGGCGACGTGCCCGGGTGCGACGGGCGGTGCGGGGACCTCGTCGATCTCGGCGGCGTGCTCGATGCGGCAGGCGCAGACCTTGTACTCGGGGATCTTGGAGCGGGGGTCCAGGGCGTCGATGGTGAGGGCGTTCGCCGCGGTGGGGACCGGCCAGTGGTAGGGGATGAAGACGGTGTCGGGGCGGATCGCCTCGGTGACCAGGGCGGGGAAGACCTCGCTGCCGCGGCGGGTCACGACGCGGACGGGTTCACCGTTGCGGAAGCCGTGGGAGGGGTGGATCTCCGCCCAGGGGCGCGGGGTCTGTTCGACGAGGGCGCCCAGACGGCGGGTCTGGTTGCCGGAGAGAAAGTGGGCGACGGTGCGGCCGGTGGTCAGTGACATGGGGTGTTCTTCGTCGTACGGGTCCATCGGCGGGTGCCACTCGACGACCTGCATATGGATCTTGCCGTCGGGGTGGTAGGTCTTCCCGTCCTCGAAGAGCCGGGGGGTGCCGGGGTGGTCGGTGGAGGGGCAGGGCCAGGCGATGCCGCCGGTCTCCTCCAGCCGTTCGTAGGTGATGCCGTAGTAGTCGTTGACCGTTCCCGCGGAGGCGATCCGCAGTTCGTCGAAGACCTCGCGGGAGTCGGCGAAGGCGAATTTGTCGCCCGCGCCGAGCCGCCGGGCGAGCTCGCACATCACCCAGGTGTCGGTCCGTACACCGGGCGGCGGGTCCTGGGCCTTGTTGTGCTTGACCACGCGGGCCTCGGCGTTGGCCATCACCCCTTCGTCCTCGGCCCAGGTGGTGACGGGGAAGACGACATGCGCGTTGGCAGCGGTCTCGGAGAGGAAGAAATCGAATTGGGCATGGAATTCCGTGGCGTCGTACCCCTCCTTGACCACCTTGTAGTTGGGGAGGGAGACGAAGGGGTTGTTGCAGATGCCGATCAGTCCGCGGATCTCGCGGCGCTGCATCTGCCAGACCATTTCCATCATCGAGGTGCCCGCGGGCGGGAGTTCGGACTCCTCGATGCCCCAGATCTCGCAGATCTGCCTGCGGTGCTCCTCGTTCATGATCGAGCGTCCGCCGGGCAGCAGGTCGGACTTCTGGCCGTGTTCCCGGCCGCCCTGCCCGTTGCCCTGGCCGGTGATGGTGCCGTAGCCGGCGCCCGGTTTGCCGATGTGGCCGGTGGCCGCGCAGAGGTTGATGACGGTCAGGCAGTTCTCGACGCCCTGCGAGTGGTGCTCGATGCCCCGGGCGTGCCAGGCCATGGCCTTGGGGGCGCGGGCGAAGGTCCGGGCGACCTGGACGATCTGTTCGGCGGGGATGCCGCAGATCTGGGCGGCGCGGGCGGGCGGGTACTCGGCCGCCTTGGCGCGGACCTCGTCCCAGCCGGTCGTGTGCGCGGCGAGGTAGGCGGTATCGGTGAGGCCCTCCTCGACGACCACGTTGAGCACGGAGTTGAAGAACGCCGAGTCGGTACCGGGCTTGAGCGCGACATGGATGTCCGCGGTGCGCGCGATCGCGGTCTCGCGCGGGTCGATGACGATCAGGCTGGCCCCGCGGTCCCGGGCTCCCCACACGTACTGGGTCATCACGGGGAAGCACTCGCCGATGTTGGAGCCCGCGATGAGCAGGCAGTCGGTGAGCAGGATGTCGGAGAAGGGGTTGCCCGCCCGGTCGATGCCGAACGCCAGCTTGTTGGCGCCCGCGGCGCTCACCATGCAGAGGCGGCCGTTGTAGTCGACGTGCCGCGACTTGAGCGCGACCCGGGCGAATTTGCCGACCAGATACGTCTTCTCGGAGAAGAGGCTGGCGCCGCCGAGGAGTCCGAAGGCGTCGTTGCCGTGGGCCAGCTGGATGCGCTTGATCTCGGAGACCGTGAAGTCGAGCGCCTCGTCCCAGGAGACCTCGCGGAAGGCTTCGTCACGGGAACGGCGCATGAGCGGGGCGGTGAGCCGGTCGGGGTGGTTGACCTGCTGGTAGGCGTTGATGCCCTTCGGGCACAGGCGCATCCGGTTGATGTCGTGGTTGCGGGGTTCGACACCGAAGACCTTGCCGCCGCGGTCGACGCGCAGATACATCCCGCACTGGACCCCGCAGAAGCAGCAGTGTGTGGGGACGAGCGTCTCGCCGTTCTGGTCGGCGTGCCACTGGTCGGCCGGGATCCCGCCCGCGTCGCGGAAACCGCGGGTGCCCGGCGGCGCCAGGGAGGGGTCGAGGGGGATGAACGTACGACGGTCGGCGGCGGGCGTATCCGCGGTCACTTGAAGCCCTTCTTGACCTGGGAGAGATAGGCGCTGCCGCGCAGCACCCGCTTGCAGCGCGGGCAGTACTCGGCCCATTCGTCGAAGCCGAGCCGGAGATCGCGCATGGTGCCGCGCAGGTTCTCGACGTACGGCGCGGTGTCGATGGGTTCCTCGCAGCGGCGGCAGACGAAGACCTTGTCGTCCTTGCGCCCGGTGTACTTGAACAGCTGCATTCCGACGGCCGCCGGGCGCTGCACGATGTGGAAGAACTTCCCGAACGGGATGTAGATGAGGGTGAAGACCACCGACACCATGTGGAGGATCGCCAGGAACTGGTAGCCGCCGCCGTGCAGGAAGATCGAGGAGAAGGTGAGCAGCAGGCCGGTGACGGAGATGACGATGAGGGCGATCAGCGGCACCAGGTCGTAGGCGAAGCGCTGGCCCGTGATGGCGCCGCGGTCCTTCATCCGGCGCCAGAGGAAGTACGAGGCGCCGGGGATGACGAGCACGGCGGCGATGTCCAGGCCGTGGAACATCAGCCAGCCCAGGATGTTCAGCGCGTCGAAGCCGAGGACCTTGAAGCCCCAGATCCGCATCTCGTAGCCGGGGCCCGAGCCGCTGCCCGAGGTGAAGGTGAACCAGCCCCAGGTCAGCGGGAAGGTGATCAGGGCGGCCAGGATGCAGCCCCAGAAGATCAGCTGATGGGCCGCCCAGCGGGCGTGCGACCTGGCGCCGAGGAATTTCTGGAAGCCCAGATAGGTGGCGATCATCTTCGGCAGGGCGGTCGGGGCCTTGCGGAAGTTGTCGGCGGAGAAGAGGCTGCGCCACCCCTGTTTGAAGAGGCGTCGGGCGCCGGGCGCGGAGATCCAGACCGTGTAGCGGTAGGCGACCCCGAAGGCGAGGAAGACGGAGGCCACGGCGTACGGGAGGAGAGCCGAGTCGAAGTTGCGCAGCATGCGGCTGCCGAACACGATCGCGATGATCAAGAGAACGGATACGGCGATGCCTGCCGCGGTCGCGCGTGCGGTGACGGAGCGGAGAGCGCCGGCCGCCTCGGGCCGTTCCGGGCCGGGGACGGGCGGCCGGACGTCGGCCGCGCCGGGAGACCCCGTACGGGCCCCGGCGGCCGCTTGCTCGGCGGAAGTTTCAGGTGGCTCGGTCACCGGGCCACCGTATGACCGTATAGAGCGCTTGGCCCTGTTTTAGGTGTTTACCGGGTGAGCGCGTCGCCCGGGGGTCTCGCGGCAGCCGCGCGCCCATCGGCGCCCGGAAGGGGCCGCCCGGGGGGCCCGACTCGCCCCCACGGCAAGGCAGTTCACCCGAAGTGCCCGAAAAGCGCCGGGAACTTTCTGCGTGCGCCCTACGTTTTCCCGATCCCCGGTCACGATGTCAGACCCAGGGACTACGTTAAGCACGCATCAAGTAACACGCGGCGACGGCCTGGAGACAGCACCTTGAGCGATTCGTACGAGACAACCGAGCAGCACCTCGAGCGACTCCTGCGACGGGCACTCAACTCCTTCGACCTGCCCGACAGCACGGTCGACCGGCTCGGCAGCGCGCTGGCGCACAGCAGCTCCCTGCATTCCTCCCACCACAGTTCGGTGCTGCACCGCGAGACGTACCGGCACACCTATCTGCTGCCCGACGGCTCCGCGCTCACGCTCTGGGAGCTGGTGCACAGCAGCGGCCGGGACATCACGGCCCCCCGCCGCCACGAGCTGTACGACGACGAGGCCGACGCGCACGTGGCGGCGGTGCGACTGGCCGGCAGTTTCTCCGACGCCCCGGCCTTCGGTGACGAGACCACGCACGGCGACATGGAGATCCTCACGGTCCTGATGTCCGCTCCCCCGGTCCCGCTGCCCCGGATGTACGCCCCGGACAACTCGGCGGACCACGCGCGCCGCGTCCTGCGCCGCGCGGAGAACAGCGACCGGCCTGGCGAGGGGACCGCTCGTCTGCTGCGGGCCGCGTTCGCCCACCACATCACCCAGATCTTCGGGCGCCAGTGCCGTGTCGAGGGTCGGGACGCCGGCTTCACGCTCTACGAGCACGCGTTCCTGCTCCTGGACGGCCGCGAGACCTGCCTGTGGGTGGTCGAGCACACGGCGACGCCGGACGGCCGCCACATGTGCGAGGTGTACGGGGACGAGCACACCGCGCGCCAGGCCATGGAGAGCCGTACGCGCATCTGCTGACAGGCCGCACACTGACGCGACGGC
Source organism: Streptomyces sp. NPDC055749 (assembly GCF_053617235.1). Classification (NCBI taxonomy): domain Bacteria; kingdom Bacillati; phylum Actinomycetota; class Actinomycetes; order Kitasatosporales; family Streptomycetaceae; genus Streptomyces; species Streptomyces sp. NPDC055749. Next base: position 33 of record NZ_JBSHFH010000055.1, on the reverse strand, counting down.
GGCCCGTGCGCCTCCCACCGGTGGGAGGCGCAC
>NZ_JBSHFH010000054.1:0-52640 GCF_053617235.1 Streptomyces sp. NPDC055749 | reverse complement strand
GAACGCATGCGTTCCGGGCCCTCCTCCATGCTCGGCAAGTCGTGCTCGGTCAGTCCGTCACGACCAGGCGGCGACCGTGTAGCCGACGCCGTACGGGGCGTCCTCGTACAACAGCTGCCCGCCGAGCCCCGCGCCCTCGGCGGCCCCGGCAAGCACCTGCAAGGGCGCCCGGCCCGCCACCTTCAGGTCGTACGCCAGCGAGGCGTCGAGCGAGCTCAGAGCGGCGAGATCCGCCTCACCCAGCGCACGGGTCACGTCCGAGTCGAATCCCACGGCCCGCTCGTCCAGATAGCCGGGGGCCTTGACCGTGCGGCAGGCGCTTCCGTCACCCATCACCAGCAGGGCGACGCGGTCCGCCCTCGCTGCCAGTTCCTTGCCCGCCAGGGCGCAGTCGTCGGCCGGCAGCCGCTCCCCCACGCCGAGACCCTCGACCGGGGCGTCGGACCACCGGGTCCGCTCCAGCAGCCACGCTCCGACGGCAAGGGAGGCCGGAAGCGGGCGTCCCCCCGGCACGGTGTCGCCGGGCGGGTTTCCGAGGCGCACGGAGAGAGCGACGCCGAACCCTTCGAAGGAACCGGCCGCTCCGGCGGGATGCGGCCCTTCTCCGTCGGGTTCGGCGGGCCCCACGACGATCAGCAGATCGGGGCGGGCCGCGGCGAGCACGCCCAGGGCGTCCGTGCACGCGGTCCGCGCGGCGTCGAGCTCGGGCGCCGCTCCGGCGGCGACCTCGGGAACCAGGAGCGGCGGGCAGGGGCAGACGGCGGCAGCGACAAGCATGCCGGTCAGCGTACTGCGAAGCGCCGCGGCGTCAGTCGCAGCCGCAGCCGGGGGCCGATGCGGCAGGCAGCGGGGCCGGGGCGCCGATGCCGGGCAGGCCCAGCATCACTCCGGCGGGCTTGGCCGCCGCAGCGGCCGTACGCGCCTCCCAGGCGTCACCGGAACGCGTCCGGCGCACGCCGAGCGGGGCGCCCTCGGCGAGCAGGTGGTGCGGAGCCGCGTACGTGATGTCGACCGTCACCACGTCACCGGGGCGCACCTCCTGCGAGGGCTTCGTGAAGTGGACCAGACGGTTGTCGGGGGCGCGGCCGGAGAGGCGCTGCGTGGAGCCGTCCTTACGGCCCTCGCCCTCCGCCACCATGACGTCCAGGGTGCGGCCGACCTGCTTCTTGTTCTCCTCCCAGGAGATCTCCTCCTGGAGGGCCGACAGGCGCATGTACCGCTCCTGGACGACCTCCTTGGGGATCTGGTCCGCCATGTCCGCGGCGGGCGTCCCGGGGCGCTTGGAGTACTGGAAGGTGAAGGCGTTCGCGAAACGGGCCTCCCGGACCGCGTGCATGGTCTGCTCGAAGTCCTCCTCGGTCTCGCCGGGGAAGCCCACGATGATGTCGGTCGAGATGGCGGCGTCCGGCATGGCGGCACGCACCTTCTCGATGATCCCGAGGAAACGCTCCTGCCGGTACGAGCGGCGCATCGCCTTGAGGATGGTGTCCGAGCCCGACTGCATCGGCATGTGGAGCTGCGGCATCACGTTCGGGGTCTCGGCCATCGCGGCGATCACGTCGTCGGTGAAGTCACGCGGGTGCGGGGACGTGAAGCGGACGCGCTCCAGACCCTCGATGGCGCCGCAGGCCCGCAGCAGCTTGGAGAACGCCTCGCGGTCCCCGATGTCGGAGCCGTACGCGTTCACGTTCTGGCCGAGCAGCGTGACCTCGGAGACGCCCTCGGATACGAGTGCCTCGATCTCGGCCAGGATGTCGCCGGTACGGCGGTCCTTCTCCTTCCCGCGCAGTGCGGGGACGATGCAGAAGGTGCACGTGTTGTTGCAGCCGACGGAGATCGACACCCACGCGGCATAGGCGGACTCACGTCGGGTGGGGAGCGTGGAAGGGAAGGCCTCCAGGGATTCGGCGATCTCGACCTGCGCCTCCTCCTGGACGCGGGCGCGCTCCAGCAGCACCGGGAGCTTGCCGATGTTGTGCGTACCGAAGACGACGTCCACCCAGGGGGCCCGCTTGACGATGGTGTCGCGGTCCTTCTGCGCGAGGCAGCCGCCGACCGCGATCTGCATCCCGGGGCGCTTGGTCTTCATGGGCGCCAGCCGGCCGAGGTTGCCGTAGAGCTTGTTGTCGGCGTTCTCACGCACCGCACAGGTGTTGAAGACGACGACATCGGCGTCACCGTCGGCGTCCTTCGGCGCACGGACGTATCCGGCGTCCTCCAGGAGCCCCGACAGCCGTTCCGAGTCGTGGACGTTCATCTGGCACCCGTAAGTGCGTACCTCGTAGCTTTTCTTGACGTCCACTGCTTCGCTCCGGTTGCCGCTGCTCATGCGACAAGGGTAGGCGGTACCTGGAATGCCCTGTGCCGCCGCAGTCCCGGCGCGGGGTCCGGGAGCCCGGCCCCGGCCGCCCCGGAAGCCCGGGCCTGGCCATTACGGGGAGTGGCTGGCAGGATCGCGCCATGTTCTCCGTACTGTCCCGGTTCGACCGACGACGCACCCTTCAGGGGGGAGCGGCCGTGACGGTCGTCCTGGGGCTGCTGCTGTGGTGGGTGCTCCCCCTGGGGGAGTCCTCTCCCACGGGCTCGCTGACCTTCTCCACCGGCGTACGCAGCGGGGTCTACCAGCGCTACGGCGAGCGGCTCGAAGGCGCGCTGGCCAAGGACATGCCCAAGGTGTCCATAAAACTGCAGACCAGTGAGGGCTCGCAGCAGAACATAGAACGGGTGGCTTCGGGGAAGGCGGACTTCACCATCGCGACCGCCGACGCCGTGGCCACCTTCATGCAGAACGGCAGAGCCGGTGCCCAGCGCCTGCGGGCCTGCGCCCGGCTGTACGACGACTACGTCCAGCTCGTCGTGCCTCGCGACTCGGACGTGCAGAGCGTCGCCGACCTGCGAGGGAAGCGGGTGGGCGTGGGGCAGCCGGGATCAGGGGTACGGCTCGTCGCCGACCGGCTGATGAGCGCCGCGGGCCTCGATCCGGAGAAGAGCGTCACCCCGATACCGGTCGGCATCGACACGATGCCGACGCGGCTGGCGAACGGCACACTCGACGCCTTCTTCTGGTCCGGGGGCCTGCCGACCAATGCCGTGCAGGAGCTCTCGGAGCGGTTCGCCATCCGGCTGGTGCCGCTGGAGGACCCGCTGGTCACCCAGCTCCAGGGAGTCGGCGGATCGACCCGGTACTACCGCTCGGCCGTGATTCCGGCCGACGCCTATCTCAACGCGCAGCAGGGCCAGACCGTGCCGACGGTCGCGGTCGCCAATCTGCTGGTCACCACGGACCGCACTGACTCGGCGATGACCGAGGCGTTCACCCGGACCGTGATCGACAGCCGCGACCGCATCGGACGTGAGGTGCACTCGGCGCAGGTGGTGGATCTGCGGACGGCGATCTACACCGATCCGCTGCCGATGCACGAAGGGGCCAGGCGCTACTACCGGTCGGTCAAGCCGTAGCGACGTTCCCCCGGTGTCCTGGCGCTCGTTCAGACGTGTGGAGCGTTGCGCGGTACGGACACCGTCACCGCCAGCCCATGGGGCTCGTTCCGTGCGTACGCGATCGAGCCCCGGCCCGCGGTGAGCAGCGCACGCGAGATGGAGAGACCCAGGCCGGAGCCCTTGACGTTCTGATGCCGGTTGCTGCGCCAGAAGCGGTCGCCGACGCGTTCGAGCTCCTGGTCGGTCAGCCCCGGCCCGTGGTCGGCGACGCGCACGGTGACACTCGCGCCGGTGGACGCCACGGTGACCCGTACCTCCTCGTCCGGCGGCGTGAACTTGAGTGCGTTGTCGATGACGGCGTCCAGCGCGCTGGAGAGCGCGATCGGGTCCGCCCAGCCCGTGGCCGCGGACACCCCGTCCAGCAGGAGCCGCACCCCTTTCCCGTCCGCCAGCGGGCCCCATGACGCGACGCGCTCGGCGGTGAGCGCGCCGATGTCCGTGAGCCGGAGGTCGGCCGCGGCATGCTCGGCCAGCGCCAGGTCCAGCAGGTCGTCCAGGACCCGGGCGAGGCGCTTGCCCTCCGTACGCACCGCGGCGATCTCCTCGTTCCCCTGAGGGAGTTCGAGCGCGAGGAGCTCGATGCGCAGCAGCAGTGCGGCCAGCGGGTTGCGCAACTGGTGCGAGGCGTCGGCGACGAAGGCGCGCTGCTGCTCCAGAACGTCTTCGACGTTGTCAGCCATCTCGTTGAACGAACGGGCCAGCCGCCTGAGTTCCGGAGGTCCGCCGGAAGCGGCGACCCGGGACCTCATCCGGCCACTGGCGATGTCGTGCGTGGCGGCGTCCAGGATGCGTACGGGAAGCAGCACCCAGCCCGTGAGCCGGAACGCGGCGCCGACCGCGACGAGCAGCGCCAGCGCCTCACCGAGGCCGATCAGCAGCCAGCCGCGCAGCGTCCGGGACCGCATCTCGCCGGTGGGCGAGTCGATGACGACGACGGCGACCACGTCACCGTCCCGTACGACGGGCGAGGCCACGACGACCCTGCCGGTCTGCCAGGGCCAGACCTGCGGCGGATCGTGGGAGCGGCGGCCCAGGAGCGCTTCCCGGAACGCCTCACGGCCCTCCCCCTCCGTCGGCACCATCCAGGAGGACGGGGCCTTCGCCAGGGCCCGGTCGTCGCGGTAGAAGACGCCGGCCCTGATCCCGTACACGGAGTCGTACGCGTCGAGCTCGGCCTGGAGGATGCGCTGCCGCTCCTCGTTGCCCGGAAGCGACTCGCTGACGAACTGGGCGAGTGCGGCGAAGCGCGCCGTGTCGTCGATCCGGTCGATGACGACGCGCTGCTGCTCGGCGGCGGCCATGCGCATGGCCAGCGGGACGCCCAGGGCGAGCAGTACGGCCGCCATGAGGATGATGAGCAGCGGAAGGAGACGGGTGTGCACGGGGAACGTACGCCCTTACGCGGACGGCGAGACGAGCCGGTATCCGACGCCCCGCACGGTCTCGATCAGCGCGGGCAGCCGCAGCTTGGAACGCAGGGACGCCACATGCACCTCAAGAGTGCGGCCCGTCCCCTCCCAGCTCGTACGCCACACCTCGCTGATGATCTGCTCACGCCGGAACACCACTCCGGGCCGCTGCGCGAGCAGCGCCAGAAGATCGAACTCCTTGCGCGTGAGCTGGACTTCCTCACCGTCGACGCTGACCCGGCGGGTCGGCAGCTCGATCTGGACGGGACCCAGACGCAGACCGGCGGCCGGGGTCGGGGCGGTGTCCTCACCGGCCGTCCTGCGCCGCGCGACCGCGTGGATACGGGCGAGCAGCTCCCCGGTGTCGTACGGCTTGGTGACGTAGTCGTCCGCCCCGAGGTTGAGCCCGTGGATCCGCGACCGGACGTCGGCACGCGCGGTCACCATGATCACCGGGATCGCGGAGCGCTTGCGGATCTTGCCGCACACCTCGTAGCCGTCCTGGTCGGGCAGGCCGAGGTCGAGCAGCACGACGCCGAAGGGTTCCTTGTCGGCCGGCAGCAGAGCCCTCAGGGCCTCCTCGCCGTTACGGGCGTGCTTGACCTGGAACCCGTGGCGGGCGAGCACGGCGGACAGGGCCGCCGCGACATGGTCGTCGTCCTCGACGAGCAGCAGTCTCATTGACCCTCCTTCCGGCGCCCGAGATCTCGGGACGGCTGATGTTGCTTCTTCGGTTCGCTTCTTCGGTGACGCGTGATGTTCCGCCCGGTGAGGTTCTCCCGTACGGCGACGTTCACGTCATCCCCTACCAGGGCATCCATGCCGATGACGGGTGCTCCGGTCAAGAGCTTGCCGGTTACATCAGGGTTTCCGTTACCCACCCGGTACGCCCCAGCACCGTTGAGGAAGTCCCGTTCACGCGGTGTGTCCGGTTGCAGCCGGATCGTTATGCTCAATTTCCGCTCAGATGTAATGACGCTGGTCGCACTGCGTCATTAGTGTCCTTGCCAACCGAGGAGGACGGAGCATTAAGCCGATGAGCGGAGTTTCAGTGACCAAGGCCGCCGAGGATGCCGCGCCTGCGGGCGACGACCTTGTCGTACTGAGCAACGTCAACAAGCACTTCGGCGCGCTGCATGTGCTCCAGGACATCGACCTGACCATCGCCCGTGGCGAGGTCGTGGTCGTTATCGGGCCTTCCGGGTCCGGAAAGTCCACGCTGTGCCGCACCATCAACCGCTTGGAGACGATCGACTCGGGCGCGATATCGATCGACGGCAAGCCGCTGCCGCAGGAGGGCAAGGAGCTCGCCCGCCTGCGCGCCGACGTGGGCATGGTCTTCCAGTCGTTCAATCTCTTCGCGCACAAGACGGTGCTCGAGAACGTGATGCTGGGCCAGCTCAAGGTCCGCAAGATGGACAAGAAGGCCGCAGAGGACAAGGCACGTTCGCTGCTCGACCGGGTGGGCGTCGCCTCGCAGGCGGACAAGTACCCCGCCCAGCTCTCGGGTGGTCAGCAGCAACGCGTCGCCATCGCGCGGGCGTTGGCGATGGGCCCGAAGGTCATGCTGTTCGACGAGCCGACGTCCGCGCTCGACCCGGAAATGATCAATGAGGTGCTGGAGGTCATGCAGCAGCTCGCCCGGGACGGGATGACCATGGTCGTCGTCACCCACGAGATGGGCTTCGCACGGTCGGCGGCCAACCGCGTCGTCTTCATGGCGGACGGAAAGATCGTCGAAGAGGCAACGCCCGACCAGTTCTTCAGCAACCCGCGCAGTGACCGGGCCAAGGACTTCCTGTCGAAGATCCTTCACCACTGAGTTCCGGATCAGCTGATCACTCACCTCGCGCACATCGCGTCAACTCTAGGGAATTTCACCATGCAGCTTCGTAAGGTCACCGCCGCCTCGGCCGCCGTGCTCGCGCTCGCCCTCACCGCCACCGCCTGTGGTTCCGAAGAGAAGGACGGCAAGGCGGGCTCCGGCGGCGGCGAGAAGATCACCATCGGCATCAAGATCGACCAGCCCGGTCTCGGTCTGAAGACGCCCGACGGCAAGTTCGCCGGTTTCGACGTCGACGTCGCCACGTACGTCGCCAAGGAGCTCGGCTACGACGCCGAGAACATCAACTTCGTCGAGACGAAGAGCGCCGACCGCGAGACCGCCATCGAGCGCGGCGACGTGAAGTTCATCGCCGCGACGTACTCCATCAACGACGAGCGTCTGCAGAAGGTCGACTTCGCGGGCCCGTACCTCCTGGCGCACCAGGACGTCCTCATCCGGGCCGACGACGACTCGATCAAGTCGACCGAGGACCTCAACAGCAAGAAGCTCTGCTCCGTCACCGGTTCGACCTCCGCGAAGAACGTCAAGGAGAAGCTGGCCCCCAAGGCGCAGCTGCAGAACTACGGCGGCTACTCCGAGTGCCTCACCGGCCTGGAGAACAAGGCCATCGACGCGCTGACCACGGACGACTCGATCCTCGCCGGATACGCGGCGCAGGAGGCCCACAAGGGCAAGTTCAAGCTGGCCGGCTTCCAGATGACCAACGAGAACTACGGCATCGGCCTGAAGAAGGGCGACGCCGACCTCAAGAAGAAGATCGACGCCGCGCTGACCAAGATGGTCTCCGACGGTGCGTGGGACAAGGCTGTCGCGGACAACTTCGGCCCGGCCAACTACAAGAACGAGCCGGCGCCGAAGATCGGCAACGTCGTCAAGTAAGGCCGTTCGCGGTCCAGCAGCTGGGCCGATGAGGTGCGCCGCCGTCCAGGCGGCGCACCGAGCCCTCCCCACACCTGGAAGCACGGGAGATCGTGTTCGACTTTCTTGAAGGTTACGACCTACTGGGGGCCTTCTGGGTGACGGTGAAACTCACCGTCTACTCCGCCCTCGGTTCCCTCATATGGGGAACGCTGCTGGCCGGTATGCGGGTCGGCCCGGTCCCCCTGATGCGCGGGTTCGGTACCGCTTATGTGAATATTGTCCGCAACATCCCATTGACCGTGATCATCGTCTTCGCGTCACTGGGCCTCTTCCAGACCTTGCAGGTCACCCTCGGGGGCGGCGACGACTTCGAGGTCATCAACTTCCGGCTCGCGGTACTCGCGCTCGCCCTCTACACGGCCGCCTTCGTCTGCGAGGCGCTGCGCTCGGGCATCAACACGGTGCCGGCGGGCCAGGCCGAGGCGGCACGGGCGCTCGGGCTGAGCTTCACCCAGGTCCTGCGGCTGATCGTCCTCCCGCAGGCCTTCCGCGCGGTCGTGAACCCGCTGGCCAACGTGCTGATCGCGCTGACCAAGAACACCACCGTCGCTGCGGCGATCGGCGTGGTCGAAGCGGCGTACCTGATGAAGGACATGATCGAAGCAGAGGCTCAACTGATTCTGATCTCGGCCATCTTCGCGTTCGGATTCATCTGCCTCACCCTCCCGACCGGGCTCCTGCTCGGCTGGGTGAGCAAGAAGGTGGCGGTGAAACGATGACGACGTCCGTCCTCTTCGACGCACAGGGGCCCCGCGCCAAGCGGCGCAATATCCTGTACACGGTCATCTTCGTAGCGGCTCTCGCCGCCGTGCTCTGGTGGGTCTACACCGCACTCGACGAGAAGCATCAGCTCGACTGGGTCAAGTGGGAGCCATTCTTCACAAGCTCCCAGCCGTGGGAGACCTACCTCTGGCCGGGGCTCCAGAACACGCTGAAGGCCGCGTTCTTCGCCCTGCTGATAGCCCTGCCCCTCGGGGCGCTCTTCGGTATCGGCCGGCTCTCCGACCACCGGTCGGTACGGATGCCGTCCGGCATCGTCGTGGAGTTCTTCCGCGCGATCCCGGTGCTGATCCTGATGATCACGGCGAACGCCGCGTACTCGGAGTTCACCGACATCGCGAGCGACGTGCGTCCGCTGTACGCCGTCGTCACCGGTCTGGTGCTGTACAACGCCTCGGTCCTCGCCGAGATCGTGCGGGCCGGCATCCTGTCCCTCCCGCAGGGGCAGACCGACGCCGCGAAGGCGATCGGTATGCGCAAGGGCCAGACCATGCGGTACGTGCTGCTGCCGCAGTCGGTCACCGCCATGCTGCCCGCGATCGTCAGCCAGATCGTGGTCATCGTGAAGGACACCGCTCTCGGCGGTGCGATCCTCACCTTCCCCGAGCTGCTCGCGTCGGTCCGTCCGATGAGCGCGAACTACGGTGCGAACACCATCGCGTGCTTCACCATCATCGCGCTGATCTTCATCGCGGTGAACTTCGCTCTGACCTCGTTCGCGAGCTGGCTCGAGCGCAAGCTGCGGCGGGCCAAGAAGAGCACGGGCGCGGTGGTCGGCGCCGGCCCCGGTGGCGGCATCGAGATCATCGACGCTCCCCCGCTCAAGACCGCTGACGGATCGGGCAACTGACGGGCTGTCGATAATCGACCCACGGGGGGCGCGGGCGCATCTGCCGCGCCCCCCGCCACGTCTCTCTGTCACTTGACGCAAGCACCGGCAGTAGGTTGCATACGTTCTGTGATCGCGCCCCGAGCCTCCGTCGCCACTTCCCCTACGACCGTACGGGCCGGATGGTGTGCGCCGTGGACCCGGTGATCGTCGTCGGCGCCGGGCCCGTCGGCCTGGTGCTGTCGCTCGCCCTCGCCGCGCAGGGCGTCCCCTCCGTTCTCCTCGACGAAGGCCCAGGCAAGGACGAACAGCGGCTCGCACGGACCGTCGTCCTGCGCGAGGACACCGCCGCTCTCGTGGAGCGGCTCGGCTGCACGACCCTGCGCGACGAGGGCCTTCAGTGGTCCGGGTGGCGGTCGATGCGGCGCAAGCAACTGGTACGCGCGCTGCCGCTCGGCGATGCGTCGGGGGCCGGGTCGGTAACCGATCCCCTGCCGGCTCCGGTCCATCTGCCGCAGCACGCCCTGACCCGTGGTCTGCGGGCCGCGGTCGCCGCGCAGAGCCTGGTGCGGATGGCACCGCTCAGCCGCATCGACACCCTGGAACAGGACCCCGACGGGGTCACCGTGCACACCAGGGAGCCCGATTCCACCTGGTGGCGGGGGAGCTATCTGGTCGGCTGCGACGGCGCCCGGTCCACCGTACGCAAGCTTCTGGACATCAGGTTTCCGGGGCGCACGGCGGTGGAACGCCACGCGGTCGCCGCGCTGCGTGCCGAACTGCCCTGGCCTGGCGAAGCCGTACTGCACCGTGCGCCGCCGTGGCGCAGTGGCGGCCCCGAGGTGACCGCGCGGCCCCTGCCCGACGGTGTCTGGCGGCTTGACTGGCTGCTTCCGCCGCGCGGTGAGCTCGTCACCCCCGACGCGCTGATCACCCGGATCAGGGACACCCTGGAGGGCTGGTGCGGGGAGACTCCGGCCTACGAACTGCTCGACACCGGGGTGTACACGCTGCACCACAGGCTGGCCCGGCGCTGGCGGTCGAAGCGGGCGTTCCTGGCCGGTGACGCCGCCCACCTCCTTGGCGCGCTCGGCACCCAGGGCCTGGACGAAGGGGTGCGGGACGCCGAGAACCTGGCCTGGAAGCTGGCGCAGAGCTGGCACCACGGCGCCTCCGAGCTGCTGCTCGACAGTTACCAGGCGGAGCGCAGGGCCGCGGTCGCCTCACGGCTCCGCGCCGCCGACCAGTCGCTGCCGATACTGCGCGGGAGCGGCGGCCTGCGGACGCTGGTTCCGGGCAGCGCACGGGGGCACGACACGTTGCTCACCGATGGTCATCTGGGGTGCGGGCCGCTGGGTGCGCCCCCTTCGTACACGCATTCGCCCCTTTCACCTCCGCGCGCCGAGGCGCACGCCGCCGTGGGTACGCCCCCTGGTGCGCCGGTCGCCGATGTACGGGTGACCGCACCCGACGGCACGAGCGTCCGCTTGCGCGACCGGCTGGGGCAGGGGCATCTGCTGGTGCTCCTGGTCGCACCGGGAACCGGGGTGTGGGACCGGCGGCACTGGCTCACCGCGGGCGTCATGCCGCGGCTCATCGAGGCGGTGGCCGCGCTGCCGGTGAAGGGTGAGCTTCTGGTGGCGGAGAGCTATCCGGGTGCGTCGGCGCACACCGTGCTGCTGGTGCGGCCGGACGGGCACCTGGTGGCGGCCTTCGGCGGGGTACGGCCGGCGGAGCTCTTCGCCGCCGCCGACGCGGCGCGCGGAGGCGACACGGCCCCGGCTCGCGAGGGTGGTGCGGGCGCGGCTCACGGGGGTGGTACGGGCGCGGCGCGCGGGGGTGGTACGGGCGCGGCGCGCGAGGAATCGCAGCGTACGCCTCTGCGCTCCGGGCGCACCGCGAACATCAATTGACCCTCACAGGCGCACATGGTGTACTCCAGATCATGACCGACACCGATGTGCGCCTGTGGCGGAGGGTCCATATGGACCTCGTCCGCTATGCGGGCTGCGTGTGTCGACCGTCCTGCTGAATCGCCTCTCACTGCCATGCCGTGCTGTCCTCGTACGGCGGTGGCTCCCGCGCGAACTCTCAGGACGGCTCCTGTGTCTGCTCTTCACCCTTCGTCTTCTGTTCCCGTACGCACATCCGCCTCCGCGTCACCTGCCTCCTCGGCAGGCCCGGACGCCGCGGAACTGCTCGCCTTCGTCCGCCGCACCGCGGCCGACACTGCGCTCGTCGCCTCCCTCCCTCTGGACCCCGAGGGCCGCACCTGGATCCGGCTCGACGGGCCCGGCGGCAGTGAAGCGTGGCTGATCGGCTGGCCGCCCGGCACGGGCACCGGCTGGCACGACCACGCCGACTCGATCGGCGCCTTCACCACGGCCGCGGGCACCCTCAAGGAATTCTCACTGGCCGCCCGCCTGCCCACCGACGGCTGGAAGACCCTGGAACTCAGCGAAGGGGTCGACCGTTCACGGCAGTTGACCGCCGGTCAGGGCAGGGTCTTCGGCAGGCACCATGTGCACGAGGTGCTGAACGAGTCCGATAACGAGCACGCCGTGTCGGTGCACGCGTACTACCCGCCGCTGCCCCGCATCCGCCGGTACAGCCGTACGGGCGCGGTGCTGCGCCTGGAGCAGGTCGAACGTCCGGAGGACTGGCAGTGAGCAACGACCACAGGGACACAGCCTTGGGCGCGGGTACGCAACCGGTGGGCATCGACGAGTTCTTGGAGCGGGTCCGGGCAGGCATCGACCGGATCGGTCCGCGGCAGGCCGCCGCCGCGGCAGCGGACGGCGCGCTGCTGGTGGACATCCGCTATGCGGCGCTGCGGGAACGGGACGGTCTGATTCCGGGTGCGCTGGTCGTCGAGCGCAACGAGCTGGAGTGGCGGCTCGATCCGTGGGGAAGCCATCGCGCCGCCGAGGCGGTGAGCCACGATCTCCGGGTGGTGGTGCTCTGCAACGAGGGGTACGCGTCGAGTCTCGCGGTCGCATCCCTGCGCCAGTTGGGGCTGCACCGCGCGACCGACCTGATCGGCGGATTCCAGGCATGGCGCGCGGAGGGGCTTCCGGTCGAGGTGTGACCGAAAGCCCCTGCCGCCCATCGTGGGTGGTCACTGCCTCGCTGTGGCCACCTCCACCGGGCGGGGTCTGAGCGCCAGCCGGCCCGGGAGTGCGGTGGCCACCAGGGCGAGCAGCGCGGCGGCGCCCAGCACCGCCGCGTACGCCGTCGGCACTACGGCGGGTGCGGCACTTCCGGTCATTCCGATACTGAAGGCGGTCAGTACGGCCAGGGAGATGCCGCTTCCCAGGACGGCGGCGATCAGCAGGACCGTCAGCGCCTCGATCCGGAGCATCCGCAGCACCTGGCGGCGGGTCGCACCGGCGAGCCGGAGCATGGCCAACTCCCGGATTCGTTCGGACACGGACATGGCGAGGGTGTTGACGACGGCGATGGCGGTGAAGGCCAGCACGAGCCCCATGGCCAGGTAGTTGACCTCGGCGTTCTGTTGCTGCCGGTCGGCCTGGAGCCGGTCGACATCGGCGGGGGCGAGCACGGCGACCCCGGGGAAGTCCTTCAGCCGTCCGGCGATGTCGGCACGGTCGCGGTCCCCGGCGACCAGGACGGTGGCGGCCAAGGGGTTGTCCACGTGCCGGGCCACCAGATCATGAGGGAGCGTCAGATCGCCGAAGCCCAGCCCCCGGGCGTACACGGCGGCGACGGTGAGGCTGGCCGGGGTGCCGTCGCCGAGGTGAAGTTCCAGCCGGTCTCCGGGGCGCAGGTCCAGCCGGTCGGCGGCGAGTTCGCTGATCGCCGCGGTACGGGAGCCGGCCGCGAAGTCGGCCAGCGAGCCGCTGGTGACGTCGGGGTCCCAGGTCCGCGCGAGTCCTGCCCCGGTGACGCCCTGGGCCGCGTACTTTTCGAGCCCGACCCGCACGGTGGTCCGTACGACCTCGGTGGCGGCGACGACCCCCTCCATCTCGCGCACCGCCTCGGCGGCGGCGGGCGGGACGCCGGGACCGTCGGCGACCAGCACCGAGGTGGCTTGGGTGCCCTCACGCGCCTGTGCCCGCGCGGCGTCGGAGAGGGTCGGCTGGACGAAGAGAACAGTGCAGGTCATGCCGATGAGCAGAGTGAGCGGGGTGACGACCGCGGCCATCCGGGTGGCGTTTCCACGGACGTTGGAGGCCGCGAGGGAACCACCCGGACCTGAGAGGCGCAGGGGCACGGCGAGCACCACCAGCGCCCCCTTGACGAGGACGGGCCCCAGCAGAGACACCGCAGTGGCCAGCACCACGACGGCCAGGAAGGTGACGGGCGTCGAGGCCGCCTCCGTACGCAGAACGGCGAGTACGGAGACGAGGACGATGCCACCCGCGAGCAGGACCAGACCGGCGACGAGTCGTCCCCACGCCGGGCGCTGACGCTCGGCGGCGGCCTCGGCCATCGCCTCGGCGGGCTTGATACGGGAGATGCGGCTGCCGGAGATACGGGCAGCGGCCCAGGCGCCGACGAGAGTGACGGCGAAGGCGGCGAGCATCGGCAAGATGCCGGAGGTCCGCTCCAGGGTGGCGGGTACGGCACCGATGTCGATGAATCGACTGTGCAGCCACCTGGCGAGGGGCAGTCCGGCGAGCGATCCCAGGATGCCCGCGGCTGCTCCGACCAGCAGGGCTTCCCGGCAGAGCAGGCGGCGGACCTGACGGGAGGTGGCGGCGATGGCTCGCAGCAGGGCCAGTTCGCGGTGCCGTTGCTGGATGGAGAGCGCGAAGGTGCCGACGACGACGAGGACCGCGACGAGGAGCGAGGTGCCGCCCATCGCCCCGCCCATGGAGACGAGTTTGATACGAGCACCGGCGGCGTCCAGGAACTCGACAGGCCCGCGGGCGTCGCCGGTGGAGACCTGTGCGGTGGTGCCCTCGAGAGCCTGCTTCACCTGCCGCTCCAGGTCCGCGAGGTCCGCTCCGGGCGCGGGGATCACGCCGAGGGCGGTGACCTGGCCGGGGTGGGCCGCGAGGCGCTCGGCCTCGGCGGTGGAGAAGAAGAGGGAAGTCTGCCGGCGGAGACCGTCGTGGGCAGCGGGAGCGGCGGGGGCCGCGATGCCACTGATGCGGTAGGGGCTCGGGTTGCCGGTGGACTGCACGGTGAGCCGGTCTCCGGGCTCCAGACCGGCGCGTCGGGCGAGCTCCCGGTCGATCACCACCTCGTCGGCCGAGGCAGGGGCGCTGCCTGCGGTGAGAGCGAAGGGGGTGAGCGGCGCGGAGGTCCAGGCGTGACCGTACGAGGGCCGGGCTGAGGGGCCGCCGGCTCCATTGGGGACCAAGGGCTCTGCGAGGAAGGTGAGTTCGGTGAGGACCTTGCTGACGCCTTCGACGGCGCGGACCCGGTCGGCGGTGGCGGCGGGCAGCCAGGCCCGCTCGGCGACGGGCTTCGCCTTGTGCTTGACCTTCGTCTTGCCGTTGCCCTTGTGCTTGACGGTGGTCCGGTGGACGTTCTGGTCGGCGGAGACGATGAGGGGTGTGGCGGCGTAGCGCTCGGTGGCGATCTTCCCACGCAGGCCGGTCTCCAGGAGTGTGCCGCAGGCGGTGATGAGGGCGGCGGCACACATGAGGGCCAGAAACGCACCCAAGAACCCGCCCTTCCGGTCCCGGACGGTGTGAAGGGCGTAGCGCAGCATCATGATGCGTCCGTCTCTGTGCGGTTGCCCGCGGGGCTCGCGGGCTCGGTGGCGGTGGCGGGCGGCGCTGGATGGGGCTCGGCGGCCGGGAAGGCGAGCAGGCGCGTGTGGACCGTGCGTGCACCGGGAGGCGTTGCGTCGTCCGGGCGCTTGTACCGGTTCATCAGCTCGATGAACTCCTCGAAGAACGCGCGGAGTTCGGGGAGGGTGAGCCGGATGGAGCCGCGCGAATAGGGGAAGGCGTCGGCCCACTCGTCATCCTGGTCGACTGCGCTGTCACGCTGGAGCCGCTCGAAGAGGGCAAGGTCCGCGGCGTAGGCGTGGCGGTTGAGCTCGTCCATGACGAGCCGCGTCTCGGGTGTCTGACGGGACCGGGGCGGGAAGCGCCGGTCACCTGGCACGGCCTTCCACCACCGGCGCCTCCTACTGCCCGGGCCCTGGCTACCTGCACCGGAGTCCTCGCGGCCCGCGGCACGGGCCTCGGCCTCCTCCGGCGTCGCGTCCTCCACGAAGCCGTACCTGGCCAGTTCGCGGAGGTGGTAGCTGGTGGCTCCGGTGTTCAGCCCGAGAGCGCGGGCGAGGATCGCGGACGTGGCCGGTCCGCTCAGGGTGAGGTACTGAAGGATCTGCTGGCGTCGCGGCTGGGCGAGCACCCTGAGGGCTGCCAGCTCTGTGATCTCGGTACCGCCGGGCTTCTCTGCCATGCCTCACACACTGCTCTGTGCACAGATACCTGTGCACTGGAGCATTCCGGCGTCTTCGTACGGGGGTTAGCCCCTCCCCCTGCCTTCCGCCCGGCGTTCAGCCCTGCCCCCTGCCGCCCGCTCGCCCGCCCGGCCCGGAATCCGTGCCGACACACCCGAACGCCACACCCCGGTGGAGCAATCGCTCCGGGCCCCGCACATTCGCCTCAATACCGAGGACCGAAATGTACGGAGATGTCGCACCGATGAAAACCGCTCACCTCACGCCTGATCAGCTCGATGCCCAGGTCTCGCACCTCCACGACACAGCGGTGTGGCAGGAAATCATCACGGGCTGGGAGCACACCGCCCCCGAACCTGTACGTGCCCCGGGAGCGGGGGCGGAGCCGGAGCTGCGGCCAGGGGCGGAGCCGCGGCCGGATTCCGAGCCGGCCGACTGGCGGGACCTGCTGTCCGTACCCGTCGAGCAGCTCATCGACGAGTCCCTGCGGGCTCTGCCCACGTCACCGCCCCGTGAGCGGCCGCTTCCCGGGCGACTTGGCGCGGTCCTGCCCGACCGTCTGCACAGCTGGCGGCGTATCGGCCAGCCCGACGTGCGCCCCTCCACGCACCTCGGTTACGCCCGGCAGATCCTGGTCGAGTGGGGCTGGCAGAACACTCCGTACCGTCTGCGCAACGCCCGTGGCGCCCGCTGCATCTGCGGCGCCCTCCTCAGCGCTCACCGTCTCGGGTACGGCTCTCTGGACACGGTGGACCGGGCCGGCGCCTGGCTGATCACCGAGCTCCGCTCGCAGGGCTGGACGGACCTGATCGGCCCATGGAACCGCCACCCCGACCGCACCGCCGCGGACGCCCTGGGCCTGCTCGACGCGACCATCCGACGGGCCGCACGCGCGGGCCACTGACCCCCTAGCCCTGGTTCCCCACGCCCTGGTTCCCCTCACCCGCTCGCCGCCGCCCGCACCGCCCGCTCGCCCGCACCGACCGCCGCGCGCTCAGAAGGGCTCGTCCAGGCCCTCCGTGTCTTCGCCCTCTTCCGCCAGCGCCTGCCTCACCACACGCAGGGCCATCCCCTCCCCGTACCCCTTGCGCGCGAGCATCCCAGCGAGGCGGCGCAGGCGCTTGTCGCGGTCCAGGCCGCGGGTGGAGCGGAGTTTGCGGGCCACCAGGTCGCGGGCCGTCTCCTCCTCCTGCTCCGGGGCGAGCTGCTCGACCGCCTCGTCGATCAGTGCGGAATCCACGCCCTTGGTGCGCAGTTCACGGACGAGGGCCCGGCGAGCCAGCCCCCGGCTGTGATGCCGTGACTCCACCCACGCCTCGGCGAACGCCCCGTCGTTGATCAGCCCCACGTCCTCGAACCGCGACAGCACTTCCTCCGCCGCCTCGTCGGGGATCTCCCGCTTTCGCAGGGCGTCCGCGAGCTGCTTCCGCGTGCGTGGGGTCCCGGTGAGCAGGCGCAGACAGATATTGCGCGCCTGCTCGACCGGGTCCTGCGGTTCCCCCTTCTCGGCCCTCGACGAGGCAGGGGAACCACCGCTTCTGGAGCCTGCGCGGGAACCACGGCCGGCGCCCCCGCCCGACCACGAACCTTCACCGAATCCCCCGCCCGAACCCCTCCCCCGACGGGAACCGGCCCGCGCAGCGGATTCAGGGCCCGCGCCGGGGTCGGCGTCGCCGCCGCTCAGCCACTCCGTACGACGCGTCACGGCCTAGCTCTTGGCCGCCGCAGCCTTGGTGGCCTTGGCCTTGGTGACCGGCGCGGGCACGGACTTCGCCGAAGCGTCGGCCTCGCCGTCGGCAGTGGCCGCCGCATCGGCAGCAGGCTCGGCCGCCGAGATCTCGGGCCGCACGCCGATACCCAGCTTCGTCAGGATCTTCTTCTCGATCTCATTCGCGAGATCGGGATTGTCCTTGAGGAAGTTACGGGCGTTCTCCTTGCCCTGGCCGAGCTGGTCGCCCTCGTACGTGTACCAGGCACCGGCCTTGCGCACGAAGCCGTGATCGACGCCCATGTCGATCAGACCGCCCTCGCGGCTGATGCCGTGGCCGTAGAGGATGTCGAACTCGGCCTGCTTGAACGGCGGCGCGACCTTGTTCTTGACGACCTTGACCCGGGTGCGGTTGCCCACGGCGTCGGTGCCGTCCTTGAGCGTCTCGATCCGTCGGATGTCGAGACGCACCGAGGCGTAGAACTTCAGCGCCCGGCCACCGGTCGTGGTCTCGGGGGAGCCGAACATCACACCGATCTTCTCGCGAAGCTGGTTGATGAAGATCGCGGTGGTCTTGGACTGGTTGAGCGCGCTGGTGATCTTGCGGAGCGCCTGGCTCATCAGGCGGGCCTGCAGACCCACGTGCGAGTCACCCATCTCGCCCTCGATCTCGGCACGCGGCACCAGGGCCGCGACGGAGTCGATGACGATCAGGTCGAGCGCACCGGAGCGGATCAGCATGTCCACGATTTCCAGCGCCTGCTCACCGTTGTCCGGCTGGGACAGGATGAGGTTGTCGATGTCGACACCGAGCTTCTTCGCGTACTCGGGGTCGAGAGCGTGCTCGGCGTCGATGAAGGCCACCGTGCCGCCGAGCTTCTGCGCGTTCGCCACGGCGTGCAGCGTCAGCGTCGTCTTACCGGAGGACTCCGGTCCGTACACCTCCACCACACGGCCGCGCGGCAGACCGCCGACGCCGAGCGCGACGTCGAGGGCGGTCGACCCGGTGGGGATCACCTCGATCGGCTCGTTCGGCCGCTCACCGAGGCGCATCACCGCGCCCTTGCCGAATTGCCGTTCAATCTGTGCGAGTGCGGCGTCCAACGCCTTCTCGCGGTCGTTTCCTGCCATGGGTTCCACCCGATTTGCTTGAGTCGATCGCTTCACGTCAAAGACGCTAACCCCTGCCACTGACAATGGGCCTCGACGTCCTCCCGGCCTGTGGACAACTCCACGGTCGGGCCCGGGAAAACCCGGCCGGAATCTCATGAGAATGGATGTTCGATTTCGGTGTCAAGCGCACCACGCCGAACCATCCAGCCGAGAGTAGCGGCTTATAACAGCGTAGGGCGAGCAAGTCAATGAAGAGTGTTCGGCATCATGCTAGATTCCGGGCGTATGGGGACATCTCCGAGGACATCTCTGTCAGGAAAAGTCGCTCTGGTCGCGGGAGCCACGCGCGGTGCGGGACGAGGCATCGCGGTTCAGCTCGGTGCCGCCGGAGCGACCGTGTATGTGACGGGACGCACCAGCGGGTCCGAGCGTTCCGAGATGAACCGGCCGGAGACGATCGAGGAGACCGCCGCTCTCGTGGACCGAGCGGGCGGTCACGGAATCGCCGTACAGGTGGACCACCTCGTCCCCTCCCAGGTCAGCGGGCTGGTTGCGCGGATCCGAAGCGAGCAGGGCGCGCTCCACGTGCTTGTGAACGACATCTGGGGTGCTCGGATCGAGTGGAACAAGTCCGTGTGGGAATCGTCCCTGGACACCGGGCTGCACACCCTGCGGCTCGCTGTCGACACCCACGCGATCACCAGCCACTACGCGATCCCGCTGCTCATCGAGAGGCCCGGCGGACTGGTCGTCGAGGTGACCGACGGCACCACCGGGTACAACGCGCACAACTACCGGGTCTCGTTCTTCTACGACCTGGCGAAGGCCGCCGTGAACCGGATGGCGTTCGCGCTCGCCCACGAGCTGGAACCCCACCACGCGACCGCCGTATCGCTCACCCCGGGCTGGCTCAGGTCCGAGGCCATGCTCCAGGCGCACGGAGTCACCGAGGCCAACTGGCGTGACGCGATCGCGCACTCGCCCCACTTCGCCATTTCCGAGACTCCGGCCTTCGTCGGCCGGGCGGTCGCCGCACTGGCCCAGGACCCCGATGTGGCTCGCTGGAACGGGGAATCGCTGTCCAGCGGCCAGTTGGCACAGGTCTACGGCTTCACCGACATCGACGGCAGCCAACCCGATGCCTGGAGGTATCTCACCGAGGTCCAGGACCCCGGCCTCCCCGCGGACGTCACCGGGTATCGCTGACCCGGCGGCCACGCGTCAGCCGCGTGCGTCCGGGCCGTTGTCCGGGCCGTCGCCCGGCCGCCCGACCCCGGCACGGCGTGGCCGCAGCAGTCGGCGCATCCGGACCGAGACCAACCCGCCGCGGCGCCCGCGCCGGCCGCCGTGCACCCTCGGGTCGTCCGTCACCGCGTACCGCTTCACGTACGCGCCGAGGAACGCCTGCAGCGTCGCGATCGCCGGGATGGCGATCAGCGCTCCCACGGCACCCATCAGCGCCGCACCGGCGACGACCGAGCCGAACGCGACCGCCGGATGGATGTCGACCGTCTTGGAGGTGAGTTTGGGCTGCAGCACATAGTTCTCGAACTGCTGGTAGACCACCACGAAGCCGAGCACCCACAGCGCGTACCAGGGGTTGACCGTGAAGGCGATCAGCATCGGCAGGGCGCCCGCCAGATACGTACCGATGGTGGGGATGAACTGGGAGACCAGGCCGACCCAGACCGCGAGCGCCGGGGCATAGGGCACCCCGAGGATCACCAGCAGGATGTAGTGCGCGGCGCCGGAGATCAGCGCCATCAGTCCGCGCGAGTAGAGGTAGCCGCCGGTCTTGTCGACGGCGATCTCCCAGGCACGCAGCACCTCGGCCTGATGCGCCGGCGGCAGTACGGAGCACAGCGCGCGGCGCAGCCGGGGGCCGTCGGCCGCGAAGTAGAAGGCGAACAGGAAGATCGTCAACAGTCGGAACAGTCCGCCGAGCACCGTCGTCGAGACGTCGAGGACGCCCGTCGCGCTGTTCTGGACGTACTTCTGCAGCCAGTCGGAGTGGAGCAGGCTGTCCTGGACGTCGACCCTGGACAGATCGGTGCGGAAGGTCTCGTTCACCCAGTTGATCACCGAATCGAGGTACTGCGGGAGGTCCTCGACCATGTCGAGGATCTGGCCCGCGAGCATCGAGCCGAGCAGCACTACGAAGCCGACTCCGGCGATCAGGACGGCGAAGGAGATCAGGAACGTGGCAAGGCCGCGGCGCATCCCGCGCGATGCCATCCGGCTCACGGCAGGCTCGATCGCCAAGGCGAGGAAGAAGGCGATGAGTACGTTGATCAGCAGACCGATGAGCTGGTCGAAGGCCCAGCTGCCGAGCTGGAAACAGGCGTAGAGCGCGAGCGCGAGTACCATCGCCCGCGGCAGCCAGCCGGGCATACGGGCCGGGCCGGCAGGCGGCGCGGGTGGCGCGGCCGGCGGGACGGGCGGTGGAACGGGCGGCTGGGTCTGGGCGGTCTCGTCTGTCGGTGCCACGCGACAAGTCTCGCCCATAACCGTGGACTACGGCCGCCCGCCCCGGACGCCGACGAAGGAAACGGCCCTGCGCCGTCAACAACGCCCGCTCCCACCGCTCGTCCGGGGGACGACGGGGGATGAAGCCGACGTTCGTGCCAAGCCTGTCCGTACGCGCCCGGGGAAAGCCGTCAGCGCTTTTCGGCGGGAACGCCGACCGCTGTGCAGACCCCGCGCCACACATCCTTCGCGTCCCATCCGGCAGCCAGCGCCTGGTGCACCGTACGGCCTCCGAGTTCGGACATCACGTGATCGCGCGCGAAGGAGTCCGCGTACGCCTCACCGAAGTGGTCCGCCATCCGCTCCCAGAAAATCGTCAACCGCATGCATCCATTATCCCGCTCCTGAGAGTGCAGCCCGGCCGCCCGGCCTTGCCGACAGCGCTTTCCGCTCTACGGTCGGTCCATGGCTGGAACCGGAGCACATCCACTCGCCCGCGCCGAGCAGTTCATCTGGCTCACGGCCCGCGTCCTCGAACAGCGGCGGTTCGCCCAGGAGTTCCTGGGTGGAAGCACGGACGCGGTCGAGACCGCGCTCGCCGCCTATCTGAACGAGGACGGCGGCTACGGCCACGCGCTGGAACCCGACCTTCGCGGCCCCGTGAGCCAGCCGCTGCACACCGCCCACGCCCTCAGCGTGCTCGACTCGATCGGCCGGTGCACCGGCATGCGTGTGGAGCGCATCTGCCGCTATCTGAGCGATGTGTCGACCAAGGAGGGTGCGCTGCCCGCGATCCACCCCTCGCAGCGCGGCTACCCGGCCGCACCGTTCATCCCGGTCGTCGACGACCCTCCCGCCGAGCTGCTCGCCACCGGCCCCGTCGTCGGGCTGCTCCACCGCAACCAGGTGTGGCACGCGTGGCTCTTCCGGGCCACCGATTTCTGCTGGGATGCCGTCGACGCGCTGGAGCAGTCCCATCCGTACGAGATCCAGGCGGCTGTCGCCTTCCTGGACGATGTCCCGGACCGGGCACGCGCCGAAGCCGCCGCCGGCCGTCTGGGACGGCTGGTACGCGGCCGGCGACTGGCGGTCCTGGACCCGGACCGGCGTACGGAGTACCCGGTGGCACCCGGATACGCACCGGGCGAACACCACTTCCCGTACGACTTCGCCCGTACACCAGGATCGCTCGCGCGCCGCTGGTTCACCGACGAGGAGCTGGACCGCTCGCTCGACCACTTGGCGGCCGGGCAGCAGGAGGACGGCGGCTGGCCGGTCACCTGGCGGCAGTGGGCGCCGGGAACGGCCCTGGAGGGCCGCCCGCTCGTAACGCTCAGGGCGCTCCAGACACTGCGGGCGTACGGCCGCGGCCTCAGCTGATCCGCCCGGGGGCGCCCGCCCCCTGTGCCATGTCCGCACTGTCCGCCGCCGTGTCGTGGAGCAGGAGCGCGGCGATGGCCAGCGCCGTACCCCGGGGCGACGCCAGATCGAGACCGGTCAGGTCGGTGAACCGGGTCAGCCGGTTGTCGACCGTGTTCGGGTGCAGTCCGAGCACGGTCGCGGTGCGGCGGCGGTCCTGCTGCTGCGCCAGGTGCGTACGCAGAGTCCTCAGCAGCTCGGGACGCGCGGCGACCGGGGCGAGCAGCGCGGCGATGCGCAGGCTGCTCGGCCCCGGGCGCGAGAGGTGGTACTCGAGGAGAACGTCGTCCAGGGAGTGCAGCCCGGGAGACAGCCCGCACGCGCGCGCCACCCGCAGCACCTCCACGGCCGTCCGGGACGCCTCGGGGACGGCGTCCGGGGTGTCGGCCGGGACCGTCGCGATCCGGACCTCAGCCCCGCAGGCCCTGGTGAGCCGCTGCGCCAGGTCGAGGGGCGGTTCGCTCCCCCGAGGTACGACGGCCCGCCCGGCCCCCGCGTCGAAGAGCACCAGCAGTTCCGTTCCGAAGGTCTGGTCGAGAGCGGTCTGGACGCGTCGCATCCGCCGCCGCACGGTCACCGAGTCCCCGCTCCCGGAATCGGCACCGGACGAGGGCTCCAGGGCCACGGCGAGCACCAGGGCGGGTCCGGAGAGGCCGAGCTCCTCCAGGAGGTCCTGACGGGGCTCCAGGGCGCCGTCGAGAAACCCGCGTACCAGGGAACGGCGTTGTTCACGCTGCTCCGCGTCCAGGGCCGACCGCTCGTCCAGGTACGTCTCCGCGACGGTGCCCATCAGTTTGTGGTGCGAGCGCAGGAGCAGGTCGACGAGTTCGACGAGCGCGCCCTCCTCGCCGGGCTCCGCGGCGTCCCGCAGCGCCTGCCACAGCACGTACGCCCCGAGTGCGTGCGAACGCAGCAGGAGGTGCAGCGGAAAGCCCTCCTCGGCCCTCTGTGCGGCCCGCTCACGGAACAGCCGCAGCCCGCCGGGGCCGGGATACGGATCAGTGGCCCGGCGCAGGAAGAGCCGGACTCCGTACCGGGCCGTAGCGGCGACCTCCAGGTCCTTCATCTCGCTCGGGAGCCCCGCATAGCCGGGAAGCTCCTCGAAGGATTCGCGGGCCATGCGGCGGGCCAGTTCGTTGACCCTGGGCTCGCACCGCAGAGCGAGGGCCCGGGCTTCGTCGGACAGCGGCATGTCGGCTCCCTGTGCCCCCGGCGGCTCTTGTGACGGATCACAGTACGCACCCGCCGACGGTGTGACGTGAGCGGGTGTCGGAGGTCACTTCCGGGGCTGACACTCGGGTTCCTGGCCATAGCCGTACAGCCGAAGGAGCCGCAGGTATGACGGAGCACAATCCGACGGACTATCTCACCTATGCCGACCGGGTGTGGCGGGGTGAGGACTCCTTGCTCGCCCACCTCTCGGGTGCCTACTTGAACGCCGAGCTGGTGACCGTGCGCGAGAGGGTGGGTTTCCTGCCCGCATTCGCCAACGTCGCGGTGTTCGACACCGGTGACGGCCTGGTGCTCGTGGACTCCGGGGACATCCGTACGGCGCGGCCTCTGCACCGGGCGGTGCGGGCCTTCAGCGAGCAGCCCGTCAGTACGGTCGTCTACACGCACGGCCACGTGGACCACGTCTTCGGAGTGGCCCCGTTCGACGCCCAGGCCGCGGCCGAGGGGCGTGAACGCCCCGAGGTGATCGCCCACGAGGCGGTGACGGCACGATTCGACCGCTACGTCAGCACGGCGGGCTACAACACCTGGATCAACCGGCGGCAGTTCGGCGTGCCCTCCCTGAACTGGCCTTCCACGTATCGCTATCCCGACACGACCTACCGGGACAGGATGACTGTCGAGCGCGGCGACCTCACCTTCGAGCTGGTTCATGCCAAGGGTGAGACGGACGACAGCACCTATGTGTGGGTGCCCGAACTCAAGACGCTGTGCACGGGTGATCTCTTCATCTGGAACACCCCCAACGCCGGCAACCCCCAGAAGGTGCAGCGCTACCCGGAGGACTGGGCGCGCGCCCTGCGCTCCATGCAGGAACTCGGCGCCGAAATGCTGCTCCCGGGGCACGGTGTGCCGATCGTCGGCAAGGACCGGGTCCATCAGGCACTCGACGACACGGCGCGGCTCCTGGAGTCGCTGTGCGAGCAGACACGGGCGCTGATGAACGCGGGTCACCGCCTCGATGCCGTGCTGCACGGGGTCCAGGTACCGCAGGAGCTGCTGGAGAAGCCCTATCTGCATCCCGCCTACGACGAGCCCGAATTCGTCGTACGCAATCTGTGGCGCCTCTGGGGTGGCTGGTACGACCAGAATCCGGCCCACCTGAAGCCCGCCCCGGACGCGGCGGTCGCCACGGAGTTCGCACGGGCGGCGGGTGGCGCGGCGGTACTGGCCGACCGTGCGGCGAAGCTGCTGGAGGAGGGGGAGCTGCGGCTCGCCTCCCACCTCGCGGAGACAGCCGCTCTGGCGGCCCCCTCCGATGTGGCGGTGGCACGGATACGGGCACGGGTCTACGCGGAGCGTGCGGCGGCCGAGACGTCGACGATGGCCCGGGGAGTGTTCAACTGGGCCTCGGCCGAATCGGCCGCGGTGGCCGAGGGAACGGACCTCGAGACCGAGCTGACCCGCTCTCCCGCGGGTCGCAGGCGCGCCGCCGGAATGATCAGCGTCGGCATCGCGGAGGACGACTCCTGCGGCTGCGGCGGGGCTCCGGGGGAGGACGGATGAGTACCTCTCCGAAGGCGGGGCCGACACGTGCGGCACAGGGCCCCGGAGTCACCGAACCGGATGCCGGGGCGGGCGCCGGAGCGGGCGCCGCAGCGGACCGTATGCGACGCGGGGCCTGGGGCACAACGTGGCTGCTGCTCACGTTCATGCTGGTCAACTTCGCCGACAAGACCGTCATGGGGCTGGCCGCCGGCCCGATCCGCGACGAGCTGGGACTGACCCGGGGGGAGTTCGGCACGGCACAGTCGTCGTTCTTCGCACTGTTCAGCCTGGCCGCTCTCGGGGTGTCGTTCCTGACCCGCCGGATCCGCACCACCGTCCTCCTGCTCGGCATGGCACTGCTGTGGTCCGTGGCCCAGCTGCCGATGCTGCTCGGCGCCGCCGGATTCGGGACCCTCGTGGCGACCCGGGTGCTGCTCGGCGCGGCCGAGGGGCCGGCCGCCCCGGTCGCCGTGCACCATCTGCACGGCTGGTTCGGACAGAAGGACCGGACCCTGCCGACCGCCGTGCTGATGGTCGGTGCGGCCGGCGGGGTGGCCCTGTCCGCTCCCCTGCTCACCGTGGTGATCGATGTGTGGGGCTGGCGCTGGGCCTTCGGAGTCGTGGGCCTGGTGGGCCTCGTCTGGGCGGTCTGCTGGCAACTGCGCGGCGAGGAGGGACCGCTCGCCCCGCCGCTCGGCCGGGCCGCGGCCACCGCCGGGAACGCGCCCTCGGTTCCGTACCGCAGGCTGCTGCTGTCCGGCACCTGGCTGACGGCCGCGTTCGGCGCGTTCGCCGCGTACTGGCTGCTGTCGGCCGGTCTGACGTGGGCACCGGACTACCTGCACGAGGTCTCCGGCCTGAGTCTGCGGCAGTCCGGTGCGGTGGTGACGGCGACCGCTGTCGGCAACGCCGTGGTGCTTCTCGGACACGGGCTGCTGGCACGCCGGGCATCCCTCAAGGGGAGCTCCGGCCGACTGGCCTCCGGGCTCGGTGGCGGTCTGGTGATGTGCGTGGCCGCTGTGGCGATCGCGGCGTTCGCCGAGGTGGACTCGGTGGGGGTGAAGATCGCGTTGATGGTCGGTCCCATGGCACTGACGAATGTGATCCTCACGGTGTCGCAGACCGCCGTCGCCCGGATCACTCCCTCCGCGCAGCGTGGGGTGGTGCTCGGCGCACTGGCCTTCGTCTACGCCCTGGCGGGCATTCTGTCCCCGCTGGTCACCGGGCGGATGGTGGATTCCGCCGCCTCGGTCCCGGCCGGGTACCACTCGGCGTACCTGCTGATGGCGGGACTCGTCGCGGTGGCCGGCGTATGCGCTGTCTGCTTCCTGCGCCCAGAGAAGGACGCGGTACGGCTGGGTGTGCCGGAGACTCCGTCGGCGGCTCCGCTCACGCACTGAGCGGAGGTACGGAGCCGAACGGTAAGGGGCTCGGTCCATAGGACCGAGCCCCTTACCGTCGCGGCGGACACCTACCCCAGGGCGCGTACCCCGGCCGTCACCACGACGGCGGCCCCGACGACGACAAGGAAGGGTGCACGCAGGACCAAGGCGATGGCCGCTGCCGCCAGTCCCGCTCCCCTGGCGTCCAGGACGAGCTGCTGCCCGTCGCCGAACGTCTGCTGCGCGTTAAGGGCGGCGAGCAGCGCTACGGGCAGGAGCGCGGCCAGACGCTGTACAAGGGGACGCTCCAGCGCCCCGGCGGGGACGAGCAGCCCGAGGAGCTTGGCGAGATAGCAGCCGACGGCGGTGAGCCCGATGGCGATCCAGACGTCCATCAGCGGTGCTCCCCGTCCTTCGTGACCATGGTCTTTCCGTTCTTGCCGCGCCCCATCAGGAAGAGCACGACGGGTGCGGCGAGCGCGGAGAGCAGCACCGGGAGACCGGCCGGCAGCACCGGCAGCAGTCCCAGGGCGAGCAGGACCGCGAGAGCGGCCGTGACACGCTCCGTGGTGCTCTTCAGCATCGGTGCGAGCAGCGCCAGGAACACCGCGGGGCTCGCCGCGTCCAGTCCCCACGCGTCGGTGTCACCGAGCGCCTCGGCACCGAGGGCTCCCACCAGGGTGGTCAGGTTCCACAGGACGTAGAGGGTGAGGCCGGTGACCGTGAAGCCGATCCGGGCCGCCCGCCTGGTGGGCTGGGGCAGTGTGACGGCGGTCGTCTCGTCGATGACCCACTGCGCGGCGAACGGACGTACGGCGCGGGGCAGCGCGAGCAGTTGCGACAGCCGCAGACCGTAGAACGCGTTCCGTACGCCGAGGAAGAAGGCTCCGGCCGCCGCGGTGTACGGGTTCCCTCCCGCTGCGAGCGCGCCCACCAGAGCGAACTGGGAGGCGCCGGTGAAGACGAGAAGGCTGAGGGCGCAGGTCTGGAGCAGGGTCAGTCCGGAACCGGCCGAGGTGACCCCGAAGGCGAATCCGGAGAGTCCGACGGCGATACCGACGCCCAGCGCGTCCCGTACGACCTCCGCATCGCGCTTCGACACATCGGACGAACCGGCGTCCGGTATCGCGCTGCCCGGCGTCTCCGTACCGGGCGACCCGGTCACTCGTGCGTCCGCGCCGTCGGCCGTGCCGCCGTCCGCGTCGGCGGTTCCTGGGGGTGCTATCTGTTCTGCCACGCCCGGAACGCTACGTGGAGGTGTCCGTGCCGGTCTTGTACGTTCTTGCGCGCTCGCGCTGGTACGCCCCCGGCGGCACCCCCACGATCCGGCTGAAGTGACGGTTGAGGTGGGGCTGATCGGTGAAGCCGACGGCGGCAGCGGCCTCGGCAGGCGTGGTGCCCCCGTCCAGCATGTGGCGTGCGCGCCTCACCCGGGCGTCGGTGAGCCAGGTGTGCGGGGGCATCCCGTACTGCTTCTTGAACGCGCGGAGCAGCGCGAACGGGCTGGTCCCGAGCTCGGTGGCGAGCACCTCAAGCGTCGGCGGGTCGGCCATCCGCTCCTGGAGCGCCGCCCGGGCCCGAACGGCGTCGCGGCTGCCCGCCGAGTGCGGTGCGAGGGTGGGCAGCACCCCGCCGTGCCGGCCGAGGAGCCGGGCGACCAGTACGCGGAGCACGCTGTCGGCCGCGAGGGCGTTGCCCTCCTCGGCGGCCCGGTGGACCTCGGTGATCAGCCGGGCCGCGTGCGGGTCCATCACGCTGGTCCGGTCGAAGCCGACCGTGCCCCGCAGGTTCGTCATATCGGCCGCGATGTCGTTGATCACCTGCGAGGAGGGGTAGAGCGTCGCGTACACCCAGCCCTCGGGTACACCGGCCCGGGCGGTGTGCGGCACCTCGGGATTGATCATGACCACGGCGCCGGGGCCCGCGTGTACGGTGCCGCCGGGCAGACCGACATCCTCGACTCCGCGCGTGATCGTGCCGAAGACATAGCCCTCGTGGCTGTGGCGCCGGAAGGTGTGGCGGACGTAGCGGGCACGCAGCAGATCCAGTTCGGGCAGCTCCGCGTACTGCCAGTACCGTGCCCACTCCTTGTCCGTCCCCGCTGTCGCCATACGCCAATTCTCGCAGGTCCGGGGCCCGGTCCGCAGATCACGGTCACCGCCATGGCCCGTTGTCACCACCCGTTGTCAGTGGCGAGGTGCACGATGGGGGACATGGCCGGTACCGCACTCGATTCGTTCTCCCCCGCGACCCGCAGCTGGTTCACGGGGGCCTTCAGCGCGCCCACGGCGGCGCAGGAAGGGGCCTGGCGCGCCATCGGCGAGGGTTCGGACGTGCTGGTGGTCGCGCCGACCGGCTCGGGCAAGACCCTCGCCGCGTTCCTCGCCTCGCTGGACCGACTGGCCGCCGCCCCGCCGCCCGCCGAGGCGAAGAAGCGCTGCCGTGTGCTGTACGTGTCACCGCTCAAGGCCCTCGCCGTGGACGTGGAGCGCAACCTCCGCTCGCCCCTGACAGGCATCCGCCAGGAGTCCGTACGGCTGGGGCTCCCAGAGCCCGAGGTGCGCGTCGGAATCCGCTCCGGCGACACCCCGCCCGCGGAGCGCCGCTCGATGGCGACGAAGCCGCCGGACATCCTGATCACCACACCCGAATCGCTGTTCCTGATGCTCACCTCCTCGGCCCGGGAGGCCCTCGCCGGAGTCGAGACGGTGATCCTGGACGAGGTGCACGCCGTCGCCGGCACCAAGCGCGGCGCCCACCTCGCCGTATCACTGGAGCGTCTCGACGAACTGCTGCCCAGGCCCGCACGGCGGATCGGTCTGTCCGCGACCGTCCGCCCGGTGGACGAGGTGGCACGGTTCCTGTCGCCCCAGCGGAAAGTGGAGATCGTCCAGCCACTGTCCACCAAGCAGTTCGACCTGTCGGTGGTCGTGCCCGTCGAGGATCTGGCGGAAGTCGGCGGCTCCCCGGCCACCGACGGCGGAGCGGACCAGGCCGAGAAGCCGTCGATCTGGCCCCATGTCGAGGAGCGGATCGCCGATCTAGTCCAGTCCCACCGCTCCACCATCGTCTTCGCCAACTCCCGGCGTCTCGCGGAGCGGCTCTGCAACAGGCTCAACGAGATCGCCTACGAGCGGGCGACCGGCACCGTGTTCGACGCGAACGCCACCCCCCTGCCGGATGCCGGCTCCCCCGCCGAGATCATGGCCCAGTCCGGCGCCGCCAAGGGCGCCCCGGCGCTCCTCGCCCGCGCCCACCACGGGTCGGTCTCCAAGGAACAGCGCTCGCAGGTAGAGGAGGACCTCAAGGCCGGGCGGCTGCCCGCCGTCGTCGCCACGTCCAGCCTGGAGCTCGGCATCGACATGGGAGCGGTGGACCTGGTGATCCAGGTCGAGTCCCCGCCGTCCGTCGCCTCCGGACTGCAGCGGGTGGGCCGTGCCGGGCACCAGGTCGGAGCCGTCTCCACCGGGGTGGTCTTCCCGAAGTACCGGGGCGATCTGGTCCAGGCGGCCGTGGTCACCGAGCGCATGCGCGAAGGGGCCATCGAGGCCCTGCGGGTCCCGTCCAACCCCCTGGACGTGCTCGCCCAGCAGCTGGTCGCCATCGTCGCGCTGGACACCTGGCAGGCCGACGACCTGCTCGCCCTGGCCCGCCGTGCCGCCCCCTTCGCCTCGCTCCCCGAATCCGCGTTCACCGCGGTGCTCGACATGCTCGCCGGCCGCTATCCGTCCGACGCCTTCGCTGAGCTGCGCCCCCGCGTGGTGTGGGACCGCGTCGCCGGTACGGTCACGGGGCGCCCCGGCGCCCAGCGGCTCGCCGTCACCTCCGGCGGGACGATCCCGGACCGGGGGCTCTTCGGGGTCTTCCTCGCCGGGTCCGACCCGAAGAAGGGCGGCGGGCGCGTCGGCGAGCTGGACGAGGAAATGGTGTACGAGTCCCGGGTCGGCGACGTCTTCACCCTGGGCACCACGTCCTGGCGCATCGAGGACATCACCCGGGACCGGGTCCTGGTCTCCCCGGCCCCCGGCGTCCCCGGCCGCCTGCCGTTCTGGAAGGGCGACCAGCTGGGCCGACCGCTGGAGCTGGGCCGCGCGCTCGGCGCGTTCCTGCGGGAGATCGGCGGGCTGTCCGCGCAGGACGCCAGGGCCAGGCTGCTCGCCGCCGGTCTGGACGAATGGGCCGCCGACAACATCCTGTCGTACCTGGAGGAGCAGGTCCGCGCCTGCGGCCACGTCCCGGACGACCGGACCATCCTCGTCGAGCGGTTCCGGGACGAGCTGGGCGACTGGCGGGTGGTCGTGCACTCCCCCTTCGGGGCCCAGGTGCACGCCCCGTGGGCGCTGGCCCTCTCCGCGCGCCTCGGCGAGCGGTACGGGATGGACGCCCAGGTCATGCATGCCGACGACGGCATCGTGCTGCGCCTTCCCGACGCCGATCTGATGGGCCTCGATCTCCTGGACTTCGATCCGGCCCGCGACCCGGACCCCGGCAGCGGCGGCGATCGGGGCCTGTCCCTGCCGGACGCCGCGTTCGACAGCGAGCAGGCTCCCGTCGGCGCCGCCGACGTCGTCTTCGACAAGGGCGAGATCGGTCAGATCGTCACCGACCAGGTGGGTGGCTCGGCACTCTTCGCCTCCCGGTTCCGCGAGTGCGCCGCACGCGCCCTGCTGCTGCCCCGGCGCAGCCCCGGCAAGCGCACACCGCTCTGGCAGCAGCGCCAGCGTGCGTCCCAGCTGCTCCAGGTCGCCTCCGAGTTCGGTTCGTTCCCGATCGTCCTCGAAGCGGTCCGCGAATGCCTCCAGGACGTCTTCGACGTCCCTGGTCTCACGGAACTGATGGGTGACCTCGAAGCGCGGCGCATCCGCCTGGTCGAGGTGACCACCCAGGAGCCCTCACCCTTCGCCCGCTCACTCCTCTTCGGCTATGTCGCCCAGTTCCTGTACGAGGGCGACTCCCCCCTCGCCGAGCGGCGGGCAGCCGCACTCTCACTCGATTCGCACCTGCTCGCCGAACTGCTGGGCCAGGCGGAGCTGCGCGAGCTCCTGGACCCCGAGGTGCTGACCGAGCTGGAGCAGGAGCTCCAGTGGCTGACCGAGGACCGGAGGATCAAGGACATCGAAGGAGTCGCCGATCTCCTGCGCGTCCTGGGCCCGCTGTCCGATTCCGAGCTGGCCGAGCGCGGCGCGCAGCCGCAGTGGGCCCCGGAACTGGCATCGGCCCGCCGGGCCATCCAGGTACGCATCGCCGGAGCTCCCCACTGGGCGGCGATCGAGGACGCGGGCCGCTTGCGCGACGCCCTGGGCACGGCGCTCCCCGTCGGTGTCCCCGAAGCGTTCACGGAACCGGTGAAGGACCCGCTCGGTGACCTCCTCGCCCGCCATGCCCGTACACACGGCCCGTTCACCTCCACGCAGGCCGCCGCCCGTTTCGGCCTGGGCACCGCGGTCACGGACGGAGCGCTGCAGCGGCTTTCCGCCTCGGGCCGGATCGTCCAGGGCGAGTTCCACCCGGCCGGCATCGGCCAGGAGTGGTGCGACGCCACCGTCCTGCGACGGCTGCGCCGCCGCTCGCTCGCCGCGCTCCGCCACGAGCTGGAGCCGGTGCCCCCCGCCGCCCTGGCGACCTTCCTGCCCCAGTGGCAGCACCTCGGTGACAACAGCCTGCGCGGAATCGACGGACTGGCCCGCGCCATCGAGCAGTTGCAGGGCGCGCCCGTCCCGGCATCGGCGCTGGAGAAGCTGATCCTGCCGAGCCGGGTGTCGGGCTACACCCCCGCGCTCCTCGACGAGCTGACGACGACCGGCGAGGTCGTCTGGGCCGGTGCGGGCGCTCTTCCAGGCAAGGACGGCTGGCTCTCCCTCTACCTCGCCGACAGCGCGCCCCTGCTGCTGCCCCCGCCGCACCCGCTCGAGGAATCCGCGCTGCACGAATCGGTCCTCACCACACTCTCCGGCGGATACGGCCTCTTCTTCCGCCAGATCGCCGACCAGGTCCGCGCCACCACCCACCCGGACTGCACCGATCCTCAACTGGCCGACGCCCTCTGGGACCTGGCCTGGTCGGGCCGTCTCACCAACGACACACTCGCCCCCCTGCGCGCGCTTCTCGGTTCCGGTCGCACTGCGGGCTCCACGGCCCACCGTGCCAGACGCAGCGTCCCGCGCGGCCGTTACGGCTCACTGACCGCCGCCGCCCGTCCGGCCTCCCGCACCGGCCCTCCCACGGTTTCGGGACGCTGGTCCCTGCTCCCCGCGACCGAACCCGAACCGACCCACCGGGCGCACGCGCTGGCCCGGACGCTCCTTGACCGCCACGGCGTGGTGACACGCGGAGCCGTGCAGGCCGAAGGCGTAGAGGGCGGCTTCTCCGCGACGTACCGCATCCTCGCCGCCTTCGAGGACAACGGGCAGGCGCGTCGCGGCTATGTCGTCGAGGGCCTCGGAGCGGCCCAGTTCGCGATGGAGGGAGCCGTGGACCGGCTCAGGGCCGCCTCCACGGCCCGCGATCGTACGGACCCGGGGACCGCACCGCGCGCCGTGGTTCTCGCCGCGGCCGACCCGGCCAATGCGTACGGGGCCGCGCTGCCCTGGCCCGAACCACCGGACGGCGCGGGACACAAGCCCGGCCGTAAAGCGGGCGCGCTCGTGGTCCTGGTCGACGGCGAGCTGACGCTCTACATGGAGCGCGGCGGGAAGACGCTCCTGGCCTGGCCGACCGACCCCGACGACCCCGCACTCCGGGCAGCGGCCGAGGCGCTGGCCTCCGCGGCGCGCGCGGGCGCGCTCGGCACGGTCACGGTGGAACGGACCAACGGTGCCTCGTCCCTCACCTCCCCCCTGGGGCGCACCCTGGAAGCGGCCGGCTTCCTCGCCACCCCGAGAGGCCTTCGCCTGCGCGCCTGACCGCAGGCCCTCTGCCCGCCGAACCAGCAAGCCCCGCATCATGGAGGCATGCCCGAAGGAGACACCGTCCTACAGACCGCCGAGCGTCTGCACACCGCGCTCGCAGGTCAGGTCCTCACGCACTCCGACCTCCGCGTCCCCCGCCTCGCCACCGTCGACCTGACCGGCCGGAAGGTCCTCGACGTCACCCCTCGCGGCAAGCACCTCCTCACCCGTATCGAGGACGGCCTGACCCTCCACAGTCACCTGCGCATGGACGGAGCCTGGCGCATCTACGCGGCGGGCGAGCGCTGGCGCGGCGGGCCCGCCCACCAGATCCGCGCCGTCCTCGGCAACTCCGCGCACACCGCCGTCGGCTACCGCCTCCCCGTACTCGAACTTCTCCGCACCCGCGACGAGGAGAAGATCGTCGGCCATCTCGGCCCCGACCTGCTCGGCCCCGACTGGGACGCCGACACAGCTCTGCGCAATCTGCTGGCCGAGCCGGACCGCCCGCTCGGGGAGGCGCTCCTGGACCAGCGCAATCTCGCGGGCATCGGCAACGTCTACAAGTGCGAGCTCTGCTTCATGGCCCGTGCCACCCCCTGGCTCCCCGTCGGCGAACTCCCCGCAGCGATCACCGCCCGCCTGGTCGCCACCGCCAAGCAACTCCTCGAAGCCAACCGCGACCGCCCCACCCGCACCACCACGGGCACACCCACCCGCGCCCGCTCACACGAACGCCTCTACGTGTACGGCCGGGAGCGCCGCTCCTGCCTGCGCTGCGGCACACCCATCAGAAAGGCCGATGAAGCCGGCCGCCCCACCTACTGGTGCCCGCACTGCCAAGTGGGCCCCACGCCATAGTTGACGACCCATCAGATCCGGTCGTACGGTCCCGTCATGGCCCTCTCCGCGTACGACCTCACCGGCCGGTCCGCGTTCGTCACAGGCGCGGCGAGCGGCATCGGCCGGGCAAGCGCCGTCCTCCTCGCCGAAGCGGGAGCCACGGTGCACTGCGCGGACCTCGACGAAAAAGGTCTCCGCACGACCCACCACCTGATCACCGGCTCAGGTGGCACGGCCCACACCCACCCCCTGGATGTGACAGACCGTAGTCAGGTCCGGTCCGCGGTCGCGAGGGCCGGCGAGGTGGACATCCTGGCCGCCATCGCCGGGATCATGCACACCAGCAGCGTCCTCGACACCGAGGACGAGGATTTCGACCGGGTCCTGTCGGTGAACTTCAAGGGCGTGCTGTACGCCTGCCAGGAAGTCGCCCGCAGCCTCGTCGCCCGCTCCGCACCCGGATCCCTGATCACCATGGCCTCGGGCGCCATCGACTCCGCAAGCCCCGGGCTGCTCTGCTACAGCACCGCGAAAGCGGCGGTCGTCCAGCTGACCAGGACACTCGCCACCGAACTCGGCCCGCACTCCATTCGTGTGAACGCCGTCGCCCCCGGCTGGGTCCGTACGCCGATGACCGACCGCCACGACGCGGACCAGCAGCACCGCGCGGAAGCCGCGATGGTCCGCATATCCCCGCTCGGCAGGGTCGGGGAGCCACTGGACGTCGCCCACACCGTCCTGCATCTCGCATCGGACGCCTCCGCCTTCATGACCGGCCAGATCCTCCGGCCGAACGGTGGCGTCGCCATGCCCCGGTGAAGCCTCACCGGCCGGCATCCCCGACGCCCCCGGCGCCGCCTTCCCCCGACCGCTCCCGCGCCCCCGCGGACCGGGAACCCGTACCGCCAGGCCGGGCGCTCGCCGCCACATGGACCGGCAGAAGACTCAGCCCCCACCCGCCCGCCGCCACCGCGCCCTCGATCACCCCGGCGTGCTCCGGCTCCAGCACCAGCCGCAGCACGGCCCACCACCACAGCGCGCCGAGGACCAGCGCCGGCACCCATCGCCGTGTCATGGCTGCCTCCTCCGGCCGACGCTAGTCCGGCACGATCACCCGGCGGGAGGGCGTACCGGTGTGACACCGGGGCGCGCGGCGAGACCGGGCACGATTCCGCGCGCCTGCCGCCTGCCCACCTGCCGCCCTCTCCTCGGCAGTTTCCCCCCACAGCCCCCACCCCGCACACGCAGAAGCCCCGGCCCACCCCGTGAGGGGCGGACCGGGGCTCCGGTTCACGCATGACCGCGCGGGTCAGGCGGCGACGACATCCACCGCTTCCGCGGGCGCCTTGATCGTCACCCGGCCCGTCGGCACACCTGCCACCGACGAAACGGAGACGGAATTGAGCATTGGGCGTACCGGCACAGGTACCGGATCACTGGCTGCTGCCGACTCGGCCAGTTCAGCCAGCGACAACTCATCGCTCACTTCACGCATGAGCTCGGACATCCGTACGTCAAGCGCGTCGCAAATCGCGGAGAGCAGCTCGGAGGATGCCTCCTTCTGCCCCCGCTCCACCTCGGACAGATAACCGAGCGAGACCCGGGCGGACGAGGAGACTTCGCGCAGAGTACGGCCTTGGCGCTGGCGCTGCCGACGCAGCACGTCACCAAGCAGGCGACGGAGCAGAATCATCGGTGGCTCCCTCCTCGGACCGCGTAGCCGCATCCTTCACGCCCCACCGTACCGCCTTGCGCTGCGGCCGTGCGGGGAGCGATGTCGTGTTCACTCAGGGCTGCAAACATCAATTCCCCCCGATCTGTTCCGTATCCTGTGCCCTCGCATTTTCACCGAGTTCTCCGGACAGCAGCTCGAGCACGCTCCGTACACACTCTCTACGGATGTCCGCCCGCCCGCCGTTCAACCGCAGCGCGGCGACTTTCTCCACGCCCCCGGGCCCCGAAACCGCCACATAGACGGTGCCGACCGGCTTACCGTCCTGTTGCTCCGGACCCGCGACCCCGGTCGTCGAGAGGCCCCAGTCCGAACCAAGCGCCTGCCGCACTCCGGCAGCCATGGCGAGGGCCACATCGGGATCAACCGCGCCGCGCTCGGCCAGAAGGGGTCCGTCGACGCCCAGCACGTCCCTCTTGAGGGCGGTGGCGTACGCCGTGACGGACCCGCGGAAGGACCGCGAGGCTCCGGCCACGGAGGTTATCTCGGCCGCGACCAGGCCACCGGTCAGCGACTCGGCGACGGCAAGAGTCTCGCCGCGCTCCACGAGTCGCCCCAGCACCCGGGCCGCGGCGGTCACCGCTCGGCCTCCGCCGGACCGCGTGACTCGGCACCCGCACGGGAGCCGGCACCAGCGTCCGCGGAGCTGTCCACTCCCGTAAGGGCACCAGCGTCCGCGGGACTCTCCACCCCAAGAGAACCGCAACCAGCATCAACCGGGCTCCCCGGCACATCCCCGGCAGACGTCACGGCCTCCAGCGCCGCGACCCGCTCGGCCGCGAGCCCCTTGCGTCGCAGCACCACGGCCTGGCGCACGTAGTCGAGGCCGGTGAGCACCGTCAGTGCGACGGCGATCATCATCATCCAGAAACGGAGCGTGGCCAGCGGCCCGGTCAGTACCAGGACGTACATGCCCACGGCCGTGCCTTGGGCCAGCGTCTTCATCTTGCCGCCCCGGCTGGCGGGGATCACCGCGTGCCGGATCACCCAGAACCGCATCAGCGTGATGCCGAGCTCACGGAAGAGGATCACGCCCGTGATCCACCAGGGCAGATCACCGAGAACCGAAAGGCTGATCAGCGCCGCGCCCATGATCGCCTTGTCGGCGATCGGGTCGGCGATCTTCCCGAAGTCGGTGACCAGGTTGTACCGGCGTGCCAGATGGCCGTCGAAGAGATCGGTGATCATCGCGACGGCGAACGCGGCCCAGGCGAAGGCACGCCAGACCGGGTCGTAGCCGCCGTCGTGGAACAGCAGCATCACGAAACCGGGCACGAGCAGGAGCCGCACCATCGTGAGGATGTTCGCGATGTTCCAGAGGCTGGCCTGGTTGACGGCCGTAGTGCCCAGCTTGCCGCCGCGGACCGGCTTCGCGCCGGACCCGCCTGCCGCGGATGCCGGGACTCCGGTCATCTGGCCACCTCCGCGAGCTCGTGGTGTTCGGCCACGAGGTCCACTCCCTCGGTGCCTACGACCTTTGCCTCGACCATAAGGCCCGGCACGAGACCCTCGCGTGTGGTGAAGACGACCTGGCCGTCCGTTTCGGGCGCCTGGTGTGCCGCCCGGCCCACCGCCACCGGGCCGTCAGCAACCTGACCATCCTCGTCCACAGATTCGACGAGCACCTGGAGGGTCTCGCCGATCCGCTCCTCGGCACGCTGCGAGGTGAGCTCCTCGGCCAGCTGCGAGATGTGGGCGAGCCGCTCGGCGATGACGTCGGCGTCCAGCTTGTTCTCGTAGCCGACCGCTTCGGTGCCCTCCTCGTCGGAGTACCCGAAGACGCCGATCGCGTCCAGCCTGGCTCCGGTGAGGAAGCGTTCCAGCTCGGCGAGGTCGGCCTCGGTCTCGCCGGGGAAGCCGACGATGAAGTTCGACCGGGCACCGGCCTGCGGGGCCTTGCCGCGGATGGTGTCCAGGAGCTCCAGGAAACGGTCCGTGTCGCCGAAGCGGCGCATGGCCCTCAGCACCTCGGGCGCGGAGTGCTGGAACGAGAGATCGAAGTACGGGGCGACCTTGGGCGTCGACGTAAGGACGTCGATCAGGCCGGGCCGCATCTCGGCGGGCTGCAGGTAGCTGACCCGGATCCGCTCGATCCCCTCGACCTCCGCGAGCTCCGGCAGAAGGGTCTCCAGGAGCCGGATGTCGCCGAGGTCCTTGCCGTACGAGGTGTTGTTCTCTGAGACGAGCATGACCTCCTTGACGCCCTGCTCGGCCAGCCAGCGGGTCTCGCCCAGGACGTCGGAGGGACGCCGGGAGATGAACGAGCCGCGGAAGGACGGGATGGCGCAGAAGGAACAGCGGCGGTCGCAGCCGGAGGCCAGCTTCACCGAGGCGACCGGGCTGGTGCCCAGCCGGCGACGCAGCGGTGCCCGCGGGCCGGACACCGGAGCGACGCCGTCCGGCAGGTCCTCGGGGGCTGCGGCGATCTCCTGCGCGTGCCCGGGGAGTGCCACGGAGGCGTCCTGGCGGTCGGCCGGGCTGATCGGCAGCAGCTTGCGCCGGTCACGAGGCGTGTGCGAGGCGTGGATGCCGCCGTTGAGGATGGTCTGGAGCCGGTCGGAGATGTCTGCGTAGTCGTCGAACCCGAGCACTCCGTCCGCCTCGGGCAGGGCCTCGGCGAGATCCTTGCCGTAACGCTCGGCCATGCAGCCGACGGCGACCACGGCCTGGGTTCTGCCGTGGTCCTTCAGATCATTGGCTTCGAGCAGGGCGTCGACGGAGTCCTTCTTGGCGGCTTCGACGAATCCACAGGTGTTGACGACGGCGACATCCGCGTCGGAGGCGTTCTCGACGAGCTCCCAGCCGTCCGCTGCCAAGCGGCCTGCAAGCTCCTCCGAGTCCACCTCGTTACGGGCGCAGCCGAGAGTGACAAGGGCGACGGTACGGCGTTCGGGCATGGACTCAAGACTACTTTGTCCCGCCACTGGCCCCGCCGCGCAGGGTTCCCCCCTTACAGGCAGTAACAAAGACGGTGAGCGCCCGGCAGAATTGCCGGGCGCTCACCGAGGCGAAACAGGCGAAACATGTGGAGCAGGCGGAACAGGAGGCCGGGTCAGCCCGCTTCGGGGTCGCCCTTGGTGTAGGAGAGCCGTTCGACCTGACCGGGCTCGAACTGGTCCTGGACCTTCTTGCCGTTCACGAAGAGCTCGATCGCCCCGGCGTCGCCGAGGACGAGGTCGATGCGCTCCTTGTCCTGGAAGGTCTTGGACTGGCCCTGGAACAGCAGCCCGTCGAAGAGCAGCCGGCCGTTGTGGTCCTTGGCGGAGATCCAGCTCTTGCCCTGTACGGCGCTGAGCTTGACCGTCACCTTGTCCCGCGGAGCTGCGGCGATGGCACTTTCGGAGGGCACGGGCTTGGGATCGGACGGCTTGGTCTTGGTGGGCTTGGGAGTGGTCTTGTCGGGGGTCGAGCCCTCGGCGACCTGAGCCGTGCTGGGGCCCTTGTCCTCGTCGCTGAACAGTGTGAAGCCGACGAAACCGACCACGACGACAATGGCCGCGACCATGGCCGCGGTCCAGTTGGGCCGTCGGGGTTCCGAACGGATCCGTTCGGCCTCGAACAGCGGCGCCGCGGGGGTGGGAACGGGACGACCGCCGTGCTCGTCGTCGTACTGGGAGACCATGGGATCGGGATCGAGACCGACGGCACGGGCGAGCGTACGGATGTGACCGCGCGCGTACACGTCGCCGCCGCAGCGCGAGAAGTCGTCCTCCTCGATCGCGTGCACGATGGGGATGCGCACCCGGGTGGAGCCGCTGACTTCCTCGACCGTCAGACCTGCGGCGATTCGAGCCTGCTGGAGCGCGCGACCGATCGAAGGCCGGTCGTCTTCGGGGGAGTTGCCGATGGACACGGGGGCGCCTTTCGAGCGTGAGCCACCTGCTGGGTGTTCAGTCTAGGGGGGGTACGAAAGGGTGGGGCAACCGGGAGGGACGACTTTGTACGCCATCGGGTTCGCCGGACAGCCCTGCGGACAGGGCGGGGAGCGGAACATCCTTCCGTCCTTCCCTTCAACTTGACGTACGACCGGGCGAAACGGTTGCCCACAAAACCTCTACGAAGCGGTTTCCCCCCGGATGATGGCCAGCACCCCGTCGATCTCGTCCGCTTTCACGAGCACGTCGCGGGCCTTGGACCCCTCGCTCGGCCCGACGATGCTGCGGGACTCCATCAGGTCCATCAGCCGGCCGGCCTTGGCGAAGCCGACCCGCAGCTTGCGCTGGAGCATCGAGGTCGAGCCGAACTGCGTGGAGACGACCAGCTCGGTGGCCTGGCACAGCAGGTCCAGGTCGTCGCCGATGTCCTCGTCGATCTCCTTCTTCTGCTTGGTGCCGACGACCACGTCCTCGCGGAAGACCGGGGCCATCTGGTCCTTGCAGTGCTGGACGACGGCCGCGACCTCGGCCTCGGTGACGAACGCTCCCTGCATACGGGTGGGCTTGTTGGCCCCCATCGGCAGGAACAGTCCGTCACCCTTTCCGATGAGCTTCTCGGCGCCGGGCTGATCGAGGATGACGCGGCTGTCGGCGAGCGACGAGGTCGCGAAGGCCAGGCGGGAGGGCACATTGGCCTTGATCAGACCGGTCACGACATCGACCGAGGGACGCTGGGTGGCGAGCACCAGGTGGATTCCGGCAGCGCGCGCGAGCTGGGTGATGCGGACGATGGAGTCCTCGACGTCACGCGGCGCGACCATCATGAGGTCGGCGAGCTCGTCGACGATGACCAGCAGATACGGATACGGCGAGAGCTCCCGCTCACTGCCCTCGGGCGCCTTGGCCTTGCCGTTGCGCACGGCATGGTTGAAGTCGTCGATGTGCCGGTATCCGTACGCCGCGAGGTCGTCGTAGCGCAGATCCATCTCCCGTACGACCCACTGAAGCGCCTCGGCGGCCTTCTTCGGGTTGGTGATGATGGGGGTGATGAGATGGGGAATGCCCTCGTAGGCGGTCAGCTCGACCCGCTTCGGGTCGACCAGCACCATGCGGACGTCCTCCGGGGTCGCCCGCACCATGACCGAGGTGATCAGACAGTTGATGCAGGAGGACTTTCCCGATCCGGTCGCGCCGGCGACCAGGACGTGCGGCATCTTCGCGAGGTTGGCCATCTCGTAGCCGCCCTCGACGTTCTTGCCGAGCGCGACCAGCATCGGGTGGTCGTCCTCCGCAGCGTCCGCGAGGCGCAGGACGTCGCCGAGGTTGACCATCTCGCGGTCGGAGTTGGGAATCTCGATGCCGACGGCGGACTTGCCCGGGATCGGCGAGATGATCCGGACGTCCGGGCTGGCCACGGCGTAGGCGATGTTCTTGGTGAGGGCGGTGATCCGCTCGACCTTGACGGCCGGGCCGAGCTCCACCTCGTACCGCGTGACCGTCGGGCCACGGGTGAAACCGGTGACGGCCGCGTCGACCTTGAACTCGGTGAACACGTTCGTCAGCGAGGCCACGACCACGTCGTTGGCGGCGCTGCGCGTCTTGCCCGGCCCACCGCGCTCCAGCAGGTCGAGCGAGGGCAGTGAGTAGGTGATGTCACCGGAGAGCTGGAGCTGTTCGGCGCGGGCGGGCAGCGGCCCGGTCCGCTCGGGAGCCGGCTTCGTCAGGTCGGGTACGCCGCCGGACGGTGACGCCACCCGCTCGCCGGCCCTGGGCCGCTCGGCCTCACGGGCCCCGGGCACCGGCGTACCGGTCCGCTCGCGACCGCGGTCGGCGGAGACGCCCTGCGTCAGGTCCGCGACGATCGGCGAGGGCGGCATGCCGTTGAGCACGGCCCCGTCGAGCGCCGCAGCGGCGGCAGCCGCGACGTCCACGGCGTCCATGGTCCGGTTCATCGCGGGCTGCACGGACGGCCTGCGCGGCCTGCGGCGCTTGGCGAGCGCCGCCGACTCGGCGTGCTCGGGATCGTGGTCCGTATCCGCCTCCGAGCGGCGTGCGGAGCGACGCGACCGCTCGGGCAGCCCGTCGCGCCACTGCTCGTCGTAACGGTCGTCGTCGCTCTCGCCCTCCGCACCGGACCCGTACGCCGGCTCGACGATGCCCAGCTTCACGCCGAGCAGCCGCAGCCGCTGCGGAATGGCGTTCACCGGGGTCGCGGTGACGACCAGGAGCCCGAAGACGGTCAGGAGCAGGAGCAGCGGTACGGCGAGCACGTCGCCCATGGTGAAGATGAGCGGCTTGGAAGCGGCCCAGCCGATGAGGCCGCCCGCGTCCTGCATCGCTTCCGTACCGTCTTCGCGGCCCGGCGCCCCGCAGGCGATGTGGACCTGTCCGAGCACCCCGAGCACGAGGGCGGACAGGCCGATGACGATACGGCCGTTGGCCTCGGGCTTCTCCGGATAGAGGATCAGCCGTACGGCGACGGCGCCCAGCAGTATCGGTACGAGCAGATCGAGCCGGCCGAACGCCCCGGTCACCAGCATCTCGACGAGATCGCCGACGGGTCCGCGCAGATTCGACCAGGTGCCGGCCGCCACGATCAGCGCGAGGCCGAGCAGCAGCAGAGCGAGACCGTCCTTGCGGTGCGCGGGGTCGAGTCCTTTGGCGCCGCGCCCTATGGAGCGGAACATCGCTCCTACACCGTGTGCCAGCCCGAGCCAGAGCGCGCGCACGAGCCGGTAGATGCCCCCGGTCGGGGACGGCGCGGGCTTGGGCGCAGCCTTCTTCGCAGGCGCTTTCCTGGGCGCCGCGGTCTTCTTCGCGGCGGACTTCTTCGCGGGCGCGGCTTTTTTCGCCGGCCCCTGGGTACGGCCGACGCGCTTCGCGGTGCCCGCCGTGCCCTGGGAACCCTTGCCGGACGTACGTGAGGCCATGGGCCAGAGGTTACCGGTGTCGACGCCGGTGGACACGTGTGCCTACTGCTTCACCCGACCGTGTCGCCTTACAGGGGCCGGAAACTGACGCGCGTTCACGGAACGCGGGGGCCGCGGGAGCCCCGACGCCTGCGACAGGTGCCCTGGGCGCCCGGTGTCAGCCCTGCGAGGGCAGTACGGCCGCGGAGCCGCCGGTGCCCGGTTCCAGCGCGTCGAGCGCTCGGCGAAGCCCGGTGAGCTTGCGTTCGAGATGGGCCGCGGTCGCCACGGCCGCCGCGTCCGCCGACTCGTCGTCGAGCTGCTTCGAAAGCGCTTCCGCCTGCTCCTCGACCGCCGCGAGCCGCGCCGAGAGCTCGGCCAGCAGCCCTGCCGGCTCCTTCTCGTGGCCCGCGCCCGCGTGGCCGCCGCCCTCGAGCTGGAGCCGCAGGAGCGCGGCCTGCTCGCGCAGCTGGCAGTTCTTCATGTACAGCTCGACGAAGACCGAGACCTTGGCGCGCAGCACCCAGGGGTCGAAGGGCTTCGAGATGTAGTCCACCGCGCCCGCCGCATAACCCCTGAAGGTGTGATGCGGACCGTGGTTGATCGCGGTGAGGAAGATGATCGGGATGTCCCGGGTCCGCTCCCGGCGCTTGATGTGCGCGGCGGTTTCGAAGCCGTCCATGCCCGGCATCTGGACGTCCAGCAGAATGACCGCGAAGTCGTCCGTGAGCAGCGCTTTGAGCGCTTCCTCCCCTGACGATGCCCGTACCAGTGTCTGATCGAGCGCAGAGAGGATGGCCTCCAGCGCCAGCAGATTCTCCGGCCGGTCATCGACCAGGAGGATCTTGGCCTTCTGCACCATGGCCCGTCCTCCTCGCCCCGGAATCGCACCGGGTGCCGCCCCAGGGGACGACTCCCTTACGCCGTCCGTCCTTGTGCCGGTCATGGTAGCCGCACCCCGCCCGTCACCACACCCTGTCACCGCGATGTCACTGTGCACGTACCGAAAACGCGGTGGGAGACCAGAAGGTTCCCCGAATACCCCGTACTCACACCCGTTCAGACACAGTCGATCAGCAACTCATCGTGATTCTTTCAACTGGCCATCACTCTCCGCGCATCCACTGCTCCATGACAGCCAGCAAGTGATCAGGATCGACCGGCTTGGTGACATAGTCGGAAGCTCCGCAGTCGATCGCTTTCTCCCGGTCGCCCTTCATCGCCTTCGCGGTGAGCGCCACGATCGGCAGCCCGGCGAACTGGGGCATCCTGCGGATCGCCGTCGTCGTCGCGTACCCGTCCATCTCGGGCATCATGATGTCCATCAGCACGACCGTCACATCGTCGTGCTGTTCCAGGACTTCGATGCCCTCGCGCCCGTTCTCCGCGTACAGCACCGACAGGCCGTGCTGCTCCAGCACGCTGGTGAGCGCGAAGACGTTACGGATGTCGTCGTCGACGATCAGCACCTTCTCGCCATGGAACCGGAACGTCCGCCGCGGCTTCTGCTCCTCCTGGCCCTCCGGCGCTTCCTGCACCCACTCCTCGTGCGCGGCGCCACCGGCGCTCTGCCGGCCGGCCGGCAGAGCGGGCTGGCGCCCGGCCCCGCCCAGCGCCTTGCGCCGCCGCCGGAACATCCCCGCGGTGGCCGCCGGATCACCGAGCGGCGGCTGCGTCCCGTGACCGGCCGGCGCCTCCGGGCGCAGACCGCTCTCGATCGCGTTGCCGTGCGCCTCGATGGGGCCCGGCCCCATCTGCGGGTAGCCCTGGGGCGGGAGTTCGCTCGCGTGCAGCGGCAGATAGAGCGTGAACGTCGAACCGCGTCCCGGCTCGCTCGCCGCGTGGATCTCACCGCCCAGCAGCCGGGCGATCTCCCGGCTGATGGAGAGACCGAGGCCCGTGCCGCCGTACTTGCGGCTGGTCGTCCCGTCCGCCTGCTTGAACGCCTCGAAGATCACCAGCATCTTGCTGGACGCGATACCGATACCGGTGTCGGTGACCGAGAACGCGATCAGATCGGCGTCGGCGTCCCGCAGCGAGCCCGCCTCCAGCAGGTGTTCCCTGATGGAGTTGGGCACATCGGCACCGGCCGGCCTGATCACCAGCTCGACAGCCCCGCTGTCGGTGAACT
This sequence comes from Streptomyces sp. NPDC055749, assembly GCF_053617235.1. Lineage (NCBI taxonomy): Bacteria > Bacillati > Actinomycetota > Actinomycetes > Kitasatosporales > Streptomycetaceae > Streptomyces > Streptomyces sp. NPDC055749. The sequence goes on along the minus strand of NZ_JBSHFH010000054.1, from coordinate 7,780 downwards.
TCACCGCGTTGGACAGCAGGTTGCGCAGCACCTGGAGGAGCCGCTGCTCGTCCGTGTGCAGCGTGGCCGGAAGCTCCGGCGACACCCGTACGGAGAAATCGAGCCCCTTCTCCGCGGTGAGCGGCCGGAACGTCGCCTCCACGTAGTCGACCAGCTGAACCAGTGCGATCCGGGTCGGGCTGACGTCCATCTTGCCCGCCTCGACCTTGGAGAGGTCGAGGATGTCGTTGATCAGCTGGAGCAGATCGGAACCGGCCCCGTGGATCGTCTCGGCGAACTCGACCTGCTTCGGCGAGAGATTGCCCTCGGCGTTGTCCGCGAGCAGCTTGGCCAGGATGAGCAGCGAGTTGAGCGGCGTACGCAGCTCGTGCGACATGTTCGCCAGGAACTCGGACTTGTAGCGCATGGAGACCGCGAGCTGTTCGGCACGCTCCTCCAGCACCTGCCGGGCCTCCTCGATCTCGGTGTTCTTCACCTCGATGTCACGGTTCTGCTGGGCCAGCAGCTCGGCCTTCTCCTCCAGCTCGGCGTTGGACGCCTGGAGTGCCTTCTGCCGGTTCTCCAGCTCCTGCGACCGGTCCCGGAGCTGCTCGGTCAGCTCCTGCGACTGCTCGAGAAGCTTCTCGGTCTTGGTGTTGACGCTGATGGTGTTGACGCTCGTCGCGATCATCTCGGCGAGCTGGTTGAGGAAGTCCCGCTGGATGTGCGTGAACGGCTGGAACGAGGCCAGCTCGATCACGCCGAGGACCTTGCCCTCGAAGAGCACCGGCAGCACGATCACATGCGCGGGCGGCGCCTCACCGAGACCGGAGGAGATCTTCAGATAGCCCGGCGGCACATTGTCCACCTGGATCGTCCGCTTCTCCTCGGCCGCCGTCCCGATGAGCGTCTCGCCGGGCCTGAAGGACGTCGGCATGGAGCCCGCGGAATAGCCGTAACTCCCGCGCATACGCAGCTCGTACGAGCTCTCCCTGCCGCCCTCCGCGCCCACCTCATCGGTGTCGCCCGGCGTCATGGCCATGAAGAACGCGCCGTGCTGGGCGGAGACCACCGGAGTCAGCTCGCTCATGATCAGCGACGCCACGTCGTCCAGATCGCGGCGGCCCTGCATCAGCCCGGAGATCCGGGCGAGGTTGCCCTTGAGCCAGTCCTGCTCCTTGTTGGCCAAGGTGGTGTCGCGCAGGTTGGCGATCATCGTGTTGATGTTGTCCTGCAGCGCCGAGATCTCGCCGGCCGCATCCACATCGATCTTGAGATTCAGATCGCCGCGGGTCACCGCGGTGGCGACGGCCGCGATGGCGCGCACCTGCCGCGTCAGGTTCCCGGCCATCTCGTTCACCGATTCGGTGAGGTCGCGCCAGGTGCCGTCCACGTCCCGCACCCGGGCCTGACCACCCAACTGCCCCTCGGTGCCCACTTCACGGGCCACCCGGGTCACCTGCTCGGCGAAGGACGACAGCTGGTCCACCATCGTGTTGATGGTGTTCTTCAGCTCCTGGATCTCGCCCCGGGCGTCGATGTCGATCTTCTTGGTGAGATCACCCTTGGCGATGGCCGTGGTGACGGTCGCGATCTGCCGCACCTGCCCGGTCAGGTTGGACGCCATCGAGTTCACCGACTCGGTGAGGTCCTTCCACGTACCGGAAACGCCCGGGACGCGTGCCTGGCCCCCCAGCTCGCCCTCCGTACCCACCTCGCGCGCCACACGCGTCACCTCGTCGGCGAACGAGGACAGCGTCGTCACCATCGTGTTGACGGTGTCGGCGAGCTCGGCGACCTCGCCGCGCGCCTCGACGGTGACCTTCTTCGTCAGGTCGCCGTTGGCGACGGCGGACGAGACGCGCGAGATGTTGCGCACCTGACTCGTCAGGTTGTTGGCCATCAGGTTGACGTTGTCGCTGAGGTCCTTCCAGATACCCGTCGCACCACGCACCCGGGCCTGGCCGCCGAGGATCCCCTCGGTACCCACCTCACGCGCGACTCGCGTCACCTCGTCGGCGAAGTTCAGCAGCTGGTCGACCATCGTGTTGACGGTCGTCACCAGTTCCAGGATCTCACCCTTGGCGTCAACGGTGATCTTCTTGGAGAGGTCACCCTTGGCCACCGCCGTCGTGACCTCGGCGATATTGCGGACCTGCATGGTCAGGTTGTTGGCCATGCCGTTCACGGACTGCGTCAGGTCCTTCCACGTACCCGACACGCCCTGCACCTCGGCCTGACCGCCCAGAATGCCTTCCGTACCCACCTCACGGGCGACCCGGGTCACCTGCTCGGCGAAGTTGGACAGCTGGTCCACCATCGTGTTGAGGGTGTTCTTCAGCTCCAGGATCTCGCCCCGGGCATCCACATCGATCTTCTGCGACAGGTCACCCCGCGCCACCGCGGTGGCGACCTGCGCGATGTTACGGACCTGGGCGGTGAGGTTCCCCGCCATGCCGTTCACCGAATCGGTCAGATCACGCCACACACCGGCCACACCGGGCACCTGCGCCTGACCACCGAGCCGCCCGTCCGTACCCACCTCGCGGGCCACCCGGGTCACCTGCTCGGCGAAGGCGGAGAGCTGGTCCACCATCGTGTTGATGGTGTTCTTCAGCTCCAGGATCTCGCCCCGGGCATCCACATCGATCTTCTGCGACAGGTCACCCCGGGCGACCGCCGTGGTCACCTGCGCGATCTGCCGCACCTGGGAGGTCAGGTTCCCCGCCATGAAGTTGACGGAGTCCGTGAGCTCCTTCCACGTACCGGAGACGCCGTCGACCCGCGCCTGCCCGCCGAGGCGGCCCTCCGTGCCCACGTCCCGCGCCATCCGGGTCACCTGGTCCGCGAAGGACGACAGCTGCGCCACCATCGTGTTGACGGTGTTCTTCAGCTCCAGCATCTCGCCGGCCACATCCACGGTGACCTTCTGCGACAGGTCGCCGTTGGCGACCGCCGTCGTCACCTGCGCGATGTCCCGCACCTGACCCGTCAGGTTCCGGAACGCCGTGTTCACCGAGTCGGTGAGGTCCTTCCACGTCCCCGCCGCACCCGGCACCTCGGCCTGGCCGCCGAGGCGGCCCTCGACGCCGACCTCCCGGGCCACCCGGGTCACCTCGGAACCGAAGGACTGGAGCTGGTCCACCATCGTGTTGACGGTGTTCTTCAGCTCCAGCATCTCGCCGGCCACGTCGACCGTGACCTTCTGCGTCATATCGCCGCTGGCCACCGCGGTCGTCACCTGCGCGATGTCGCGCACCTGGGTCGTCAGGTTCCGGAAGACCGTGTTCACCGAGTCGGTGAGGTCCTTCCACGTCCCCGCCGCACCCGGCACCTGGGCCTGCCCACCGAGCAGACCTTCCCCTCCGACCTCACTGGCGACTCGCGTCACCTCGTCCGCGAAGGTCCGGAGCGTCTCGGTCATCTGGTTGATGGTCTCGGCCAGCTGCGCGACCTCGCCGCGCGCGCTCACCGTGACCTTCTGGGACAGGTCACCGTTGGCGACCGCCGTCGTCACCTCGGCGATACCGCGCACCTGGGAGGTCAGGTTCCCGGCCATCGTGTTGACGGAGTCGGTGAGGTCCTTCCACACCCCGGCCACACCCGGCACCGTGGCCTGACCGCCCAGCTCGCCCTCCGTGCCCACCTCACGCGCGACCCGGGTCACCTCGGAGGAGAACGACGACAGCTGGTCCACCATCGTGTTGACGGTGTTCTTCAGCTGAAGCATCTCGCCGGCCACATGAACGGTGACCTTCCGCGACAGATCACCCTTGGCGACCGCCGTCGTCACGAGAGCGATGTCACGCACCTGTGCGGTCAGCCGGTACGCCATGGTGTTCACGGAATCCGTGAGGTCTTTCCATGAACCGGACATACCGCGCACCTGCGCCTGTCCGCCCAGCTTTCCCTCGGTACCCACCTCGACCGCGACCCGCGTCACCTGCTCGGTGAACGCCGACAGCTGATCGACCAGGTTGTTGACCGTGCGGGCGACCTTCAGGAACTCCCCGCGCAGCGGCCGTACGGTCTCGTCGGCCGTGTGCGACCGCAGTTCCATACGCTGCTCGAGATCACCGTCGGCAACCGCCGACAGCACACGCCCGACCTCCGAGACCGGTCGTGCCAGATCGTCCACGAGCTCGTTGGACGCATCGATGGCAGCCGCCCAGGACCCCTCACAGGCCCCGGTCTCCAGCCGTTCGGTGAGCTTTCCCTCACGCCCCACCACACGACGTACACGCGCCAGCTCGCCGGTGAGGTGAAGATTCCGGTCCGCGACCTCATTGAAGACAGCCGCGATCTCGGTCAGCACACCGTCGCCGGAGACGGTCAGCCGCCTACGGAAATTGCCGTCCCGCATCGCCACGAGGGCCGCGAGCAGTCTGTTCAGAGCTGCCGCGTCCACATCGATGGTCCCATTGCGCTGTTTTTTCACGGACTGTCCGCCTTTTGTGCGCGTGCCTGAACCCCGCGCCGCCACGCCAGACTCCACCGTGTCCCTCCCGCAGGGGTTGACCGTATCGCTCGGGCCTATCCGGAAGCTTGCCCAGATCTTCTTTGGCTCACCGCCACAGGACACCGTCGACGGGTGACCATGCGGACGTCAAATCGTTGAAACGTACCAGGCCGAAACAGGCCGGGGTGGAACCTCCCGCGGTTGACCCCCATCCTTCCTCCCGAAGTCCATAGTTGTGCGCCCGCGCACGCTTATCAGACCGCCTCCGTACCGAAGTCGGCCCTCGTGTACCCGGGACGGTGAACGAGCGTCTAGCCTGGCTAGGCGAATCGAAGCGGCGAGAATCGGGCACAGGACTCGGGGAAGCGACGAGACACCATATGGGGAGTGCTGTGATCACCGCGCGCGCGGCTGCCACCTTCGACCCGGTCGGGCGCTCCGTCGCGACCGCCCGCGCCTTTGTCCGTGACACGCTCCAGGGGTGGGGATACACCGACGTCGTCGACGACGCGGTCGTCCTGACCAGCGAACTCGTCACCAACGCCGTCGTGCATGCCGGAACCGCGGCGGACGTCCTGTGCCTGCGCACGGAGGACGGCGTACGCGTCGAGGTCTCCGACCACTATCCCGAGCGGGAAGTCCCGTTGCAGGGCTCGGGTTTGGACGCCAGCCCGGAACGGGAAAGCGGACGCGGCCTGCTGCTCTGCGCCGCACTCGCTTCCCGCTGGGGCGTGGAGTACACCCCCACGCACAAACACGTCTGGTTCCAACTCGACCTGCCGGAACGCCCCATCGGCATCCGTTCGGCGGGCCCCGTCCTGCCCACGGCCATGCTTCCCGTCACCGACGAACGGGTACGTGTGGCCGTCGTCCAGATCGACAGCACCGGGGCCCTCACCGCCTGGAACGACGACGCCACGTTCCTCTTCGGTCACGCAGCCGACCAGGTCACCGGCAAACAGCTCACCGACTTCGCGGCCTGGCCGCACACCCCCGGCACCAACACCGGCATCGCCGACGCACTCCAGCTCTCCCGCTGGGAGGGCAGCTACGGATTCCGCGGCGCCGACGGCCGCGTCATCCCGGTCTACGCCTCGCACCTGCGGGTCCGCGACACCCAGGGCGAACCCTCGACGGTCTGCCTCCTCGTCCGCGACTACGAGCGCGCGGTGCTCCAGTCGCCCGTACGCACTCCGGTCACGGACACGGGCACGGAGCACCGGGCCACGGACCCGTTCGAGGTCTTCATCGGCTCCCCCGCCCCCGACGACCTCGACGGGCTGCTCCAGCGCACGGTGGAACGGGCCCGCGACATGCTCGACGCCGACTCGGCGTTCCTGCTGCTCGCCACCGACGACGAGACCGAACTCGAGGTACGGGCCACGACCGGCCTCCCCTCGGCCCGCCAGCGCTTCGCCCGGGTCCCCGTCGAGGCCGGCACCGGACGGTACGGCTCCGCCAGAATGCCCGCGGTCCACGAAGACCTCAACGCGGTGCCCGGCGCGGTTCCGCTGCTCAGCGACACAGGCATGCGGTCCGTCGTCACGGTGCCGCTGAAGGTCGAGGGACGCCTCACCGGCTCCCTCGGCGTCGCCGCCGAAGCCCCGGGCCGCTACTCCAACGAGGAGGCCCTGCGCCTCCAGTTCGCCGCCGACCGCATCGCCCTGGCCGTCGAGTCCGCCCGCCTGGGCGAGCTGGAACGGCTGCGCCGCGGCTCCCTGTCCTTCCTCGTCGAGGCGTCCGACCTGCTCGCAGGCACCCTCGACCGCGACCAGACGCTGGCGCTGATGGCCCAGATGACGGTCCCCACGCTGGCCACCTGGTGCGCCGTCTACACGATCGCGGACCAGTCCTCGGAGCCGTACCTCTCGTACGTGCTCCACGAGGACGAGGAGCGCATCGACGGCCTCAAGGCCCTGCTGTCCAAGATCGCCCCACCGGACCCGGTACCGGCCCCCGGAGCGCGCGTCTGGTCGGCTCCCTCGGAGGCCGCCCACCGTGCGGCCCTCCACACGTCCCTGCGCAGCCTCGACCGCGACGCACCCCTGAGCATGGGAATGGCGACGCGCACCACGCTCGCCACGGCAGCAGCCGTCGGCGGAGAGACAGTGGTGCTCCCGCTGGTGGCCCGCAACCGCGTGATCGGCATGCTCACGCTGGGCAAGCCGTCGGACGACCACTTCCGCCAGGAGATCCTGGAACTGGCCGAGGACCTTTCCCGCCGGGCCGCGCTCGCACTCGACAACGCCCGCCTCTACTCGGAGCGCATGGCGATCAGCCAGTCGCTCCAGCGCAGCCTGCTGCCCCCCGGCCTGCCCGATGTACCCAACGTGGAGATCGAGGTCATCTACCGCGCGGCCGGCGAGGGCAACGAGGTCGGCGGCGACTTCTACGACGTCTTCCCGATCCACGACGGCGCCTACGGCTTCGCCATCGGTGACGTCTGCGGTACGGGCCCGGAGGCCGCGGCCGTCACGGGCCTTGCCCGTCACGCCCTGCGCCTGCTGGCACGCGAGGGCTTCACAGGCCCCGCGGTCCTGGAGCGCCTGAACGCCGCCATCCTGGACGAGGGGACCCGCAGCCGCTTCCTCACGCTCCTCTACGGGGAGCTGTGGCCCCAGGAGGACGGCAGCGCGCTCCTCAAGGTGGTGTGCGCGGGCCACCCCCTCCCGCTGCGTCTGCGGCAGGACGGCTCGGTCGTCGCAGCCGCGGAACCCCAGCCCCTGCTCGGGGTCATCGAGGACCTGGACCTGTACGAGCAGGAGATCACCCTCGAACCGGGCGACGTCCTGCTGTGCGTCACCGACGGCGTCACCGAACGCCGCGAGGGCGCTCGCATGCTCGGTGACGACGGCCTGGCCGATGTCCTGTCCACCTGTACGGGCCTGACGGCAGGCGCGGTGGCGGCACGCATCCTGCGGGCGGTCGAGCGCTTCGCCGCCGAGCCTGCATCCGACGACATGGCCATCCTGGCCATGCGCGTCCCGGAACCGCCCATCGTCTAGACATGAGAAAGGCCCCCGCCAATGGCGGGGGCCTTTCTCATTGCTGAGCCCCAATGCGGAATCGAACCGCAGACCTTCTCCTTACCATGGAGACGCTCTACCGACTGAGCTATTGGGGCCTTGCTGCCCTGCGGCAACGAGCTAAAGCATACCCTGAGTTGAGGGGTATGCAAAACCGTCGCTCGTCACCCCTGGACGCATCACCCCTGGACGCCGGCCAAGGGCACTCTCGCCAGTCAGTAAACGCAGAAAAGCCCCGTACCTTGCGGTACGGGGCTTTCCCGGAATAATTGTTCGGCGGCGTCCTACTCTCCCACAGGGTCCCCCCTGCAGTACC
>NZ_JBSHFH010000053.1:48316-52686 GCF_053617235.1 Streptomyces sp. NPDC055749 | reverse complement strand
GCCCGGCGGATATCCGCCGGGCCGCTCCTTCTGTCCGCTGCGTCGCGCCTAGAGCGCGCCGAACCCCACACGCCGGGTGCTGGGCTCGCCGATCTCCACGTACGCGATCCGGTCGGCCGGCACGAGAACCTTGCGGCCCTTGTCGTCCGTGAGGCTGAGCAGCTGCGCCTTGCCGGAGAGCGCCTCGGCAACCGCGCTCTCGACCTTTTCGGCGGAAAGCCCGCTCTCCAGAACGATCTCCCGGGGCGTGTGCTGCACCCCGATCTTGACCTCCACGGCTATGTCCCTCCGACGGTCAGTCCCTGCGCGTTGAACCGCGCCGTACGCAGCACACATTAGCCCGGTGAGGGGGGCGGTCACGGCCCGACCGGCAACGCCCGCAGCGAACACCGGAGGTGGTACACGCGGGTCCGGGACCGCCCGCCGAACGTCAGTGCTGATCCGTGCCGTGCAGCGGGAATCCCGCGATGCCCCGCCAGGCGAGCGAGGTCAGGAGCTGTACGGCCGTGTCGCGGGGGATGCTGGAGCCGCTGGAGAGCCAGTAGCGGGCCACCACCTGGGAGACACCGCCGAGGCCTACAGCGAGCAGCATGGACTCGTCCTTGGACAGTCCCGTGTCACCGGCGATGACGTCGGAGATGGCCTCGGCGCACTGGAGCGAGACCCGGTCGACCCGTTCCCGTACCGCGGGCTCGTTCGTCAGGTCGGACTCGAAGACCAGCCGGAAGGCCCCGCCCTCGTCCTCCACGTACGCGAAGTAGGCGTCCATCGTCGCCTCGACGCGCAGTTTGTTGTCCGTCGTCGAGGCCAGCGCCGTACGCACCGCCTGGAGCAGCGCCTCGCAGTGCTGGTCGAGCAGCGCCAGATAGAGATCCAGCTTGCCCGGGAAGTGCTGGTAGAGCACCGGCTTGCTGACGCCCGCCCGCTCGGCGATGTCGTCCATCGCGGCGGAGTGGTAGCCCTGCGCGACGAAGACCTCCTGCGCGGCGCCCAGCAACTGATTGCGTCGGGCACGGCGGGGCAGGCGAGTGCCCCGCGGGCGCGCTGCCTCTGTCTGCTCGATGGCTGTCACGCCGCCTCCCAAAATTGTGTTCAAGCACAGCTGTTCCGTGCACGCCGCGCCGTGCGGCCATCGTACTTTTGGGTAACCCGGGTATGCGCGGCGCGGACGCAGAATTTCACGGACCGGACGAGTGCGATAGCCACAGATGAACGGAGTCCGAGAACAAAGCGGGGCGTATTACCGGTAATCGTCTTCGTCCTGGGCGACAACGCGGGCCTGCTCCGCCGCATCCGCCTCGTTCGCCCGCTCCCGGTCGATGCTCGTCAGCGGGTCGTCGCGCCGCTGCTGGACATCCGCCTGCTGCTCCGCGGCATCGGCATCGGGGGTCTCCTGGTCCGGTTCGTCGGGCTGGATGTCCTCGAATGTGTCCGGGTCGCTGGGGTCGACCGTCATGGTGGCTTCCTTCCTTCCCTTGAAGCGTAGGAGCAACCGTGCGGAGGCGCTACGCGGTCTGTGACGGCGAACACACGAACCGGCGCGTGATCGTCTCGTAACATTGCCGCATGTCTTCGACCGAGCTGCCGGGTACCCGCGCCGCCGCCGCAGCGGTGGCCCCCACGGTCAGTGCCGTCAGGGTCGCGGAGGGGGAGAGGCTGAGCTCCGTCACGCTGGCGGGCCTCACCCTGAACGTCCGCTCCCGGCCGCCGCTGCGTACGGGGCTCGCCCCCGCCCTCTACGTCCACGGGCTCGGCGGCTCGTCCCAGAACTGGTCGGCGCTGATGCCGCTGCTGGAGGACGTGGTCGAGAGCGAGGCGCTGGACCTGCCCGGCTTCGGGGACTCGCCGCCGCCGGACGACGGCAACTACTCGCTGACCGGACACGCGCGCGCGGTGATCCGGCTGATCGACGCGCGGGACCGCGGTCCTGTCCACCTCTTCGGTAATTCCCTGGGCGGCGCGGTCGCCACCAGGGTCGCTGCCGTGCGCCCCGACCTGGTGCGCACTCTCACACTGATCTCGCCCGCGCTGCCGGAGCTCCGGGTGCAGCGGTCCGCCGTGCCGACCGCGCTGCTGGCCCTCCCGGGGGTCGCGTCCCTCTTCTCCCGGCTCACCAAGGAGTGGACCGCCGAGCAGCGCACGCGTGGGGTCATGGCACTCTGTTACGGCGATCCGGCACGGGTCTCCGAAGAAGGGTTCCGCCACGCGGTGGCGGAAATGGAGCGCCGACTGGAGCTGCCGTACTTCTGGGACGCCATGACGCGGTCGGCCCGTGGCATCGTCGATGCCTACACACTGGGCGGACAGCAGGGGTTGTGGCGCCAGGCCGAGCGGGTGCTCGCACCGACCCAGCTCGTGTACGGCGGACGGGACCAGCTCGTCTCGTACCGGATGGCACGCAGGGCGTCCGCGGCATTTCGCGACGCCAGGCTGCTGACACTGCCCGAGGCCGGGCACGTGGCGATGATGGAGTACCCGGAGACGGTCGCCCAGGCGTTCCGGGATCTGCTCGACGAATGCGGCGGGAGCTGATCCGGGGCGTGGGACGACATAGCCGAAAGGGCCCCGAGGCCAAGAGCCAGGGGAGCGCGAGCGCCGCGAGCACGGGCGGCGATCCCGGGACGGGCCCGTCAGGGGCCGCTCCGGCGGGGGCGACCCCGTCCGGGGCCGGCAACGGACGGCGCAGGCGCGCAGCCGCCACGCCGCCCGGTGGTGAAGGACACACCCCCTTCCACGGCATGCCGCAGGTGCGCGGCGGCCATCCCGAACAGCGTGAGGCCGGCGGCGGCTGGGGAACCGGGCCGCAGCAGCGGTACGGCGACTGGCAGGGCACCGGGCGGCAGGCCCGGCCGGGGCAGGCAGGACCCCCCGGGCCCGCGGGATTCGCCGGAGCGGCCCGCGGCGGGGCGCCGCGAGGGGCGCCGCCGCAGATGTTCGACACGGGGCAGACTCCCGTACAGCAGACCCCCGCACAGCAGAACCCCGCACCACATGCGTCCGCCCAGCAGGCGGTGGCCCGGCAGGTGTCGGCCCAGGAGGCGGCGCAGCGCGCTGCCGACCGGCGCTCGGAGATGCGGCCCGGGGTGACCGAGGGCCCGATGCTTCCGGGGCCCCGACGGGAATTCGTCGACGCGTTCGACGGTGCGTCGCCCGCCTCCCCGCCGCCCACCGATCCGTACGACTCGGTCACCCACTGGGACGACCAACAGCCGCCCGATGGCGGCGCCGACGATGCCGACGGTCCCGCATCCGGCAAGGGCGGCAAGGGGCGCACCTTCACCGGGATCGCCGCCGCAGCGGTCACCACCGTGCTCGCCGTCGTGGTGGCCGGACAGGTCGCCCAGGACACCGACGACCCCGGCAGCGCCTCACGGGCCGCCGGAGTGGACCGCGAGGGCACCCAGGACACCTCCCGCTCCGATACCCGGCCGACGCCGCAGCCGAAGGTGGCCAAGGTCAAGCCGCTCTCGTACGAGCAGAAGATGGCGAAGCCCTATCCGCTCGCTCCCGAGCTGAAGGCCACCGGGGAATTCGAGGCGGTTCCGGGACTGGCGAAAGCGCCGGGCAAGGGAACCAAGCACAGCTACCGGATCGATGTCGAAAAGGGTCTCGCCCTGGACGGCGCGCTATTCGCCGACGCCGTTCAGAAGACGCTGAACGACGACCGCAGTTGGGCACACAACGGTGCCATGACGTTCGAGCGGATCTCGTCGGGAAAGGCCGATTTCGTGATCACCCTGGCCAGCCCGGGGACCACCGGAGTCTGGTGCGCGAAATCGGGGCTCGACACGACTCAGGACAATGTCTCCTGCGATTCGGCCTCTACCGAACGCGTCATGATCAATGCCTACCGCTGGGCCCAGGGTTCGTCGACCTTCGGCCCGGAGAAACTCCTGGCCTACCGTCAGATGCTCATCAACCACGAGGTCGGCCACCGGCTGGGGTACGGGCACGTGAGCTGCCGGACGCCCGGCGCACTGGCCCCCGTGATGCAGCAGCAGACCAAGTCGCTGGACATCGAAGGCATCAAGTGCCGGCCCAACCCCTGGGCACATCCCGGTAATTGACCGGCGGACCTCCAGGTGGTCTTCCAGGACCCGGTGTCCTCGCTCCGCGCTCGATCCGCTGCTCGCCGCAGTGCGCAGAGAGGCCCGCAAGGAGCTGGCCGCAGCCTGACCGTGCGTAACTTCACGGCTCCTTAGCGCGACAGAACGCTACCGGGGCGGGAAAGTTACGACGGTTCACCCCTTTCGGTGGGGGGGGGGGGCACACCACCCCGCCCCCCCCCCGGGTAGACCGGATGGGGGTGCCCGGGGGGGGGGCGGGGGAAACGCCGGGCGCCCCACAGGGGGGATGGGGGGGTGTGTCGG